>JAFRLI010000107.1 GCA_017431255.1 Victivallales bacterium
AGGTCGAATTTGCTTCGGAGAGGGGTCGGGATGGGGGGCGCGGGGGTCGGAAGCGGCGCGAGCGGGCGTCTGCGAGGGGTGGGGCGAGCGCAGCGTAGATGTAAGAAATATAAATAAACCCCAATAAAATGGGCGTTTTGGGGCTATTACGAGGGGTGGATTTTGGCGGCTAAAATTTTTTCAAATACCCCCTTGTCAAGTGAGCCGAATTTTTGATATAATTTCGGGTGTCTGAAAGGCTCATCAGACCAAAACTATAGTCTGTTGAGTTTAGAGGGCAATCCTGACAGCGAGGCACGGTGCCGAGCGGGGAAACCAAAACCTCGGTTCGAGGGTGATTGCGGGCGAAGATCCGCAGAGCTTGAGAGCCAAGAAAAAGGAAAACGAAAATGAAAAAGCTAATGATCGCAATGGCGGCAATGACCGCCGGGATCGCAGTTGCTGACGTTGTCTCTTCAGATATCGTAGGCTAAAACAACGCATGGCGCAGAAAACCCAATAAAACCAAGGCTTTTTTGATATGACCCCTTGACTAATACTGGTTTATACTGTACTATATGCGGCGTTTCGAGGGCAATCCGGCCTTCAAACGCTGATTTTTTTGCACCATGCCAGTATGATGCGAAAGGAAACACGGTATGAACGATGACGCAACAATCCCCAACGGGGGCGAGAGAAATGACGGATGTGTGGATTCCACACACCAAGATCAATCTGTAAACTCAATCCAGTCTCCAAATCCGTCATCCGTGATAATAAACCAGTGCGCTCAATCCAGTACGCCAGATACTCCCAATCCTGAACCCGCTCCCGAAGTGCCTGTTGAAACGCCGGAAAATCCTGCCGTGGACAACTCTTCTGTAATCCGTGATGATAAACCAGTAGAGGAGACGGCAAAGACACGCGCCAAGGAAACGCGGCGGAGACGCACCAAAGGCCTCGGCGGACTTCAGTTGGAGAAGACCGGGATGTGGACGCTCCGCTGCATCATCAACGGAAAGCGCATCAGCAAATCTACCGGAACTAAAGACCGAGCCGAGGCGGAGCAGTTCGCCAAGAGGTTCCTCGCCCCTTACGTGAAGGACGACGCGGCCCGCACCTTCGAGAACATTCAGGCCGCCGTGATGACGGAACGCCAGCTCGCAGAGATGCGAGAGGCGGAGGGTCCGCAGTTGAAACTTTCCGATGCATGGGACGCCTACATGAAGTCCCCCATGCGGCGCGACCTCGCCCCGGCCACCATGACCGGCAAGGAGCAGGTGATGCGGGTGTTCGTCAGGTACATGAACCAGGTGTTCCCCGAAGTGACGGAGCTTCGGCACATTACGCGATACCACACGGAGCATTACCTCGACTTCCTGAGGAAGGAGACTTCTTCCTCTACATACAACAACCGCCTCTGCGTCCTCCGCGAAATCTACAGGACGCTCATGGACAAGGCGGGCGCAAAGAAGAACCCGTGGGACGGCTTCCCTCTCCGGGCGGACGATTCCCATACCCGCCGCGAACTGACAATCGAGGAACTGGCGCGGCTTGTCGACATGGCATCCCGCGAGGGATTCGAGTGGCGCACCCTATTCGGCATAGCGATGTACACGGGACTCCGCCTCGGCGATTGCTGCAAACTGACGTGGTCGGAGGTAGACATTGTTCGCTCCGTAATACAGAAGATTCCCGAAAAGACCAAGAAGTACCGCAAGGGGCGTCCGATCACGGTTCCCATCCACAAGGTTCTCGCCGACCTCCTCATGCAGACCCCCATCGAGGCGAGGACAGGCTATGTCCTGCCGACGATTGGCGAGTGGGCGTCAAGCGGGGTGAACGGGATGTCGAAAGTCCACCACCGCATAAACAAGATTTTCAAGAACGCCGGAATCGTCATGAGCGTCACCATCGAGGGGCGCAAGCACAAGGCACCAGAGGCGTCCTTCCACTCGCTGCGACACACATTCGTCTCGATGTCCGCAAACGCCGGGGTTCCCCTGCATATCGTCCAGGCGATTGTCGGACACGAATCGACTGCCATGACCCGCCACTACTACCATGAAAACGTGGCGGCGTTGCAGCAAGCGGTCGAGGCTATTCCATCGATTTCGGAAACAGGCGATGTCTCGGAGGGAGCGGTAGCGCCTCCCGATGCCGGAAGACTCCGCCCGACATACGCGCCACAGGCCATTTCTGGCGCGTTCCAGAGACAGGCGCTGCCACCGCCCGCCTCTCCCTCGCCTTTGGCGCAGGAGCCCCCACAGGCGGCTTCCGGCGGCGCAACTGGAGGGTCGCACTTCAGTGCGCCCGCAGAAACTATCGTCATCGAGCCTGAAACGGTCGTGAGCGATGACGGCGTGGAACGCCCGAATCCACACGCCGAAGCACCGCTTGTGGGACGCAGCGCGGAAAAGAATGCCCTGCGCCGCGAAAACAAGGCGGCTGCGGTCGAGGCGGCGAACGCCGACGCACAGCGGCTCGGCGGCTGGGGCGACCACGGTGCGGCTGCTTCTCATCTCCCGACCGTGAACCGCCGCCAGCGCAACGAGTGGATCGGCAAGGTCATCCGCCAATGGAGCAAGCAGAAGAAAGCCGCGCTCCTCGAAGGGACGGCCAGACTCGTCGCCAATGGCGGCTACCGCTTCCTGCAGGAACTCTGGGAGCGGGGTGTACCCATGACGAACGAGGACGCCATC
>JAFRLI010000108.1 GCA_017431255.1 Victivallales bacterium
ACCTGAATATTCGCCTCCAGGAGTGCGCCACGGAGCACGGGATCGCGCTGACGCAAAGCGCCCCGCAGGAACGCCTGGTCGAACTGATGCAGACACTGGCGAAGACGGCGCAGGTGGTGGTGCTGGTGGACGAATACGACAAGCCCATCCTCTCGAACATCGCCAGCCCGCAGGTCTCCGAACTGCTGCGCGAACTGAAGGGCTTCTACAGCGCCATCAAGACCTACGAGGGGCTGATCCGCTTCGCGCTGGTGACGGGGGTGAGCAAGTTCGCGCACGTGTCGCTCTTCTCGGAACTCAACAACCTGACCGACATCACGCTGCACCCGGACTACGCGGGGATGCTGGGCTTCACGGCGGCCGAGATCCGGGAGTACTTCGCGGACCGGATCCCCCTGGCGGCGGAGGCGAACGGGATGTCGCCAGAGGCGCTGACGGAACAACTGCTGGAGTGGTACGACGGCTACCGCTTCTCGCGCGCGGAGACGCATGTCTGCAACCCTGTGTCCGTCTCGAAGTTTTTCGCCCGGAACGGGGAGTTCTCCAACTACTGGGGCAACACGGGCACTCCCACCTTCCTTCTGGAGCTGGCGCGCGACACCCGCCTCGACTTCGAGGCCGCATTGCAGGAGACCTACTCCGAAAGCGTCTTCTCCGCCTACGAGCTGGACCGCCTCCCCGTAGTCGGGCTTCTTTGGCAGACCGGATACCTCACCATCAGGGAGACCATCGCCACGCCGCGCTTGAGTACCCGGTACCGTCTTGGCTTCCCAGATTACGAGGTCCAGGAGTCCTTCAACGAGATGCTACTGGACTTCTACACCGAACGTCGAGAGCACGGCAATCAGGAGTTCCTCTTCCAGATGATGGATGCGCTGGAGGCCGACAACCACCACGCCTTCCTGAAGCTCTTCCAGGGCTTTCTGGCAACGGTGCCCTACAACCTCCACCTCAAGTACGAAAAGTATTACCAGACCATATTCTTCTGCGTCTTCGAACTGCTCAATGGTGCCGTCGAGGCGGAGTCCTGCACAAACGCCGGACGCATCGATGCAGTGGTAAGGACATCGCGGACGGTCTTCCTCTTCGAATTCAAACTCAACCGAAGTGCCGAGGAGGCCGTCAGCCAGATTCTCGATCGGAAATACTATGAGAAGTACCAGCCCCTCGGACTGCCGATCATCTGCATTGGAGCGAACTTCGATTCCTCCACGGGACAGCTCACCGGCTGGGCCGAGACCACCCTCGCCGAGAAGTGACGCGGCTCGTCGCCCCCGCGAAAGCGGGGACAGTCCCTGGCAGCGATAGCGGAGACAGTCGCCGCAAACGCAATTGTCCCCAATTGTCCCAGTTGTCCCAACCCATGACGAAAACCGCCTCTGCAGGAGCGTAAAAAAGGCCTTCAAAAAAGCAAAATGCCCTTAAACGGCCCCAGGAGGCACGCCACAGGCCTCTGCCCATTTTCAGGGATATATATCCTAAAAGTCGGATAATTGCTTCACGATTTGGCAACGCCCAACAACTCCAGGAAGAGCCTGTCCCGCGCCACTGATTCGGTGGTCCATCGCCTGACACCCGCCCCGGTCTTGACAGTGGTCTCCTCCAGACAGTCGAACCAGTCGAATATCTGCGCGAGCGAACGCTGCTTCAGCCAGTTGAGGAGCCCTTTCTCCAGCTCGAGTCTCTTTGCCGTCTTCTTTCCGTCATCCTTGCCGAGCGTCTCCTTGACGGCCTTGACTTTCTTTACGATGAAGCACCTGTAGCACAGGGCGATGAACTGCACGAACATCCTGCCCCGCAGGGCGTCCGGGTGCCAGATGCGCGGACGCCGTCCGTCGACGCTGCCCTTCTCATCCTGGAACAGCTCCTCGATCCTCTCCCTCATCCTGTAGTCTTCCAGGGCCTCGAACACCGCCAGCGGCGCATTGCTCGCCAGCACGAAATAGCCGAAATATTCCCTGGCCTTTGCGCAGGCTTCCTCGTTGAACGAGACATGCAGCCCGCCCCCGCGCCCGGCCCTGGAGCATACGAGACATTTTGCAATGCGCTCCCTCGCGGCTTCCGTGAAATCCGTGACGCCTTCCTCCACCTGCCGTTTCAACTCCATGAGCTTCTTGCGGAAGGCGAGTTCGTGCTCGTCCTTCAGTTCGCTTGACTTGAAGACATACAGATACAGTCTCCTGCTGAATTTTTCGATTTCGACGGCTGCGATTCCGTTGCGCGAGCGTTCCCTTCTGAACGAAAACTCATGCATGGCAGTCATCATGGCTCCTGACACATGGCAGTCGAACGGACAGACCGCCCCCATGGATTCAAGCGCCTCCCGCAGCGCGTCCACGGCTGTCCCGGCCATTTTCACATCCGTGTCGACCAGGGTCAGGAACTTCATGTTCCGCCTGCACAGCTCGCACAGGTTCCGCTCGCTGCAGTAGCCGGTGTCGGTTGCCACGAGGGGACGGTCGATGCCAAGGCATTTGAACTGTTCGATGGCGTTGTCGATGCAGACCACATCCGGCACGTTCCCCGGCTGCTTCGCATATGCAATCGGCTCATCGTCCCTGACGGAATAAAGCGTCAGCAGCTTGATGGTGTCCAGCCCGTCCCTGTCCTTGTTGAAGCCGCGCCGTGCCTCGTGCTGGTTCTGCGAACAGGTCGAGATGGTGGTGGAGTCGTAGGCGATGACGGGCCTGGTGGAGAGGCGTCCGGCCCGGGCCGTGAAGAAGCCCTGTATCCCGCTTTCGTCTTGCCCGAGCGACTTGAAGAGCTCTCCATAGACGTCCTCGCTTATCCCGTATGGATACGGCAGCTCGTGCGTCAGCTGCCAGCCTTCCAGGCGGGGAAGCGTGTTCCCGTCGGTCCCCAGCCAGTAGCGGGCGATGGACTGTATCTTGGCCGCGTCCCCCGTGCTGAAGCAGGCCTGCAGGTCATGGTCGATGCGCGATTCCCGCCCCGCCCATTCAAGGATGTCCGTCAGGCCCACGTGGCGGCGTGTCGCAAGTCCCTCCGCCTTGCGGTACCCGTTGGGCTTCCTGCGGCGCGTGGCGACCATCTCTGTTTCACCAGGCAGGATTTTGCCTATCAACCTGGTGGAGGTTGTCATGGTCTTCCTGGTCTCCGGGTCGTATTGCGTCGTGCGCTCGTAAACGTATGTTATGCCGTTCTTGCGGGTGATGCGGTTCTCCCCGACATGCGGTTTTCCGGAAAACGGTCTTGCCATTGCTTGCCTCCTTGTGTTTAATGAAGTAACTATAATATAATTGCTTCACGAAACTTTGCAAATGAAAAGCCCGATTTTTCTGCGTGTTTTTCGAGAAAAATACGGGCTATGGGGTTAAATCAGCGATTTAATGAATCATTTTGCCGATTTTTAGGATATATATCCACAGGCGGCAAAAAAGCCCAAAGACGGATGTTTTTCGCGATGGGTCATGTCGGGACAAGGAAACCGAACAGGCGTGGACAGTATTAGACAAATAATGACATATCATAACAAGCCTGCCATAGCGGGGACAGTCATCGGAAATACAAAATAGAGGTATGGTCGCCGAGCTTGAAATCGTTCCTGCCAGTGATGACGCGCCAGGACTTCTGGCCCCAAGCTCCAACCAGCCTCCTGAATCCATGAATTTTACTTTGTGCTGACGGGGCGCCAGCACAACGCATTTTCTGTCGGCGAGGGCGCCGGCAGTACATCCACCCACAATTCACGGATTCAGGAGCCTATTAGGTACCCTCGTAGGGAACAAAGCGTTATCGAAAAAGTGCGGATTGAGTACAAAAATGCCCCCTGGTGGGCTGGGCAGAGGACTGGCTGGCGTGGCGATGGATATCATGGAGGCGAATAACTCTCAAAGTGGCGAATTTTGTGCCTCTTAAAAGATTTTCCGATAAATTTTGAGGTCAGGCGGGTAAATTTGACGCGAATGGCGTTGCAAACAGGCATTCGAAATGTTAAATTAAGGTAATTTTCGTGTGGTCGCATAACCAACGCGGCCTTAATGCAAAACAACCAGAAGTAATTCACTTATCTGAAATAGCATCTCTTTTTACATAACCATAACCAGTAGTTAATACTGTCAGTAATTGTGCTTTGTGATTAACAGAAATTAGGACCTCCATTTTTCACGAAGAAGCGCACGTTAGGCACGCTCATGCTTTGAGCGTCTCTTTTCGTGCTTCTTCGTAGGTCGTCCTAAACCTCTGTTAATCACGAGCAAGAGACGCTCTTTTTTGTGCAGTGATAATCAAGTACAGGAGAAAACAGCAATGGCAGACAAGAAAGAAATCTTCGCAGACGGCATTGGGCAGATTCACTTTGCGGGGGGTATGGTGCGTTTTGACCTCGTGACGCTACAGCCCACCGAGGAAGGCAAGGCACCCGTTCCGGAATCCCATACTCGCCTCATCATGCCGCCGCAGGGCTTCCTCGCCGCTTTCAACTCCATGCAGCAGCTCATCGACAAGCTTGTCGAAGCTGGCGTGCTCAAGAAGAACGAGAACGCGAAGTGACATTTGCGCAGGATGCTTGTCCCGTACAGAAAATATGCAGTCGGCTACGACTGGGACATCAAGGGAGGCTTCACCGCAATGGTGAAGCCGTACCTGCCCACGGTCAAGGAGGTGTTCTTTTCCTGGCCTGGAATGGTCTCTGGCCGCGTCGTCCATCTGGAGAAGTCCATCGCTGAAAGCATCGAGCAGCTGGCAACGGACTTGGTCTGGTGCCGAAAGAACGGTGTCGAGCTGGACCTGCTCTTTAACGCCAACTGCTATGGCGAGGACGCATTTACGGAAAACCTACGATTTCAGGTCTATGATGTGATGGAGGAACTGGGACGGCGCAATCTTTTTCCTGAAATCGTCACCACCACCTCGCAGTTCATCGCGAAGGTCCTGAAAGTGCGCTATCCCCAGGTGGAAATTCGCGCCAGCGTCAATATGAAACTCGAGTCCACCAAGGCGATGGAATATATTTCCGACATCTTCGATTCCTTTTACATTTGCAGGGATATACAGCGGGACAGGCGCGTCCTGGCGCATTTCTTGGAATGGTGCAAGGCGCACGGCAAGAAGCTGTGCTTGCTGGTGAACAGCGCCTGTCTGCGATGCTGCCCCGTGCAGATTTGGCACGACAACTATCTCTGCCACAAACCATGGATGGCGGAGGAGCAGGAGTTCATCCTGCATTACCCCTACCGCTTGTGCGGGCGTATCACGAACACAATCGAAGCTGCGGCGGAAATCCTCCGCATGTCCTGGATTCGCCCCGAAGACATACACTTCTACGAACCCTACATCTCCGCCATGAAACTAGCCACCCGTTCCACGCCACACCCCGAACTGATGCTGAAGGCATACGCAGAAGGGCATTGGGACGGCAACCTGCTCGCCATCCTGGGTGTGGAGAATGCCCATTTCACCATAGACAACGCCTCATTCCCCGCCGACTGGGTGGAATCCGGCATCGCCCAGAACTGCGCCATCAACTGCACGGACTGCGGCAAGTGCCAAAAGGTACTAGAGCGTGTCCTGCGGAAGCGCAATGTTCAACTACCCAAATACAGTCTGAGTATTTGACACCGCGAACCTCATAAAATCTCCAGAAATCCTCGCCGCAACATTCTCGACATAATAAAAAGAAAGCCATGCCAGAGCAAATAGAATACATTGATGTGCCAATTTTATCGGAAGCAGATTATGTAATCTCGGAATTGGAAGAAGTAGCCATCGGGACCTCCTCTGCCCGCAGCGGCGAGACGTACGCGGTTCGCCTGCTGAGTTCAGGCAGCACCCTCTCCCAGAGCGGGGACGTCGCGCTCTACGGCAGCGCGGAAGGCTACGGGATCTACTTCGACGGCGACGGCACGCTGCTCGTCGGCGGCGAGGGGACACGGACATACGTTAACAGCACCGCCACGGCCCACGGCGTCCATGCCGACACGCTCTCGGCGTCCTACCTGGAGGGCGGCTCCGGCTACTCCATCGAGGCCTACAGCACGCAGAGCACC
>JAFRLI010000109.1 GCA_017431255.1 Victivallales bacterium
AACCACTAACCACTAACCACTAACCACTAACCACTAACCACTAACCACTAACCACTAACCACTAACCACTAACCACTAACCACTAACCACTAAAACTTTCCCGGAATCGGCGGAGTCGCGGGCGAGGAGGCAGGCCCGTGTGAGTTCGAAGGTTTCGGTTTCGGGGACCCAGAGAGGGGAGTTGGAGGCGATGGAGCGCGCGAAGTCCGAGAAGAGATGCCTGGGTGCAGGAGGGACGGGGAGTTCACGGAGGCCCTGGTTGTCGAGAAGAGTGACTTTGCCGCCGACGACTTCCAGGATGCCCGTAGTGCCGGCGACACGGATGCGGTCATCGCCGTGGGAGGAGGCGGCGTCGGGTCGGAGATAATCGATGGAAGCGAGAGCCTGGACACCGTTCTGCATGGTGGCCAGGACCTGGCAGGCGATTTCAAGGGAGCCGTAGCCGTGGTTGTCCTCGGCGGTGTGGGTGGCGAAGATGGTTTGGAAGGGACTGCCGGAGAATGCGAGAATCCAGTCGAGGGCATGAGAGCCGACCCAGGGGATGGTTCCTCCGTAGGTGTTGCGTTCGCGGCAGAAATCGGGTCGTTTACCGAGTTTGTAGGATTTCTGCGCACGGATCATTTTGACCTTGCCGACGGCACCGCCGCGGACTAGGGAGAGGGCGTGCTGGAAGTCTGCCTGATAGCGAAGCCCGACCATGGAGAGGATGTGCGCGCCTGTGGAGGCTTGCGCCTGGCGGACGGCTTCCAGGTCTTCCAACGTAAGGGCAATGGGCTTTTCGCAGAAGACGTGAATGCCCAGGCGAAGCGCGAAGGCTGCCATTGTGGCATGGAGGTGCCAGGGGCCGTCAATGGCGACGATGTCGGGCTGGATTTGCCGGAGCATTTCCTGCCAGTCGGGAAAGACGACCGGCTGGAAATGGGCGTTGTGGGAGAGTTGGAGGAGGCGGTCGGGAGCGTCATCGGAACCCGTGGAAAGTGCGGGCAGTTCGAGGTTCGGGACCTCGTGAATGGACTGGAAAACGTATCCAATGTGCCCACGGTTGCCGATGACGCAGAGTTTCATGTTCAGTCCTTAGATGATGTCTTTCATGGGCACGGGGGAACTCCAGGTGGCACCGGCTTCAGAAGGAAGAAGACCATTGGCGTAGCAGCGGTCGAAGACTTCGGAGATTCCTGGGATGATGTACTGGTTGTCGTGTCCCGTGTCGATTTGGTATTCGTTGGAATGGAGATTGTGGATGGGGAAGTTCTGGTGCATTTTTTCGATGCAGAAGAGTTGTTCGCGGGAGTTTTCTGGCGTATAGATGAATGCGGAAGGGTCGTGGATGCGTGCAATAACGTTGTTGAACTCGAAGATGCGGAAATCGGGGAGGGCTTCGGAATGGACGAGGTGGTTTTCGGCATCGAAGAATTGCATTGTCTTGGTTTGCAGTTCCCAGAGGAAATGCCCGCGCTCCATTTGGAAATGGAGGCGGGGATTGCGTCCTGCGCCGCAGGCATGGGTTTGGAGCAGCAGGATGGTGACACCATTGTGGGTGATGATGCGGACGCCGCAGGTGTCGAACGTCTCGATGGACTGGCGGGCGCGCACGAGTTCCGCCTGCATTTTGACGGCGTGGGCGGCGGTCGCAAAGTCGTCTCCTGCGCAGAACAGGGGGATGTTGAGGTAATGTGCCAGCGCATTGTTCAACGGGGAATCGTAGACGGGCTGGCCTTTGACGATGGCCATGCCCGCCCAGTTGTTGCGGGCATAGTAGGTATCCGCACGAGGCCATTCCGCAAACATTTTGACCGACAGAAGACGCCCGTATTCCCCAGAAAGGATGGTCTTCTTGAGCAGGTGCATGTCGGGACTGTACATATTGTGGTAGCCGACGGCGACGAACTTGCCCGTGCGGCGGGCGGTCTCGATGATGGCGTCCGCGTCCGCAAGGCAGCCAGCGAGGGGTTTTTCGACGAAGACATTGATGCCTGCATCGAGGAACTTGCAGGTCAGGGGACGGTGCGCTGCGATTCCGACGGGGAGGCCGACGAGGTCCAGGGTGCCACGTTGCGCTTCAAGCAGTGCGTCGTCCGACGGATAAATGGGGATGTGGCGTTCGTGGAGGACTGCGACCTGGTCCGCATATTCCTGCATCAGATGAGGCAAGACGACTGCGCCTGTGAACCTCATCTTCCCTTCATCCATCAGTTTCAGGTAGAAGTTGTAGTGGGTTCTTCCATACCCGCCGATGCCGACGAGGCCGACATTCGGAAGGTTGTGCTCGGTTTGAGATGGCATGAAGACCCCCTTGTTTACAGGGTCGGGTTCTTGGAACGAACAAGAGCGGCCATGGAGGCGACTGTCTTGAGAACCTCAGCGGTAATGTCGGACTGCTCGAATTTGACATCGAAGACCTCTTCGAGTGCGACGATGAGTTCCAGGAGGAGGAAGGAATCGACACCGTAGTCGGAGAGGGGGGTGTCATCGCCAATCTGGTCGGCGTCGATTTCGAGGAAGAGACGTTCGACGATGAGTTCCTTGAGTTGGAGTTCGAGGGATTTGTCTGCCATGGTGAGGATTCCTGAGTTATTTGGTTGCTTTGGGTGGGATGACGAGAACGGGGCAGGCGGCCTTTTGGACGACCTTGGAGGCGATGGAGCCGAAAAAGAAGGTCTGGAGGGCGCCGCGTCCCTGGCGTCCCAGGACGACGAGGTCGACTTGGAGTTCCTGGGCGGCCTTGAGGATTTCCTGATCGGGTTTTCCGACGCGGAAGATTGGCTTGAAGGTGGTGTTGGCAGGGATGCTGGAGGCGTATTCCTGCTGGACTTTCTGTTCAAACTCGTCCTTTGCCTTCTTGTCGACTTGATCGTCGAGTTGGTAGATGTAGGGTTTCCAGTAGGTGGCGTCTGGGGGTGGGAGTACGTGAAGGAGGAAGAGGTCGGATGAGGGGCTGCGGGCGGCTTCGTCGATAGCGAAGTTGAATGCGATTCGTGCATTTTCGGAGAAATCTGTACAGAACAGGATGCGTTTGGATTCGGGCATGTGGGGACCTCCTGCGGGGTTAGAAGTGGAGCGCATGTGGAAGCCAGAGACCGATTTGCGGGAAAATCATGAGAAGAATGACGGCGAACGTGATGAGGAGCGCAAACGGGAATGCGCGGCGGAAGATGGCGACGAGAGGAACGCTGCGCTCGATCCCGCTGACCACATAGACGTTCACGCCGACGGGGGGCGTGATGACTCCAAGTTCGACAACCATGACAATCATCAGGCCGAACCACGTCAGGTCAAAGCCGAGTTTGGAGACGACGGGAAGGAAGATGGGGACGGTGAGCATCACGAGCGCGAGGGCGTCCACAAAGCAGCCGGCGATCATGTAGAAGACCAGGATGATGGACATCGTGACGTATCGCGAGACGGGAAGGCCGGCGAGGACCTCCGCGAGTGCGGTGGGAAGACCTGTGACGGCGAGGAATCGCCCAAAGACGAGTGCACCCGTGACGATGACGAGGACCATGCAACTGGTGCGGATGGTTTCGGAGACGGCGAGCATGAAGGTGCGTGGGGTCAGGCTTCGTCGGAACAGCGCGATGAGCAATGCGCCGCCGGCACCGACGGCGGCGCCTTCGGTCGGGGTGAACCATCCAAAGAAGAGCATGCCGCCCATCACCAGAAGGAAGAGCAGGACGGTTTCCAGCACGCCCAGAAGCGATTTCCAGCGCTGTTTCCAGGGGACGGGGTTGGCGTGGGGGCAGAGTTCTGGATGGCGTAGGCTGGTGATGGTAATGTAAATGCAGAAGAGCAGGGTGATGAGGATGCCCGGGACGACACTGGCCGCGAAGACCTTGGCGGGGGAACTTTCTGTCATGACGGCATAGACGATGGCGACGACGCTGGGCGGGATGAGGATGCCGAGGCTGGAGCCGGCGGCGACCATGCCCGCCGCGAAGGAGGTGTCATAGCCGTGGCGTTTCATTTCGGGCAAGGCGACGGCGGCCATCGTGGCGGCGCTGGCGGGACCGGAACCGCAGACGGCGCCGAAGCCAGCGCAGGCACCCGTCGTGGCAAGGCCCAGACCGCCAGGCAGGTGCCCGAACCAGTCGAACGTCGCGTCGAAGAGGCGTCGGCTGATGCCGGCATGGAAGGCGATTTGTCCCATGAAGATGAAGAGTGGGATGACGGAGAGTCCGTAATTGGAGAAATTGTCGAAGGTTGTGCTGACGAGGATGTTGTAGATTTGGATGGGGCTTCCCATGACGATGGCGAAGCCGATGCTGCCGACGAGCATGAGCGCGAAGCCGACGGGTACGGAGAGGAGGAGTAGGACGAGGAGGGCGAGGCAGCCCAGAATGCCTGTTGCGACGAGGGAGGTCATGGTCTCATCATCTCCTTTCCGGGATGGGCGAGGTTGTAGAGTTTCACAAGGATGGTCACCAGCGAAACGGCGGAGATGACGTAGAGAATCCAGAAGGTCGGGATGTGGATGGTCAGCGTAGAACTGTGGCGGCGGAAGAGGGTATTGCCGTGTACGATGCCACCCCAGGCCATGAAGCCGTACATCACGATGACGGCGACGCGCCAGATGCCGTCTACCAGTGCTCGCACGGCATGGGGGAACATCTGGGAGAGGAACTCGACGGCGACGTGGCCCTTCACGGCGGTGGTGTAGGGGAGGGCGCAGATGGCGGCGATGCAGGCCGAGACCTGCACGATGTCCACAGCGCCTGTGATGGCGTGTCCGAAATGCCTTCCAATGATGTCGCAACAGGTGACGAGCATCATGACGAGCACGCCGATTCCCGCCAGGACGGCGAATGCCCGCACGACCCAGGAGACGATTTTCTTATAGAGTTCCCACATGGTTCAGTTGCCTTTGTTGTCTTGTTCGAGGTCGAAGGGATAGGGTGGAACGAACTTGTCGTCCGCGAGGGCGTGGATTCGTTCCTGAATGAACTGGATGAGTTCGTGTCCGGGGACGCCGCGTTTTTCTGCCTGGTCGGCCCATTTTTCGAGCATGGGCTGAAGGAGTTTTGCAGCCTTTTGATCTTCTTCGGGAGAAATCTGGGTATATTCCTTGCCGAGTTCCTTGATGAATCGATAGCCGTCCTTGTCGGCCTGGTCCCAGGCTGCGCCGTGTTTGGGAATCCATTCGCGGTTGAGTTGGTTGATGATGTCCTGGATGTCCTTCGGGAGGGATTCCCAACGTTTCTTGTTCATCACGACATACATGGCGGTGGTGTATCCGATGGAGGGAACCTTGACGACGTGCTCGATGGCCTCGCCCTGCTTCCAGCCCTTGAGGGTTTCGATGGGGCAAAGCGTCCCTTGGACAACGCCTTTGCGAAGTGCCTCATACGTGTCTCCCTGCGGCAACCCAACGGCATTGCCGCCAAGGGATTTGACGACGCGCGCCGTGATGCCGGTCCCGCGGACTGCCTTGAGTTTGTGGATGTCGTCAATGCTACGGACGGGTGCGGTCGAGGCGACGACTCCCGGACCGTGCGCGTGGATGTACAGCATGTGCGCTTCTTCCAGTTCCTGCGGGTGGAACTTTTCGAGGTATTCGTTGGCGATGATGGTTGCGGTGCGTCCGTCAGGGTATCCGAGGGGGAGATCGAGCCCCTCGGAGAGGGGGAAGACGCCGCCGGAATAGGCGAAGCAACTCATTCCGAGGTCAGAGAGGCCAAATACGACGCCATCGAAGTTCTTGCCGGCAGCGGTGAGGGTGCTGCCGTAGAAGATATCGACGTGGACGCGTCCGTTGGTTCGTGCTTCCAGTTCATCTGCCCACTGCTTGGCGAGAACGGAGTGAACGTGGGTGGAGGGGAAGAAGATGCTGTAGGTGAGGCGAATGGGCTTGTTGGGGTCGTTGCCACCGCAGCCTGCAAAGAGCAGGACGGCGAGCAGGAGCCAATGGAGGTGGTAGGCGAGTTTCATGGCGTTTATGCTTGGATTTTGTTGCGCAGGAAGTTGGCCGCCAAACGGATGTCTGCTTCGGGATTGTCGCCGACCTCGCGTTCAATGGTGAGGAAGCCGTGGAAGCCTTCTTGGGCGAGGGCGGCGAGGTATGCGTCCCAGGCAACGGCACCTTCGCCGAGCGGGACTTCCCGGAAGAGTTCGCCCCAGCGTGCGGGGTCGACGGGGGTGGTTCCTGGGGTGCCGTAGACGGTCAGCGGGTCGAAATCGGAGAGGTGCAATCCGTCTTTTGCGTGGGTGTGCACAATGTATTTCCCGAGGGTGTGGACTGCCTGGACGGGGTCGTCGTTCTGGACCATGACGAGATTGGCGGGGTCCATGTTGACGCCGATTCCCTCGGAACCGACATCGTCCAGAAACTCGCGCAGGCGCAGTGCGGTTTCGGGACCCGTTTCGATGGCGAAGGTGACGCCGCGCTTGGCTGCATATTCGCCCAGGATGCGGCAGACGAGGAGTTGGTTTTTGTAGCAGGGATGGTCGTTGCTGCCAGGAACGTGGCCGATGTGGGTGGTGACGACGTTGGTTCCAAGGTCGACGGCCAGGTCGACGATGGCCTGCGAGCGTCGAATCTTGTCTTCATTTTCGTTGGCGAGCATAAACCCCGCGCCGCCGAGGTCGCCGCAGAGTGCGGAGATGACGAGTTGGTTGTCGGCGACGAGTTTGCGGAAATCGGCGCGTTTTTGCGCGTCCATGTTTTCGGCGGCCATTTCGCCTGAAGTGACGTAGACCTGGATGCCGTCCGCCCCAATTTCATGTGCCTTGCGGACACCCTCTGGAATGGGGAGGCGGAAGGAATCTACCATTGCACCGATTTTGAACTGGAACATGGTCTTTCTCCGTGCTATTGGGTTATTCGTTGATGTGCCAGATGTAGGGAGTCCCGCGATGGTTGCGGAGTTCGACGAGGTGTTTTCCGACCAGGGTCCCGACGCCTTTCGGGGTGCCGGTGAAGATGACATCGCCCGGGCGGAGGTACCAGAACTTTGCCAGATAGAGAATCATTTCGGGGATGGAGAGAATCATGTCCTGGGTGTTTCCATCCTGGCAGAGAACGCCGTCGACGCGGTTTTGGAAAGGAAGGTTATGGAGGTCGTCACACTTGGGATCGAAAGGTGTGAATGGGGAGAGAGGAGCGCTGCCCTCGAACGCCTTGGCGGTCTCCCAGGGAAGCCGTTCGGGACGGAGACGGTTAATCTGCAAATCGCGCAAGGTCAAATCCAGACCGATTCCCAGACCTGCCACAAAGGAGACTGCTTCCTCGACGGTTTGCGGTCGTCCTTCTTTCCCAAGCAGGACGGTGACTTCTGCCTCGTAATGCACATCATAGCCCGCCACGTGCGAGTGCAATGTTTCGCCAGGAGGCACAATCGAGGCCGCCGGTTTCATGAAAAACAACGGCTCTGGCTTGTTGTCTGCAAACTCCTTCACGTGCTCGCGGTAGTTGTTCCCGATGCAGAAAATACGCACGCACGGCAGAGCTTGTCCCGATAATTCAACGTTCATTTCGTTTTGAACTCCTTTGAGGGTAAAATCCTATCTTCTATAATATAATGTCGTTTTTTTCCAACGGATGGTGATTCTTCTCGTTTTTTTCTGAAAATGAGGGAAACGTGAGTGTGTCCTGCAAAAACGACATGCGACATCTCCTCTTGGGTGGTGTGCGGGGCGCAACCACAAATCGGAGAGGGAGGTTCTTCTTGCTTTTTTTGGTGGAAAAAGGGGAGGGATGGCTTGAAAGTGTGGAAAACGAGGCAATATTAGAGAGGTAATTGCAACACCAACATCCCAACCGCCGAAACGCAGAGAAGGCGGTTGGGAGAACCGTTTTGCAATTTCCTCTAGAAAATGTTTTTCGTTGAAAACGATCCCCAAAAATCCCAGAAATGCAAGGAGAGAAACGATGGATGAATCGACGAGAGTGCTAGGCGTGGATGTAGGCGGCACGAAAATTGCGGTTTGCATTGCGGATGGCGCAGGCAACATTATTGTGAACGGGCGCATTGCGTCTGGGTCGACGGCGCCCTACGGGGATGTGCTGTCGCAGGTGGTTGCCTTGGCGAAGGAACTTGTGAAAGGGCAGGGGATGGAGATGAGCGACATCAAGGCGTGCGGCATTTGCGCACCTGGTCCGCTGGATATGGTGGGCGGACGGATTATGAAGTCCCCGAATATGGTGTGGGACAACGTGCCCATCCGTGACGACCTCGCCAAGGGGCTTGGCGTGCCAGTCGTGATGGAAAACGACGCAAACGCCGGTGTGCTGGCGGAGTATTTCTTCGGAAGCGCGAAAGGCAAGACGGACGCGATTTACCTGACGATGAGCACGGGCGTTGGCGGCGGTGTCATCGCCAATGGCAAGTTGCTGACAGGTTGCACAGGCATTGGGACGGAACTGGGGCACCTGGTTTTGGATGTGAACGGTCCGTTGTGCGGTTGTGGTCAGCAGGGATGCTTCGAGTCATACTGCGGTGGTCGTGCGGTTGCGTTGCGTCTGCAAGATATGCTGCGTCATCGTCCCGACCACGCGATGTTCCACGTGCCCGGCGTGGATGGCAAACTGGAGAACCTGTCCTTCCAGGCCATCCGCGAAGGTTCGAAGTTGGGCATTCCCTTGGCGGTTGCGATGTGGGATGAAATCTGCTTGCGCCTGGCGCAGGGAATCGGTCTTTGCATTACCACTTTCAACCCGCAAATCATCATTCTGGGAACCTCCGCCTATTACGCGGGCGACTATCTCCTGCAACCCGTCCTGAAGCAGTTGCCGCGATTCGCCTGGAAGGCACTCCGCGACCCCTGCGAGGTCTGCATCACCAAACTCGGCACCAAGGTCGGCGAACTGGCTGGCGCTTCCGTCGCCCTCAACTGGCTCCGTGAACAGTAGACACGGAATGCGAAATTGGTAAAAGCGAGAGGCCCCCGGGAGTTTTCCTGGGGGCCTCTAGTTTTTCTGGGAGGTGGCTCTATTTTGCCTGGTTGCGGTGTTGCCAGAAGTCCATGAAGTCGTCGTAGTTACGGCGGAGCAGGGTGGGAGTGTCCAAGCCATAAGGGCATTTGGAACGGCATTGATTGCAGTGGAGGCAGGCGAGGACTTTCTGTTCCTTGTCGTAGTAATTCTGTGTGAGATAGACGCTGTGAGGTGCGCGTCGCAGCATCAGGGACATGCGGGCGAGATTGTTGATTTCGATTCCGGCGGGGCAGGGCATGCAATATCCGCAGCCACGGCAGAAGTCTCCGGCGAGTTCGGTGCGATCCGCCTGGATTCGTTGGAGGCGTTCGGGAGTGAGGGCGGGTTCGTTTTGCTGGCAGGCGAGGAAGTCGTCGAGTTCGGATTCGCGTTGGATTCCCCAGATGGGTTCGATGTAGTCGTACTGCGCCAGGAAGGCATAGGCAGTCGCGGCGTCGTTGATGAGACCGCCGGAAAGGGCTTTCATGGCGATGACGCCCATATCCGCCTGGCGGCAGGCTTCTGCGAGGGCGAGTTCGGCGTCTGTGGAAAGGTAGGAAAGGGGGAATTGCATCGTTGCATAAAGACCGCTGGCGACCGCTTCGCGGGCGACTGCCAGGCGATGGTTCGTGATGCCGATATGGCGGATTTTCCCCTGTTCCTTGGCCTGGAGCGCGGCTTCGTAGAGGCCCGTGCCGTCATCGGGCTTGGGGACGAAGGCGGGGTTGTGGAACTGATAGATGTCAATGTAGTCGGTTCGGAGATTTCGGAGACTGGTTTCGAGGTCTTTCCAGAAGGAGTCGGCGTTTTGTGCGCCTGTCTTGGTGCTGATGACGATTTGGGAACGGATGTCAGCGAGAGCGGCGCCGATTTTCTCCTCGCTGTCGGTGTAGTAGCGTGCGGTGTCGAAATAGTCGATGCCGTTGTCGAAGGCTTTTCGAAGGAGTTTCGTAGTTTCCGTCTTGGGGATTCGCTGGATGGGGAGTGCGCCGAAACCGTTTTTGTTGACGGTCAATTCCGTTTTGCCGAGACGTACAGTTTTCATAGAATGCCTCTGAATGGTTAGTCTTTTCGTTCCAGAATCATGCGATGTGCGTCAGGATAGACTTCCTTGAGGACGACGCGGATGTGTTCGCTGGGGACGGATTGGTCGCGGCTTAGGAGGATTCCCCTCACGCAGTAGTAGTCCAGTTCCGCGAGTGCCTGGTAGGAATCGACGCGCATGACGGTCGCCATCATGGACTGCCCGAGGCAGTTGCGGCGAAGGTATTCAAGCAGCCAGTAGTTGTCGGCTTCCCGTTCGTAGGAGCGGTTGGCAAAGGCGGTCTTTTCGACGTTGTCCAGCACCACGAACAACTCCTCCTGCGTGTACGGCAGTGGTTGTCCCAGGCAGTGCGCCGCTAGTTGGCGGTGAAGGACCAAATCCGCATAGCGGCGCAGTGGGGAACTAATCTGGATATAGATGTCCAGTCCGAGGCCAAAATGTGGTTGGGGATAGGTGGAAAGGCGCGTCCGTTTCATCTGGCGCACCTGCTGCTCGAAATAATACGGTTCGTAGTCGTGCACGGAATGGACTTCTCCCGATGGCGGGTCCTGCACGCGGTAGATGACGGGAATCTCGTTCCGCAATGCGTATTTTGCCGCCAGGTGGTTTGCCAGAACCATGAACTCCGAAACTAGGCGATGGGACGGCGTCTCCTGGTCTTCCGACTCCACCGTAATTTCGCCGTCCTTCACGCGGACCCGCAGTTCGGGACGGTTCAGCATTACGGCACCGCCTTCCTCGCGGAATGCCCGCATCGCGTCCGACAGCATGAGCAAATCCTGCAAAGCCGTACCGAGTTCCCCTTCCTTGGCTTCCAACAGCGCATCGGCTTCCACATAGGTCAAGCGGTGTGTGACCGTCACCACGGACGGCGCCAATTTCCAGGTCAGGACTTCCCCCTCGCGGTTCAGGCGGACCGTGAAGGTGAGGCTGGGACGTGCCTCTCCCCGGTTCAAACTTGCCAAATCCGTGCTCAATCGGTCGGGGAACATCGTCACGGTCGTGGTGGGGAGATAGAGGGAGAGAGGACGTTCTTCTGCGACCTCGTCCAGAACATCTCCTTTTTTCACGAAGCAAGCGGGGTCAGCGATGTAGATGCCCACGATGAAGTCATCGCCGTCGCGTCGGCAGGAGAGTGCGTCATCGATTTCGCGGGTTTCCTCGTCGTCGATGCTGAAGATCATTGGTTCGGCAATGGTTTCGCGTCCTGCGGTTTCGAAGGTGCGAGGGATGGCTTCGACGGCTTCCAGCGCCTGTTTCGAGAATCCGGCATGGATGCCGTTGACCAGGAGGAACTCGTCCACGCCCTCTGGCATGCGGTGGGTTGCATGGAGGACGCGAATGCCGACTTCGCGTGCATTCCATTTGGGGTGGGCGTTTCCGAGGAGATTAACAGCGTCGCTGTTGGTTCCGCAGAGCAGATAGTCGATGACGCCGCGCAGGAACACCTCCTGCTCCTCCGGGACAGGATACGGTTCGTCTGCCTTGTGTGCCAGGGAACCGCTCAGCCAGTCCGCCGTGCGTTGGCGCAACGCTGCACGCTCTGCGCGGATCTTCCGCAGGCGTTCCAACTCCTGGCTTTCTTCCTTGGAACGAACGGCAATCTTGTTTTGCAGACGGTGAAAATGCACCACATCCGCATTCAAGGCACGTGCCAGTGCCGACAGGTGTACGGGAGCCTCGTCCCCGAAGAAATTCGCTGAAATCTGTTCCAGCGTGTACTCTCCTGGTTGCTCGTTGTAGATTTCCCAGATGAAAGTCGTATCAACCTCCGCCACCGCAGCGTCGACCTTCGCCTGCGTTTCAGCCAGGTTTCTGTCTACGCTGGTGCCATGGATGGGACCATACACGGCAATCAGTTGGCGGGCGGAAACGCGGACGCTTCGCGCCGTCGCAGTCTCCGCCTGGTACCGATTTTCGCCCACTTGCCGAACGACGCCAAGGCAGAACTCGTTTCCGTTCGAAAAGTCAATCAACGTGTTTATTGAACAATCCATTTTCTCTCCAGACTCTCTAGAACCTCTAGATTTCCTAGATTCTCTAGATTTCCTAGATGATCTAGAACCCTAGCACGAGGTTTTCCACTTGCTATAAATATAATGCCTTCCCCCTGGTTTTCCAAATCCCCGCCCCGTAGAAGTGCGCACGCGTCGTCTTGACAGGAACGAAAAAAGGCATTATTTTATTATTTAGGGAATTGCAAAACTCTCATCCCAACTGCCTTCACGGCGCGGTGCGATGGCTTCACCGCTTGCGGCGTTTTTGCGGTTGGGCGGTAGTTTTGCAATGCTCTCTCTTGATTTTACTCTTCCTTTTCGTATTTCACCCTCAACCAATCGAGTTCCCTATGATTAAAAAGACTCCGGAAACCGTCATTCTTTTGAACTTTGGCTGCAAGGACATCCAGAAGTACGCGCGAGCCATCCGTGCAGAGCACATCTACACGATGGTAATGCCGTGGACCGTCCCCGTCGAGCGCGTCCTGCAGGAAAGCCCGGTAGGACTGATTGTCTGCCGCGACCCGCAGGCTTCGGAACATCCCGCCGACCTGATGCGCTTCCAGGCTCTGAACCTCCCGCTCCTCAGCGTCACGGACCTCGCTCCCGCCCCCGCCATCGACTTCTGCAAGAACACCTGCGGCTGCCATGGACTCTGGACCGTCGATTCCTTCATTGAAGAGGCCATTCAGGACATTCGCGAGCAGGTTGGGGATGGAACGGTTGTCCTCGGTCTCTCCGGCGGTGTCGATTCCTCCGTGACTGCCGCCCTCATCCATCGTGCCATCGGCAAGAAACTCACGTGCGTCTTCGTCAATCACGGTCTGCTCCGCCTGGGCGAACCCGAACAGGTCCAGAAAGTCTTCCGTGACACCTTTGACATGAATCTCGTCTACATCGACGCCTCGGACCGCTTCCTGGACAAGTTGGCGGGCGTGAACGAGCCCGAAAAGAAGCGCAAAATCATCGGCGCGGAGTTCATTGATGTTTTTGCGGAGGCAGCACGTGGCATCCAGGCAAAGTTCCTGGGGCAAGGCTCCATCTATCCCGATTTCCTGGAAAGCATCCCCTTGGACGGCAATCCCGCCGGTGTCATCAAGAGCCACCACAATGTTGGCGGTTTGCCCGAAGACCTGAAGTTTGAACTCGTCGAACCTCTGGCGCGTCTTTTCAAGGATGAAGTTCGTGCCGTGGGGCGCAAACTCGGGCTGCCCGAAGTCATGATAGACCGCCAGCCGTTCCCCGGACCGTCGCTGGGCGTGCGTTGTGTCGGCGAAATCAAGCGGGAATATCTGCGGATGCTCCGCGAAGCAGATGCGATTTTCATCGAGGAATTGCGCAAATCTGGCTGGTACAGCAAGACGTGGCAGAGTTTTGCAGTGTTCCTTCCCGTGAAGTCCGTTGGAATGCTGAATGGTCAGCGCCACTACGGATACACCATCGCCCTGCGTTCCATCCTGACCAGCGATGCCGTCACCGCGCAGGTCGTCCATCTGCCGTGGGAACTCATTGAGACCGTTTCCAACCGCATTCCGCAGGAGGTCGAAGGCATCTCTCGCGTTGTATTCGACTGCACGCCCAAGCCGCCGGCCACCATCGAGTGGGAATAATCCCAAAGCACAAAAAAGCCTCCCGCGCAGCAATGCAAGGGAGGCAAAAGATTGGAGCGGGTGAAGGGAATCGAACCCTCCTAGCCAGCTTGGGAAGCTGGAGCATTACCACTATGCTACACCCGCTTCTAGGTGAATGCTATTTAATATATCTCCAGATTTTCTCCAGTGCAAACGCCTTTCTGAAAACTTTTTCGCATTTTCGTGGAAAAGCACTATTTGGAGGGAGGACCCACCTCCATTTCCGCATCGTTCAATTGTGCGATGACGCGATCCATTCCCACGGCGAACCCTTTTTCGACATGCACCTCGAACTTGCCAGTCACGCGGATGACGGTTCCTTTGGGGGGATAGTCCTGGGGCCAGGTGTAATTCCCTTTGCGCACGAACGGAACCATTTTAGCGCAGCAGCCTGCTGAATCCGAGATGTTGCAGTTGAAGACTTTGGCATGGGTGATGGGGTCTTCCGTCACCAGAAGCGTCCCTTGCATGCGGATACGCTGCCCGTTGTAATCTTGCGGTTTCTGCATGATGTAGAAGACCTGCGTGTACGCCATCATTTCGCTGAGCGTCGTCAAGTCCAAATCAATGCGGGGACCAGAGGACACTTCCTCAGCTGGTGGTGGTTTGGGCGCTTCTTTGCCGCACCCGCCCGCAAACGCAAGCAACAGTGCCAGCAGAATGGAGGCATTCGAGCGAAGACTGCCCCGGTTCCGCAGGAATCCCAGGAAGGCAAACAGCAGGAACGCCAGAATGTCCATCGCGACAATCGTCGAGCCGACTGGCGTGCTGCTGACCGTTGAAATCAGGATTCCCGTGAAGGCGCACACCACGGAAATCACCGACGAGCAAATCGTCACTCCGCGGAAACTTTTGCACACCCGCATGGCGGAGAGTGCCGGGAAGATGATGAGCGCGGAAATCAGCAGGGAGCCGACCAAGGTCATCGCGAGCACGATGATGATGGCAACCACCACCGCCAGAAACAGGTTGTACGCTCGTACGCGAGTGCCTGCCGACTGCGCGAAACTTTCGTCAAATGTCACGGCAAAAATCTTGTTGTAGAAGATGATGAAGACGGCCACGACGAAAGAGGAGAGAATCGCGCAGAGTTTCACGTCGCTGGTGGTGAGGGTCAGGATGGAGGTGGAGCCGAAGAGGGTGGTGCAGACATCGCCTGTGATGTTCGTGGAACCGCCGAAACGGTTCATCAGAAGGTATCCGATGGCAAGGGAGCCGACGGAGAGCATGGCGATGGAGGCGTCGCCCTTGATGCGTGAGTTCTGTCCTGCGCAGAGCAGG
>JAFRLI010000110.1 GCA_017431255.1 Victivallales bacterium
GCGCCGTGAAGGCGGTTGGGATGAGAGTTTTGCAATTGCCTCGAAAGTGTGTTATATTACATAATGCAACTCATTGTTTTACATTGGAGAAAGGTGTCGTTATGAAACGTGTTCTATGGTTTTGCCTGTTTTGGCTGGGGGTGTTACCTGTGCTGGGGGAGGACTTCCGTGCCATTTTGCAGGAGGCGTTTGAGCGTCGTGCCAGTTTGACGTATACGCAGCGGATGAAGGTTTGGACGGGGGACGTGGAACCCGTCAAAAATATTACGTGGAATATTGTGGCGCAGCGGAAGAACTCCGATGGCAGCGTCTGGCGGGTAGAGGAGCGCACTTTCGGCAAGGAGGGAAAACTTCAGAGATGGAACATCGGTTATTCCACCTTGGTGCAGCGCAAATTGTACCGAGATGGATTCCTGCACCTGCTGAGACTCTCCAAGTTCATACGCGTCTGCGTCCAATATCCAAGCCGCGTGAAGGCGGATGCCATCCCGAACGGGGCAAATGTGGCAGGCGAGGCCGTCACGGAGGGAATCCGTCCCTGCTGGCGCGTCCGCGTCAGCAAAAAAAACGGAGAAATGATGGAATACCTGGTGGACCAGCAACTCCACTTCATCATCCGGGAACGGAGTTATACCTCGCAGGGGCAAATCAGTACCACCACCGCAATGGAACTCCCCCAAATGGACTTGGAACTTCCTGACGATCTTTTTGCAGTTCCCGAACGACTGGAAATCCAACCTGCAAAAGACGCCAGGGAGGCAACGAAACTCCTGGCCGCCTGCCAAAAGAAACACTACGGCATGGTTACCGACCTTCGTGCAAAAATCCAGCGGGACGCTGGCAACAATAAACGGAAAATCAAGGATTTGACTGCTGCACAGACTTGGGACCTCGATTGAGAACCCGCAAAGGGCAGGGGGCTGCCTTGAGGGCGCGAGCGGGAACAGCGGGGGGCGGCCTTGAGGACGCAAGCGAGGACCTTGGGCGCGAGCAGGGGGCGAGGGTGCAAGCAGGGGGAGCGGGGGGTGCCGCCCCCCGCTCCCCCCGCTCCACCTGCTCCCCCCGCCCGCTCACCGCTTGGGGCGCTGGGGCATTGCACTTTTTTTACGCAAAATCGGGAAAAATGGATGAATCGGATTGATTTTTTGATAAAGTGGTGTATTTTATATAGGTTGTTTGCTTCCGATGTTTGTCAATGGAGAGATGTCGGAGTGGTCGAACGAGCAGCATTGGAAATGCTGTGTACGGTAAACCGTACCCAGGGTTCGAATCCCTGTCTCTCCGCCATTTATACAGAAAAGCCATACCGTTCGCGGTATGGCTTTTCTGTTATCAGGAAATTGGGAAGGGGGTCAGTTTTTTTGTTTGAGTGTTTCTGTGTGTTGGAGGAGGAAATCGTAATCGGCGACGGCGACGTAGTACATCTTGAAGACTTCGAGATAGGCGAAGGCGTATAGGACTTGTTTGCCGTTTTCGATGTTGATGAAGGTATTGTAGTCGCGCCCGCGTTTCGTGATTCTGTCGCAGATTTGCTTGGAATGGAATTTCGGCATGTCGAAGGGGGCCTCCTGGTGGTATTTGTCGGGATCGAAGGTTTTGTTGAAATATTCGGATTTTGAGGAGACGACGACATTGCCCTCGGTGTCGATAATGGCTTTTTCAAGGACATATTCTCCGACGTTGCCTCGCTTAAGCAGATTGTGGGTGAGGTGGTTGAGGGAGAGGTCGAGACTGGCGACGCCGCAGAAGTTCCCGTGCAGGTCCTGGATTTGGACGGAGCAGGGGATGGAGAGCCCGGCGACGGAGTCGAGGTCCATGTAGGGTTTCCCCCAGACGGGTTTGTTTTGATCCAGGGCGTTCAAGTACCAGGCGCGCTTGCGAGGATCGATCTTGCTGGAGTAGTTTCCACGCCAGGGATAGAGCATTTTGATGCCGTCAGGAGAACCCATAAAGACGGAAAGGACGGGGAAGCCGACTCGCAGATATTCGTTCTTCAGGGTTTCCAGGTCTTTTTGCTGGTTGTCTGTGAGATCCAGGTCGCTGTAAAGCACGATTTCCTTCATCTTCGCGAGCGAGGGCGCCGCTTTTTTCAGGAATTGTTCGCATGCTTCCATGTTGGAATCGGGAGCGTAGGTGACGACGCCCCAGTCAAAGTTCACCCATCGCTTGTAGTAGAGGGAATACTGCATTTCCAGTTCCGTCTCCGACTTCTTGATTTTGTCCATCGGCGGCATGAATACATATTCGGCGTCTTTGACAGGGTCGTAATTGTGGTAGGTAAGCAGTGCACCGACCAGGCGAGCGAGGCTGGAGAGTTGGTCTTGAATGTTGAGGGCTGTAACATCCAGGTGGCGTGCCACGCTGGCAACGCGGTTGTAACTGTAATTGATGGCAATCCGCTGCTGGTTGAGCTTGCGAGTCGAGGTCAATTGCCGATGGATGGAGTAGGCGGTGATGGCGGTGGACAAAATCAGGGTCACCATGAAGAAACTCAGGACTTCCATGCGGTGCGAAAAGATAAATCGCGCCATCTTCCCGAATAAGTTGTCTGGTTTTGCGGAGATGGCGAGACCGCCCATGTAGCAACGGAGGTCTTCTGCGAGGTCATCGACGGTTTGGTAACGTTCCTGCGGCCAGTAGGCAGTCGCCTTTTTGATGATGGCCTGAAGGGGCTTGTCAACCTTTCGGTGGAAGAGGTGTTCGATGGGGGAGATGTCGCCATTGACGATGTGTTCCATGAAATCTTTTTCATCCTTCCCCTGAACGGCAAATTGGAGGGTGACGACTTCCTGCAGAATGAGGCCGAGGGTAAAGATGTCGGAACGAGCGTCGCAACGTTCGCCGCGGAGGGCTTCCGGCGGGAAGTAGCGCGGGGTACCCGCCAGACGGGGTTTCTCATGGCTCTCCTCATTTTCCTTTGGGATGACCTTGGCGAGTCCCCAGTCCATCACGAAAACCTCCATGTACTTCCCGATCATAATGTTTTCGGGTTTAAGGTCGCGGTGCATGATATTGCGGTGGTGGGCATAGGAGATGGCATCGCAAACGTGCAGGAAGACTTCCAGGCGTTTCCGCAACATCAGGTCTTCATCAAAGGTATCGATGCCACGGATGCGGTAGTTGAGGGCGATGTTGCGAAGGTAGTCGCGAAGCGTTTTCCCGTTGACGAGTTTCATCGCGAGGTGGATGCCGTTCTCGTCGTCGCTGGAAAGTCCATAGATGGGGATGATGCCAGGGTGGTCAAGTTGTGCCGTGACTTTGGCCTCGGCAACGAAGGACTTGAGCAGTTCGGGATTCTTTTCCGCCTCTTTTTTGAGGGACTTGATGGCGACGACGCGCCGCAGATTGCGGTCTTGGGCGATGGAGACCGTGGAGGTCCCGCCTTTCGCGAACTGTTCGAGGA
>JAFRLI010000111.1 GCA_017431255.1 Victivallales bacterium
CGTCGTTATTTTTGAAACCGTACTGCTTGAGGTCGGTGAGTCCGTTGTAGTATGCGGGCTCCCTGCCGTTTTCGATGCCATGCGCATTGATGGAGAAGACGAGTTCCTTGGAAGCCCTCTGCTTGTCTGCGCCTGCGATGGAGTATCCTTTGTAGGTGATGCGAATGGGAAGGGATTTGGGAGCAGCATTCTTGGGGACGGTGAGGTAACCGGAAACGGGGCGCGGACCCGGGCAGGAAATCTTCATATCGTAAATGATGTATTCCGCGGTTTCTTCCACTTGTTTTTGTTCGAGGACCTTCATCGGGACGGAATCCAGTTCCTTGAGGGTCTTCTTCCAATAATCCATGAAGTCCGCCGGTTCGGGAACGGCCTGTTTCATTTCGGCGGGTTTCACGCCGCCCGCCAGACCATACTGCACCTCGCGCATCGTGACAATGTCGCGGCTGTTGCCGGCATTGCGACGCGCGACATTTCCGTACGAATCCAGCAACTGCGCCTTCACCATCACGAAACCAGGTACGTCGATGGAAGAGGTGACCTCCAACGGCTGGTCCGCAGAAACCGAGCGGGTTTCATCGGTGCGATTGCGCTCGTCATCCGCGTCCCAAATGAGTTTGACGCGGCCCGCGACGGGAGTGCCGTCTTTGAGAATCTGGAAGTAGAACTTCATCTGCTCGCCCGGTGCGTAGGTGGCGTCGTCGTGGTCGACCCAGCCTGTGACGGTGTATTGGCTGAAGTCCTGGACGGCGTATTCCTCAATACGGACATTGCGGAAGTGCGCGACACCGGAGACATGCTCCAGACCGATGTTCAGCGTGATGGACTTTGCTTTGTCGGTGAGCGCATAGGAGGAGGCGTAACTATCCCAGTCCTTGCTGCCACGTTTAATGGCTGCCTGCGGGTACTCTTTTTTGCCATTTTGTCCCTCAATGACCGACATCAGTTTCACACCGTGGTAGGGTTCTTGAGGGTTCGCGATATTTTCGTAGGCTACCTCGCCCATGAGGATGCCTTTCTTGCCTTTGAGCACTTCCAGGGGAAGAGGAACAACGATGCCTTTGATCGTAGAGGGATCGTCGTTCTTCACTGTCATGACCGGCACGCCGTTTTCGTTGGAGACGGTAACCCCTTGGGGTAGTTTTATCTTTGTGAAGTCCACGGAGAAGAGAACCTCGCCGGCGAAGGCGGCGCAAGCGGCGACGAGTGCGAATGCAGTAGTTTTCCAGTTCATGGGAGTCTCCTATGCTTTCAAATCAAGAAGGTAAAGTCCGCGGAAACCGTCGTGAGTGGAATCGACGGTGACATAGCGCCCATCCTGGGACCATCTGGGATGGATGTCGTTACGGGTTTCGACGGTGGGGGTGGGTTCGTGGTGGAAGCAGCCGATTTCCTCCCAGGCTCCCGTCTCTGCATGGATGAGGACGAGATGCTGGTTGGAATCCTTGTCCGGGTAGGAGTCCGCGAGGATCCACTTGCCGTCGGGCGAGAAGACCATATGCGCCATCAGACCATGGGAAGTGGAGAGCATCTGCGCCTTCCAGGGGTGACGTGATTCATCGAAGACGACGGCGCCGTGGTGGACACCGTCCCAGGAGGCGTCCACGAGGATTTCGCGCGGGGTTCGTCCCCAGATCTGATGGGAGATGTAGTGGTCCCACTGGAGTTGGTCGATGATGCACTCGGCGTCGGAGCCTTCGAGATTGGAGGTATACATGAAGGTCCACCAGTGGATTTTCTCGCGCTTGCATTCGTCGGGGCACTGGCGGAAGAGCCAGAGGAGTCGGGAGCCGTCGCAGTTGAAGATGGCGTGGTTGAGCCAGGTGTGTTGTCCTTGGAGAGACCAGGCGAAGGGGTGAAGTTCGAACATGCGGGTATAGGAGCAGACGAGGCGGCTTTCGCCTGTGTGGAGGTCCATCAGCCAGATGCCCTCGTGGTCGGGGTCTTTGGGCTGGAGGTCGTCGGAGAGGACGGCGTCCGCGTAGGAATAGCCTCGGCGTGGGATGCGCGAGAAGTCGAGGGAGACGGCCCATTTGCCGTCGGGGGACATGGCGTAGATGGGGCGTTCGTATTGTCCGACGATGCCCTTGCCGAGTTGGTAGATGCGTGCGATGATGCGGTTGTTTGCCTCGTCGTAGTCGTTGTAGACGAAGCAGTCAGGGCGGTGTCGCAGGAAGAGTTCCATGCAGCCCTGCTGGTGGCACCAGGTGCGGGTTTCGGTAAGTTTCTGGTAGTTTCCGTTGACGTCGAGGATGCCGATGTCGGCCTTTTCCCCGCGTTGCGGGAGGCGTTCGATTTGGGGGATATGGAGGACGAGGTGGTATTTGATGTCGTTATCCCAGGGATTGCGGTCGTAGTATCCGAAATAGAAGTGCTGTCCGTCTGGTGTGAGTTTTTTCCAGTGATACTTTGTGGAGATGGGTTGTGTCATGTATGTTGTTCCTTGGGAGTGGGATGGAATCAGATGGATTCTCGCTGGATGACGCGGCAGGGGATGGAGATGAATTGGGCGTGGGACTTGTCCTGGATGGTGGCGAGGAGTTCCTGGAGGATGGCGTCGGCGATGGCCTTGCAAGGCTGTTCGACGGAGGTGAGGGCAGGGTAGTAGAACGCGCCGGCGGAGGTGGCGTCGAATCCTGCCAGGGAGATGTCGTCCGGGACGGATTTGCCGCACATTCGGATGGCGCGATGGACTGCGAAGGCGACCTCGTCGTTGTGGGCGAAGATGGCGTCGCATTCGGGGTGTTCGCGGAGGTGTTGAACGGTGGCGTCGTAAGCCGCTTCCAAACGGTTGGTGAAGTGTTTGGGAAGGGAGATGGGAACCACTGGCAGATGATGTTCCTTCATGGAATCGACATATGCCTGATAGCGCGGGTCAATGGGGGAACTGCCGATTTGCGCGATGTGCTTGCGCCCGCGTTCGAAGAAGAGTTTCATGAGTTTCCGCGTGGCGGCATAACGGTCTGGCAGTACTTGACTGACTTTCTTGTTGAGTTTGACATCGCCGCCGTACAGGACCAGGGCCGTTCCCTGCTTTTGCAATTCCAGCAGGGATGGCAGCCCCTCCGCCGCAAAGCCAATCACCCCGGCAACGCCCATCTGGCGCAGGGTCGATACCACCTTGGCGACTTCTTCCTCCGTCTTGGCCGGCGCCAGGTACAGCATGTACCCCTGCGGCAACAACGAACGCTGGATTTCCTGGAACAACTCCGCAAAGAACGGATTCGTCAGACGCGGAAACACCGCGCCAATCACGTTCGTGCGGCGCTGACGCAACATCTGGCTCGCCAGGTTCGGAACGTAGCCCATCTGCTCCGCCAGAGCCTGTACGGAATCTCGCGTCGCCTGCGATATCCGGGGCGAATTCTTCAGCGCCATCGATACCGCTGCCTGCGTGATGTTTAACTTTTGCGCAATCTCTTTCTGGGTCATGATTCAATATAGCGACGGCGCACGCCGTCGGTTTGTTGACGGAAGGCACTTTGGGGTGGCTTATACAAATTAACACATAAAATATCGTATCATTTCCCGGAAAATCAAACATCCATCTTTGAGTTTTTCAGAAAAATCAAGTTTTCTTGGTGTCGCAACGGTCTGGAGCGGGGGGCGGCGCGATGTCGCCGGCGTTTGCAGACGTCTTGTTTTTCTCCAAAAAAAGAGGGGAAGCGATTGGATTTTTGGGGGATTTGCTTTTACATTAGTGAGAAGTAATTGCTAAACTACCGCCCAACTGCCAAAACGCCGCAAGCGAGGAAGCCATCGCGCCGCGCCCTGAATGCGATTGGGATGAGAGTCTGGCATTTCCCTCGTGATTATGAATCTTCAACGGGGGCATTCCCCCTGTTATCGTCTTTGCCTTGGGGAAAGTCCCCATTATCTCTGGAAGAACCCAACGTGACCCAGCCGAACCTTTTTGACCAGCAACCCGTCCGCGCCTACACAGACGCCGATATCCGCACCCTCAACTCCCTCGAACACATCCAGGCACGCCCCGGAATGTACATCGGACGACTCGGCGATGGCTCCCATCCCGATGACGGAATCTACGTCCTTCTCAAGGAAGTCATCGACAACAGCATCGATGAGTTCATCGTCGGCTCCGGACGGCAAATCGATATCAATATCGATGACACAGGGATGGCGACCGTTCGCGACTACGGCCGTGGCATCCCCCTGGACAGCGTCATCGCCTGCGTATCCAAGATCAACACCGGCGGCAAGTTCACGACGGGCGAGGACGGAAAGCCCAGTCCCTTCGCATGCTCCATCGGACTCAACGGTGTCGGCTTGAAAGCGGTGAATGCGCTTTCGACGGATTTCACGGTGATTTCTCGTCGTGACGGTCAAAGCATGACGGCGGTGTTTCAGGATGGCGTTCTGGTGAAGAAGCAGAAGGTAAAGTGCAAGGAGCCGTCTGGAACGGAGATTCAGTTCCGTCCTTCCACGAAGTATTTCCCCGGGTATCATTGGGATGTGAAGCACATTTTGCCGAGGAAGATGTCCAACTACGCCTGGCTGAATACGGGGCTGGCGCTGGTTTTCAACGGGACGCGGTTCTCGTCCCGGCGCGGACTTCTTGACCTGCTGGACAACAAACTGGGAGAGGAAACGACCCTCTATTCCCCGTTGCACTACCGCTCCGACTTCATTGAATTCGCCTTCACTCACACGGCGTCCTTTGACGAAAGTTACTACTCCTTCGTCAACGGCCAGTACACCAACGATGGCGGCACGCACCTTTCCGCATTCAAGGAAGGGGTGCTCAAGGCACTCAACGAAATATCCCCGAAGAAACTGGAGGCGGCGGATGTCCGCAGCGGAATTGTCGGTGTGGTCGCGGTAAAGATTGCGAATCCGATGTTTGAATCCCAGACGAAGAACAAATTGGGAAACACGGATGTGAAAACGCCGATCGTGGAGGAGGTTTCCAAGGCGATTCTGGAAGTGCTCTACAAGAATCCCGAAATCAAGCAGCGGATTTTGGACAAGGCGGAGCAGAACGCGCAGGTTCGCAGCAAGGTCGCAGCCGTCCGCAAGGACGCAAAGGAGCAGGCGAAGAAGGTCATTCTGCGCATTCCGAAGTTGCGCGACTGCAAGTTCCACCTCAGTGATGTGGAGAACAAGCGCAAGCCCGAGGACCAGGCGAAGTGCGCGGAATCCATTCTCTTCCTGGCAGAAGGAGATTCCGCCGCATCCAACCTCATCCACAACCGCAATCCCGAGACCCAGGCGGTCTTCCCGCTCCGCGGAAAACCCCTCAACTGCTACGGCAAGGGCAAGGAAACCATCTACAAGAACGAGGAACTCTACTTCATTGTTCAGGCACTCGGCATCGAAAACGACCTGGACAACCTCCGCTACTCTAAAATCGTCATCGCCTCCGATGCCGATGTGGACGGATTCCACATCCGACTCCTCGTCATCACCTTCTTCCTGCGCCTCTTCCAGCCGCTCGTCCTCTCCAACCACCTCTTCATCCTGGAAACTCCTCTCTACCGAGTCCGTAATCCCAAGGATAAAAAGAAGACCATCTACGCCTTCACGGACGATGAACGCGACGCCGCCATCCAGAAACTCGGCAAGTCCTGCGAAGTCACACGATTCAAGGGCCTCGGAGAAATCTCTCCGGATGAGTTCAAGCCTTTCATCGCCGAGGACACAATGCGCCTCCTCCCCGTCACTGTTGACAACCTGCACGACGTCGATAACATCCTGCGATTCTACATGGGGGCCAACACTCCCAACCGCAGAGACTACATTATGAAAAATCTACTCGATGTCGAAATCTAGGAGGGAATGATGGCTGACGATACCCAAAAACACCCGGAAGATGAACTCAACGCCGAAATCGGCGACGAGGCAATCGTCGAGAACGCCCCCGATGTGGAACTCCCCCAGAACGATGGCGGCGACCAATTGCGCAACTTCTTCGATGACTGCTTCATCCAATACGCCTCCTACGTCGTGCGTGACCGCGCCATTCCCGATGTGGACGACGGTCTCAAGCCCGTCCAGCGCCGCATCCTTCACTGCATGCATCAAACGGACGACGGACGCTTCAACAAGGTCGCGGGCGTGGTCGGTGACACGATGCACTACCACCCGCACGGCGACGCCTCCATCTATGGCGCCCTGGTGGTCTTGGAGAACAAGCACTACTACATTGAAGGGCAGGGGAACTTCGGCAACATCCTGACGGGGATGGGCGCGGCCGCCCCTCGTTATATTGAGTGCCGTCTGTCGCAATTGGCCAAGGAGACCCTGTTCAATCCCGAAATCACCGACTTTGTGGATACCTATGATGGACGCCTGCAGGAACCCGTGCGCCTGCCGGCCAAGGTCCCCTCGCTGTTGATGCTCGGTTCGGACGGAATTGCGGTCGGCATGTCTACGCAGATTTTCCCCTGCAACTTCGTGGAGTTGCTGCAGGCGGAAATCGCGATTCTGAGAGGGGAATCGTTCCAGATTTATCCGGACTTTCCGCAAGGTGCGCTGATGGATGTCAGCGAGTTTGATGACGGGGCCGGGCGCGTCCGCGTCCGCGCCCGTATCGAACCGGACGGGGACAAGAAGGTGATCATTCGTGAAATCCCGCCAGGCACGACAACCGATTCCCTCATCGCTTCCATCGAGGACGCCGCCAAGCGCAACAAAATCAAGATTGCAGGCGTGCACGACTACACAGCCGAGCACATCAACATCGAAATCTCCCTGCAACGCGGCATCTACGCGGAGGAAACCATCAAGGAACTCTACGCCTACACCTCCTGCGAACAGGCACTCACCAGCAACATCCTCGTCATTGTGGACAATATGCCGACGGTGATGACCGTCTCCCAGGTCCTTCACCGCAATGTCGAAAAACTCCAAGAGTACCTCAAGCGCGAACTGGAACTGAAAATCCACAAGCTGGAGGAGAAAATCTTCGCCAAGACCCTCGTCCAGATTTTCATCGAAAACAAAATCTACAAGAAAATCGAGACCGCCAAGACCCTGGAACAGATTTTCACGCACGTTCGTAACGGACTGGAGAAGTTCCGCGCACAACTCTATCGCGACATCACGGATGACGACATCGACATGCTCCTCCAAATCCCCATCCGTAGAATCTCCGCATTTGACATTCAGCGCAACCAGGACGAACTCGCCGCCCTTGACAAAGACCTCGCGCAAGTTCGAGACGACCTCGACCATCTCGTCAATTTCACCATCCGATACCTCCAGGCACTTCTGGACAAGTACGGGGACGAGTTCCCCCGCCGCACGGAAATCACCCAGTTCGAGACCGTCAACGTCCGCGAGGTCGCGCGGCGCGATGTCAAGGTCTACCACGACAAGCAGACCCATTTCATTGGAACCAACGTCAAGTCTTCCAGCAAGGAAGGCGAACCGATTGTCTTGACCGAGTTCGACCATTTGACCCTCCTCAAGACCGATGGCACCTGCAAGGTCATCGACATCCCGGAAAAGGAGTACATCGGCGTCACCAAGTACGTCTTTGCCACCAATAAGGAACAGGTCTACAGCATCCTCTACCGTGACAAGATCGCGGGAACCTGGTACGTCAAACGCTTCAAACTGGGACAGTTCATCCTCAATCGCGAGTACCACGTCATCCCGGAGAATTGCGTCATCGAAGAACTGTACACCAACACGGGCGTCGTTCTCTCCATGGAAATCACCTCCTTCCATCGACGCAGTTCCAAGACCGTTTCCATCGCATTCGCCCAGTATCCTCTCCGCTCCCGCGAGGCAAAAGGATTCAAAATCACCTCCTTCCAGGTCGAAAACATCCGTGTCCTCGAAAAAGGACGTCCGTTTGACGGGACCCCGGAACCCGAGGCAGACGAGGCTTCCGAACCCACCACCACCACCACCGCTTCCCCCGCAGACCCCGCCACACCAGCTCCGGCCGAACCCGCCGCGCCGGCCTCTTCGGAACCCCGCGAGGGAATGCTCTTTGCGGACAGCGAACTGCCGCCGCCCACGCCCATCCCCAGTCCCCCACCTCACCGTACCCCAAAACAGCCCCCCACCTCTCAGCATCCTCTCTCTCAAGGCTCCTTCTTCTTCGACGACGAGAATGACGCCCACTAACCACTAGCCACTAGCCACTAGCCACTAGCCACTAGCCACTAGCCACTAGCCACTAGCCACTAGCCACTAGCCACTAGCCACTAGCCACTAGCCACTAGCCACTAGCCACTAG
>JAFRLI010000112.1 GCA_017431255.1 Victivallales bacterium
CGTCGGAACGCTGCCAGTCGGCTGTGCGGTTTCATACGACGCCTCGGATGATGTGATCTATCTGCTGTGGCAGCAGTCGCCCGACTCGCTGGATTCCACACAATTCCAGGATGCATTCGAGGATTTCGAGACGGCGGCCGAGGTAGTCCAAGACCATCTTCGTGGAGAGATTTCCGAGACCACGGGCGTTTCTGGCGAAGGAGCCGCCCAGAATATGGTTCTCAAGGTCTAAAAACTTCATGGATTCACCATTTTAATGCAAGGGGGCACGATATGACGCTGAGGATAGACACGGTTACTTCGATGTACGCTCGCCAGGCGCAGTTGTCGCAGGAGACGGTGAAGGCCGATTATTCGCATTCAAGCACAAAGGCGATCAAGGAAAACATCCTGTCGAACTTCGGCTTCTGGAGCAGGACGAAGGTGTCAGGTGCGCTCTCCGTCGAGCACAAGGCGGGAAATGACGTCCTGGGTCAGATGGGAGCCGCATTGGCGCGGAAGCCCGTGGGTCCCGAAGGCAATGCAGCGCTGAAGGTTTTGGCGCAGGTGAACGAAAAGAAGATGGGCGTGGTCGTCGCGATGACGGAACTCGGGAATCTGGAGCGCCAGTATGAAGCGTCCCACCAGGGCGGGATGGATCCCGCCGCACGCGCGTTTTTCACGACTGCCCGCAAGGTCGTCCTGATGGCGCCGATCGTGGATCGGGAAGTCCCTGACAAGATGAGGCAGGCCGCCAAGTCCGTCGCGCACATTTCTTCCCAGTACGAACGCATGGAACGCGTCTTCACTGCGGACACGTTGCAGGAAGTGGAGCAACTGCGTGGCCTTTTCGACTGGCACAATCGAATCGCCATGCAGTCTAGCGACTCCGAACTGGCGAACGCCTCGCAGATGCTCGTGGCAATCCTGGACGGCAAACGCGCAATGCTTCAGGAACTGAGCCATATCTCCGCAAAACTTGCGGCAGGGAACCTTTCCGACCAGGAAATGATGGATATAGGAGAGTCCCTGGAGACCTTGTCCCAGGCCTGCCTTGTGTCCAATAGCGAAACCGGACAACTGCAAAACTTGGGACGCGCCTCCCTCGTCGGAGCCGTGCAGAACTGCCTGAAGCAGTACTACGCCGTGGCACATCGGCAGGATATGTCGCGCATCCAAGAAATGCAGAACCAGCTCGACCAAATCAACTTCGCAAACGACTTGTCCGTGGACATTGCCAGCGTGGACGGACTCTACCAGGAAATCTCCAGCGTCAACACCCCGTTGCTCAATAGCGGAATGTTTACGCAGGCGATGGTCGACGAGAGGACGAACGCCTTGGCCTTGCTGAAAAAGACCGCCGCGGAAATGGAGCAGGTGGTGGCATTGCGGACGCTGGAAAGAGGGTTTGACGAGAGCAAAACCGTCGGTAACGCCCAACTGACGGCCATCACGCAGGACGTTGCCAAGTTGAAAACCGCAGATCCGCAATCCAGGACGGTGGCCCAGTTGGAGGCTCACATTCGAGGTCTCTGGGACAGGATGAATCAATATGCGAACGATCGCGTGAAGACTCCATTGGCGGCGTTGCAGGAGGAATTGCGTGCAGCAAAAGGCGTGGAGGAGGTGCGGGCGTGCAGTCGGAAAATCGAGGCGGAACTGAAAACGCAACTGGAGTTCCTGAAATCTCCCGCTTCCACCGCCTCGAAAATGAAGTGCGCCGAATTGGAAAAGTTTCTGAACAGCGTGAGCCGCGACGCCATTATGCGGGAAGTCGAACTGGCGTGGGAATCCATCGACGCGCACGGAGGGCATACCCTGCAGGAATTGTGGGACAATCTGACGTCCCAGCCGCATATGAACCAGTCTTCTGTGGAGACGGCGCAGAAGGGACTGAAGCAAACGTCAACGGAAAAACGCCAAGCCGCTATGGAGCGCCTCCTGAGTCTGGAGACGCCGATCTCCTCCTTCGCCATTCGGGACAAGACCCAAGTGGACGCCATCTTCACCCATCTGAAGACCTATGCGACGGTCATCCAATCCGCGCGGGACGCCGCTGCACGGGCGATGCTTGCGGAGGACCGGGAGGCCATCGAGGCCAAGTGCCTCGAAATGGAGGCGAAACTCGCGGACAAGTACTCGGACTCGCTGTCGCTGCTGTTGAACGACCTTCATCTTCCCCTCGGGAGCGACGACATGAAGTCGCTTGGCGAACTCTGCCGTCTGGGAGGCTTTGATGGGAAACTGATGAAAGCACTCCTCAAGCAGGCGAATGAAGCACCGCAGGCATTCAGGGAAATGAACAAGGCAGTGGTCGGACGGCTGAATGGCAAGACCGGCTCGACCACGGAACTCTACACGCGCCTGGACAAACTGATGGAAATGGATCCGGAACTCGCCAATACGCTTCTCCAAATCAAACTCAAACTTGCGTCTGGAATGGATCCGAAAAAGGTGCACCTGCTTCACGACGCCGCAGTCGCAAGCGACAATTTCGAGAGGGCAATGGCGAAGCCGTCCCAGAACCTTTCAATGGAACGCCTGGGACTTTACTATTTCAAGAACACGACGACCGATATGTCTCTCCGCTATATGCTCGGCAAAATCGGCATGGCGGGGCGCAACCGTCCAGCCGGCCTCAATTTGGCCATCCTCCAGCATCTCTGGATGAAGGAGCTGACCAAGGACGCGACGGATGATTCGCCGCTGCCGGACGTCAAAGCGCGCTTCCCCGAGTTCCAGGCAAAACTCCCTGAGCCGTTCCGTTCCGACAAGAATCTCTTCGCGGCGATGTCGTTCGACGTGAAGGAACTGCGATTCGTGGAGGATTTCAGTAAATCTATGTCCGCTCTTGCGGAGACGATGGACGGTGCGCGCGAACTGCAGGACGCGTTCGACGCCTGCGCAGGACAGGACGATGTCTACGCCGCCCGCAAGGCCCTGGAAAGTTTGACGAGACGCTATGCGGACTGCAAGAGCGCCACAAGCGACCAGTTGATGGAAACGGGAGCAAACGTCCGCGAAGGACTCTTCGTGGCCTGCAAGAAACTGCCCGCCGAACTCGCGGCCGCCTTCCAGATCGATGGCCAGCCGACCGAAAAGCAGCAGGCGGAAATCGAGGCCTTCGCCGCAAAGGCCGAGGAACTCCGCAGCGCAAGCGTGCTTTTGACTTCGCGCGCAAAAAGCCAAGAGGCCGCCTGCACAGCCATCGTGTCGTCCGTCGCGAAGCTGAACGACACGCTCCAATCCGTGAAGGGAGTGGAAGGCAAGCCCTTCACGCCCAAAAAAGTGACGGGAGCCACCCTTGCCGTTTGCGTTCTTTCCTTGCAGGCAGCCGTCCAGGGGATGGAGGATGACCTGCGCTCGGAAAGGCATTCTCCCACGGAAGAAGAACGGCAGGCGGCCGCGCAGAGGATGCAGGCACGCTACAATTTGCTGGTATGCACGAGATTGCCGGAAGGGGCAAAACTCTCCTTGATGGAGTCGAGGCACCATTTGACGAGGGATTCGCAAGCCAAGAAACTCGAAAAATTGCGCGCTCCGCTTTCAGAAGTGGCGAAACTGCCGCCAGAAGAGGGAAAACGGAAACTGCTGGAGATCGCCAAGGAGATTCAAGCGTTCCTGAAAGAAGGTGGATATGTGGATAGTGCCAAGGCAGTCCTGGCACACAAGACGCACGACAAGCAAGGCAGCGCCCAGGAAGTCTGGAACCGCGCATTTGACCACGCGGGACTTTCCGGAGAGCAGCTGGCGGCCGAGCGGGATTTGGTGTTCGATGCCTTCCCGCAGGAACTCGCAGGCAGTGCGGTGCGCGCGATGAAGGCTGAAACCCAGTTGCTGGCTGCTGCAAAGGATGATTTCGCGGCGGCGAAGAAGTCCCTGGACGAAACCACCCAGGCGTTTAGCAGGCAGGTGCGCAAAACATTGGACGACGCGGTCAATATCGCGGTCCTGGACACGTTCCTGCACAGCGACCCGCCAATGCGCAGCGCAGCGGAACTGCGGACACATCTCCATTCCTTGCTGGACAATCGTTCGCTGACGGAATCGCCTTTCTTCCGCCAGTGCCAGGCGACCCTGCGCGAGAAACTGGCCGTGCCAGACTATGTCAGCACCAATCTGCTGACCCAGTTCTTCGCGAAGTTCAATGACGATACGTTCAAGGAACTCTCACGAAACGTGGGTTCCCAGGGCGCGCAGACCTTCCTGATGGATTTGTCCGCCGCGGACCGCAAACCGCTGGAGCGTCTGCAGCATCGCGAAGACACCCTGCGCCGAACCACCGCGCTGCTTTCGGGAATGACCGAACCCGACGCGATGGTGACCTTCAATCTGGGAATGACGCGAGGCTCCACCATTTCCGCAGTGGCGGGACGTGTCTCCTCACCTGCGGCGCGCAGAGAATCCGCGTTGCAGGCGGGAATGGCCATCCGACGCGAAGGCTCCGAGTTCGTCCTGACTCTGTCGCCCAACGCGGACGGACAGATGGGAAAGCGCGTCGGACAGGCCTTGATCGGTCTGGAACAGGCGGCCGCACGCGCCGAAGGACAGTTCCGCGACGGTATGGAACTTCATTTCGAGAACAGTGAAAAATGCGCGAACTTCCTCGCCGACCTCATGAGCGGCGAACTCGAATTGTCAAGCGTCCAGACAAACTGCACCGCAGTCGAACTCCTCGCCCGAAAAGACAACTCCCTGGTCTCCCAGAGAATCGACATCGCCAAAAGTTCCATCGAGTAAACCGATAGTGGACTCCAAAATTGGAGGTTTTGCAGGCCGCGCACCGCGCGGTCCAAGAAGGGGGTGCGAGCGCGCAAAACGCGGCCTGCAGAACCGACAGGGTGGCACGCACCGCGCGACCATGTGCCGACGGAAAGGACAGAGGAGCAAGTTTCAGGTCAATGCCCCAAGAGTTTGGAAGGAGTTGTGCTCCTAATCGTCCAGAAATGCCACTAGCTTCTAAAGGTGTGGTAATATCCCATTGCGAAGACGATAAGAATGATGATGGGAAGGATCCAGCGGCAATAGAAGAAGAATGCGGAGGGCATGGGTTTGCGGAGTGCGGCATTGATTTCGGCTTCGAAGCCTTTGCGTCCCCAGCCGGCGGACAGGGTGCAGAAGAGTGCCATGAGGAGGGAACCGAGGGGGAGGAGGTTCTGGGAAACAATGAAGTCCTCCAGATCGAGGACGCCACTTCCCTCGCCGAGAGGCTGGAAGGATTTGAGGAGATTCGGTCCAAGGACACAGGGCATGGAGAGGACGGCGATGCCGATGCCGACCGTCAGAGCCGCGCTAGGACGCGAGAACTTGCATTCGTCCATGAGGAAGGCAATCATGTTCTCGAAGACGGCGACGATGGTGGTCAGTGCCGCCAGACTTAGGAAGGCAAAGAAGAGGAAGCCCCAGAATGAACCGCCTGGCATCTGCTGGAAGAGGTTGGGGAGAGAGACGAAGATCAGTCCAGGACCGCCGCCGACATCCACGCCGTAACTCGCGCAGATGGGGAAGATGATCAAACCGGCCGCCAGCGCAACTGCGGTGTCCAGCACGACAATGTGGCTGGCTTCCGTGATGAGGGGCTTCTTCCAGCCGATGTAACTGCCGAAGATTGTCATCGAACCCACGCCCAAACTCAGCGTGAAGAACGCCTGCCCCCACGCCGCAAACACCGTCTCCCAGATGTGACTCGAGAAGTTCTGCCAATTCGGGGTCAGATAGAACTTCAGTCCCTCTGCGGCATTGGGCATGTAAAACGAGTTCACGATGAGCACAAGCATCATCAGGAACAACGCACTCATCATGTATTTGACGGAACGCTCAACCGTGTTGCGGAGGCTGCCGCAGCAGAGCAACGTCGAAACTGCCACAGCAAGAAGCATGTAGCCAGTTTGTCGTCCCGGCGAGGCAAGGAGTTCCCCAAAGTAATTCCCGACGGCCTCCGGTCCTGTCACCTTCATCAGATCCCCCGTGAGGAAATTGGTCGCATAGGCGATCAGCCAGCCAGAGACGGAGGTGTAGTACATCATCAGGCAGGCGTTCCCGAAGAACGTACAACGGAACAGAGTGCCCCAAAGACGCGTGTGACGCCCCTCCGATAGTTTTTCCGTCGCGCCGACGAGATTCGCGCGCCCCGCACGGCCAATGGCCAGTTCGATCATCAGCACGGGAAGACCCAGGACGATCAGAAAAAACAGATACAAAAAGACAAAGATACCGCCACCATATTTTCCGACAATGTACGGGAAACGCCAGACGTTCCCCAGACCGACGGCACAGCCTGCCGACAGAAGAAGGAATCCCAGGCGTGTCGCCAATGTCTCACGATGGTTTTCGTTTTCCATCCCATTGTCTCCTGATTATTTCCCGACGAACTTCGTCATGTCCCGGAGTGCCTGCTGCAACTGGGGAGCGTAGCGTTGGAAGAACTCGTCCTCGCGTGCCTCATCAATGGGCTTGTCGTCAATCGTCGTAACGTCACGGCGGAAGATGGCTCCCTTGGCACCGATGGGAAGAATGAACTTGTACTGGGAATTGACGAAAGCAGCCTCCTCCCAGCCGCAGACGATGAAGTATTCGCGACCGTAGCCAGGGTCGAGGAGATTTTGGCCAACGGAAAAGTCTTCCGAGGGATTTTCCACGCCGAGGAGAGTTGCGAGAGTGGGGACGATGTCCGTATGGTGTGTCATTTGCTCGTGGACGGTAGGTTGGCAGCCAGGGAACCAGAGTACGAGTGGCGGGTGGATTTGCTGCTGCACGAACGCGGAGTTGTGTCCCAGGCGTCCATTCTCGAAGAACTCCTCGCCGTGGTCTCCCGTAATGACGAAGATCGTGGATTGCGCGAGTTGCGGGTCAGCCATCACGGTTTCGATGATGCGTCCGATTTGGGAATCGATGTGGTGGGCGGCATTGATGTCGCGGTTGAAAAGAAGGGGAGCGTCCTTGGGAGAGACGGTGGCATAGTTGATTTTGGGGAGATAGTCCTTGCGGATGGCCTTGTCGGGGGGGAAGGTATAGGGTGCGTGGGTAGATTCAAAGAACCCGAAGACGAAGAAGGGGCGCGAGGGGTCTCGTTTCTGGATAAAGTCGAGCATCTGATCGGTGAGGGTGACATCGCGGTCAGGCGGGAATCCCTTGGGATGTTCGCGCAGTTCCTCAGTGGAGAGGGTGACGAAGATGGTCTGGTCGAACTCGGGATAGGAGAATTTTGCGGAGGTCTGGCAGAGGAACTGTGCGTTGTCCTGGCGCATCCAGTCGATGATGAGAGGTCCGCGGCGTTGTCCAAGGAAACTCTGCCAGTTATTGCCGTAGAGAGCATAGAACATGGAGAACATTCCTGGACGCGTGCCACGACCGCCGCTGTAATGATTCAGGAAGCGATGGCCTGTCTTTGCGAAGTTCCAAGTGTTGGGCATGGCCTCTTCGGTAAGAAGGTCTGCGCGGAGGGACTCACACACCAGCCAGACAATATTGTATTTTTTGCGTTCAGGATTCCGCTGAATGGGCTTGGCGGGATATTTGACGTTTTCGGCCTCGACGTTCTTGCGGGAAAGCATCTGCATCTCCTGCCGTGGGCGTGGCTTGAATCCGAGCGCCTTGAAGAACTTTCGGCTGCGGAGCGTGATGATGCCAGGGAACACTTCGATGTTTGCCATGATGGCGGGAGAAGCGCGAAAATCCCCGACGGCAGTCGTGAAGATGGAAGCAAATAGGCTGACCAGCAGGAATACAGGAGCAGCCCAGGCGAGCCAGCGGCGTTTGGAAAGGTGTGCTGCAATGCGCCCCGCCGTGATGGAGTTCAGGCAGAAGAACACGAGCACGACCTGGAAACCCAGATACAACAGGCAGAGACCGGTCAGGCAGAAGATGGTCAGCCAGTCCAGTCCCATGGATTCCAGACCGCCTGGCGTGAAAATCAGATTGAAGACGAGTCCGTTGAAATGGAACCCGAACTTCATCAGCATGATTAGGTCGCCAACCAGGTAGGTACCCGCGAAAAAGGCACAGAATGCCGCCAGCGAGCAGAAGGTGATACGCCACGCTTTTTTGAGGGGATTTCGGAAGCCGATGGCAGCGCAGGCAAGCGCAGGGAGGCTCCAGAGGAAGGGATAGGCGACCAGGGAGGTAAGGAAGAAGAAATCGCGTCCCAGACCGTTGCCGACGTGTGGTTGCAGCAGGAACAACCCAAACCACGGCAACAGCAGGCAGTACATCAAAACGCCATACAGAAACAGGCGCCACTTAGGAGATGGTTGCGGAACCACAGGATTTTGTTCTTGGGAAATCAAAGACTTCTCCATCTCCTTGTACCCCCTTGCCTGCGAGCAACTAGTTCTGATGTTCCTGAATGCCCTTTGCAAAGTCGCAAAGGCGACAACTCGAGCAGGAAAGTTCGGGCGGAGTATAGGTCTTGCCCTCTTTGGCATGCTGGCGGATTTTGATGACATTCATAATGGTCAGGAAAACGGCGAGCACAATAAAGGCACCGGGCGGGAGTTTCAGCAGCACGAACTGCTGCCAGTTGGAGACCACCTGCAACTCGAACAGGGTCCCGTCCGCAATGAACTCGCGTACGGCGCCGAGTGCCATCAAGGCCAGAGTGAATCCGACGCCCATGCCAAGACCGTCCAGTGCGGAGGCGATGACGCCGTTCTTGCCCGCGAACGCCTCGGCACGTCCCAGGACGATGCAGTTCACGACAATCAGCGGGATGAAGATGCCGAGGGACGCATTGAGTTCCGGGGGCGCGTATGCCTTCATCAGTTTCTCGATGATGGTCACGAACGCCGCAATGACCACGATGTAGCACGGAATGTGCACCTTTTCAGGAATGAACTTGCGGACGGCGGAGATGACGATATTGCTCCCCAGAAGCACGAACGTCGTCGCAATCCCCATGCCCAGAGCGTTCTTGGCGGAACTGGAGACCGCCAGAGTCGGGCACATGCCGAGCATCAAGACCAGAACGGGATTCTCTTTCCAGATACCTTTGATGAATTCTTTGAAGAGCGACATGATGAAACCTCGCTTACTTGGCGGACTGGAAATTGCGGAACGCGCGCCCGATGGCGTCCACTGCGGAAATGACGGAACGGCTGCTGTACGTAGCTCCCGAGACGGCGACCACGGCATTGGCACCATTGGCACCGCCGACCGCGTAGCCTTTTGCCGTGTCCGTGCCATTGAACTGCCCGTCCAGGAACTCGTTCGGCGGGAACTTCTCCTCGTGGGCCTTGCCGGCCAGGACATCCCAGAGGGACTTGACGGACTTGCGGTCGGTGACCTTGGTTCCGATGCCAGGCGTTTCCGAGTGTTCGGTAATCATGACGCCGCGGATTTTGCCGTCGAGGTTGATTCCCGCAACGACCTTGATGGGACCTTTGAATCCGCCGACGGGGCTGATGGCGGAGGCGGCATAGCCGACGAGAGTTCCCTTTTCATCGAAGGCCTGATAGAGGTGGACGGCGCCCTGCTTGTCCTTGGCGGGTTCGCCGAGTTTTTCGGCAGGGACCTCTTCGGTGCGCGTCATGGTTTCGGGGAGGACGAGTTTGAGGCTGGCTTCGAGGGCTGCCTGCTGCGCCTTTTCGATGGGTTCCAGGGTGGTTTGGTTGACCCAGGAGAGTGCTGCGCTGGCGACGAGGCAGACCATTCCAAGACTGAGGATGAAGGAGAGAAGCTGTTTCATCTTATTTTGCCTCCTTCTTGTGGGGGAGTGCGCCGAAGGGGCGTCCGGCGGTGCATTTGTCAATGAGCGGGGTGAGCGCATTCATCAGGAGAATGGAGAAGGTAACGCCTTCGGGATAGGAGCCCCAGAGGCGAATGACGGAGTTGATGACACCGCAGCCGATGGCGAAGATAATGGCACCCGTCTTGGTGAGGGGGCTGGTTACCATATCCGTCGCCATGAAGAATGCACCGAAGAAGAGGCCGCCGGAGAGGATTTCAACGAGCGCGGGAGAGTAGGCTTCCGGAGAAACGGCATGGGCGATGGCCGAGATGACGGCGACCGTCCCAATGTAGAACACGGGAACCTGCCAGCGGATGAGCCCCAGCACCAGCAGGAACAGTCCGCCGATGAGGATGGCCAGTTTGCTGGTCTCGCCAATGCTGCCGGGAATGTTGCCCAGGAACAAATCCATGCAGGTGTAGTTTGTCTGGATGAAGGGCTTGTTCGGCGTCGCAGAAGTCACCACATAGCCCTTGTTGACGCCCTGGACGGGGGCCTGCTTCTGGATGGCGAGCGGGGTGGCCTGGGTCTTGGCGTCCGCCTCGCGCGTCCACGTGAAATGCTGCAGGAACCCGCCCTGTTTCTTGTCCTCGGCTTCCTTCTTGACCTCGGCCTGGGCGGTTTTCGCAGCGTCAGACGCGTTTTCCTCCAATTTGGCGGAGGCGACGTAGGTGGGGGTCTTGGGGACGACGGGCTTCGTCCAGTGCGTCATAATCGTCGGCAAGGCGAGCAACAGCACGATGCGCCCAACCAGCGCGGGATTGAACGGATTGTAGCCCAGACCGCCATAAACCATCTTGCCCAGAATGATGGCGAAGGCGGCGCCGACGATGCAGACCCATGTCGGTACCATCGGCGGGAGGTTCAGTGCCAGCAGAAGCCCCGTCACGGCCGCGGAACAGTCGCCAATCGTAAGTTTCTGCTTCATCACGCGGTTGCAAAGGGCTTCGATGGCGACGGCGGAGACGGTCGTCACCAGGATGAGCCAGAGTGCCCGTAGTCCGAAAACCCAGATACTGGCGAGGGAGGCGGGCAGGAGCGCCAGCAGGACCAGTTTCATGATGCGTGGCACGCTGCTGTTCGGCTCGTGGATGTGCGGCGAACTGCTGATGACCAGTTTGTTCGTGTCGGGCAGTTTGACTTGCGTTTCTGACATTGCCATTCTCTATGGGTAAAGGTGATTCGTGCGTCGGGAGTTATTTTGCCTCGGGTTTGGGGGCGTCGGCTGGCTTGGGTGCCTCGGGTTTGGGTTCCGGCTTGGGCGCGGCGGCGGCCTTGGCGGCAGCGGCAGCGGCGCGTCTCCTGGTCATGATGTCGGCCTTGGCCCGTCGAATGAACTGAACGAGAGGACGGTGGGAGGGGCAGACGTAGGAGCAGCACCCGCATTCGATGCAGTCGGTGGCATTCCAGGCTTCCGCGAGGTCGTAACGTGCATTTTCGGCGGTGGTGCCGAGGGTGGCAGGCATGAGCTGCATGGGGCAGTGGTCGTTGCAGCGACCGCAGCGGATGCAGGGATGGTATTCGAACTGGTGCAGTTCCTCGGGTCCCAGCAGCAGGATGCCCGAGGTATTCTTCATAATCGGCACATCCAGCGAGTAGACGGTGAAGCCCATCATCGGTCCGCCCGAAATGATTTTGGCTGGGTCTTCGCTCACACCGCCAGCCAGCGCAATCGCCTGGCCATAGGTGGTGCCGACACGCAGACGCCAGTTGCTCGGATTCACCACGGGACGCCCCGTCACCGTCGTCACGCGCTCGTACAACGGCTTGCCTTGGAGAACCGCTTCGCCAATCGCCGCGCAGGAACCGACGTTCGAGACGACGCATCCAACGTCCATCGGCAGACCGCCCGTCGGAACCTTGCGTCCCGTGACGGCGTAGATGAGTTGTTTTTCCGCGCCTTGCGGATATCGCACGCGCAGTTCACAGACCTGCACCCCGTACTTGGAGGCCAGGGATTGCATCTTCGCGATGGCGTCTGGTTTGTTCGCCTCAATTCCCACATAGACGTTCTTGACGCCGAGGATGGTCGCGCAGGCAGTCGCGCCCGCCAGAATGGTCTCTGGATCTTCCAGCATCAGGCGGTGGTCCGCCGTCAGCCCCGGCTCGCATTCGACGCCGTTGAGGATCAGCGTGTCCACGGGCTTGTTGGGAGAGAGTTTGACGAGCGTCGGGAACGAAGCGCCGCCCATGCCGACAATGCCCGCGTCGCCAACCCGCTTCTTGAGGTCGGCGGGGCTGGATTCCTTCGGGTCGAGTGCGGGCATCGGTTCCGCGGCGGTGTCATTGCCGTCGCTGGTGATGGTAAAGCAAGGGATGAGGTTTCCCATGGGGCCGACGCAGGAGGCGATGGGGCCGACCTTGCCGCTGGTGGGGGAATGGATGGGAGCGGAAACAAAACCGCCCGCTTCCGCGAGCAACTGCCCCTTGAGGACGGTTTCGCCAGGCTTCACGACGGGCTTCGCGGGCGCGCCGATGTGCATCGAAAGCGGCACCGTGTACGTCGGAAACAGTGGTGCCTCCTGGATGGCGGATTCCTTGGACACCTTGCGGTCATCCGGATGAATGCCGCCGTAGAAGAACTTCTGCAGGAATGTGCTCATATCTGGATTCCCCTGTTATTTCGTGGCGGGTTCGATGGCGGGAGCAGGCTTGCCGGTGGTCGGTGCCAGGGACGGGGCCGACGCGTGGACGGGAACCGGGTTCGGCGCATCCGTCAAGCGCAGGCATTTCGCGGGGCATGCGTCCACAACCGAAGCGTCGGGTGCATCGTCGTAGTTGACGGATGCCAGGAAGCCCGTGATGTTCATCTGTCCTGGTTTCGAGGCGCGGACGCACTTTCGGCATCCGATGCATGCGCCTGTGCAAACCCCCTTCTTGAACTTGAACGGTTCCGGCGAATTGCAGAACACGTGAACGTCCACTTTCTTCGGCACCAGTTTGATGATGTGGCGCGGGCAGACCGCAACGCATTTGCCGCAGCCCACGCAAATCTCACGGTGCACTTTTGCAATGCCGGCCGAGGTGATTTCAATGGCGCCGAACGGGCATGCACGAGCACAGGTTCCCATGCCCAGGCAGCCGTAGGGGCAGGCCTTTCCGCCGCCGGCGACCGCGTTGGCGGTCGTGCAGTCGGTGACGCCGTTGTAGAATGCGGAACGGTGCGCGTGGTTGTCGTCTCCCGAACAGCAAACCACCGCCATGCGGGGTTCCTTCTCCTCGGCGACGACGCCCAGAATCTCGGAAACCTTCGCCAGCGTGCTCTTGTTCATGGACGGGCACAGACCCGGCTTCGCCCTGCCCTCCACCATTGCGTTCACATAGTCGTTGCAGCCCGCAAAGCCGCAGCCACCGCAGTTCGCGCCTGGCATCAGCGCGCCGATTTGCTCCACCTTGGGGTCCACTTCCGCCCCAAAGAACTTCAATACCAGTCCGATGGCAAGCGCCAAAAGAATGCCGATGACGGTGAGTACGATTACGGGTGTCATATCAGATGTTTTCCAAAAGGGTTCGGGGTTCCAATGCAGTCAGGTTCGGGAGAATGGTGCGTCAGCCGCCCAGTCCAGAGAAGCCCATGAAGGCCATGGCGAGGATGCTCGCCGTCAGCAACGCAATGGCGGCGCCTTTCAACGGAACGGGGACCTTCGCAAGTTCCAGTTTCTCGCGCACGCTGGAGAACAGAATCAGCGCCAGCGCAAACCCGATGGCGGAGGCGCAGCAGAACACCGTCGACTTGACGACGCTGTACATCTCGTCAGAGCAGATGATGGCGGAACCGAGCACAGCGCAATTCGTGGTAATCAACGGCAGGAAGATGCCCAGCGCCTTGTACAATGGCTGCGAAATGCGCTGCAGTAAAATCTCCACAATCTGCACAAGTGCCGCGATCACCAGAATGAACACAATCGTCCGCATGAACGAAATGTTGTACTTCAGGAGGACGTACTTGTTGATGATGGAGGTCACCAGACCTGCCAGCGTCATCACGAATATCACAGCGCCACCCATCCCCAACGCCGTGCTCGTCTTCTTCGAAACTCCTAAAAACGGACAAATCCCCAGGATGCGGCTCAACACAAAGTTGTTCACTAAAATCGCACCCAGAATGAGACTGATGTACTCGCCCATGTCTTTTTGCCTTTTATTTTGTGGGAATTGCAAAACACTATTTTTATAATGTAATCCATCCCCCCATGAAAAGCAAACGATTCCCTCCCAAAAACAAGGATTCTCCGTTTTTCAGGCAAGAACTTACGAATTGACATTGAACCGCCCCCCTCCCCCAAGACACTCCAATATCAATCCGTGACAAACCTGAAGACCCGGTTTGGGCCGACCTAAATGCCGGCCCCCATGATACTCCAATATCAATTCGTGACAAACTCCCCCTCCACGATTTTCCCTTTGTGATTGTTCCGTTGCATTATGGTGCAGGTAATAAACACAACGCACGCCCCCCACCGCAGGTCTCGCGCGCGGGGTGGATGTTTTCCACTTTTCCACGACTGCGCAACAGGCAAACAATGCCGCCGCAGGTCTTGCGCGCGGGGTGGATGGTCCCCCACCCTAGGTGGGTACCGGTCTAATATCGCGCCTGTCAAGACCCTTGTCAAGCCTGTTTGTCAAAATGCCGCAAGAAGTGCCAGTTTGGACTAACTTTCTGAGATACGAATCTTCCATTTTGAGAATACCTCCCCGTTGCGATTTCGGTGGCCATCTGTGTTTCATAAGAGTTGCTATACTGTGCAAGTAATAAACACAACGCTCGAAACACCCCCCGCCGCAGTTCTCTCGCACGATGGATGGTCCTGGCGCGGGAGTGCTTCGGCTTCCTGTCGTACTCGCCGCAGTTCTCTCGCACGATGGATGGTCCTGGCGCGGGAGTGCTTCGGCTTCCTGTCGTACTCGCCGCAGGTCTCGCGCGCGAGAAGGATGGGTCCGCCCATGCGTTCGTGGGCATTACGCCGGTCCAGCGGTTCGGCGACGGAGGACCGACGGTCCGCCCATGCGTTCGTGGACGTTACCCTCGCCGCAGGTCTCGCGCGCGGGGTGGATGGTTCCCCCGCCCTAGGTGGGTACCGGTCTAATATCGCACCTGTCAAGACCCTTGTCAAGCATTTTTGTCCAAATGCCGCAAGAAGTGCCAGTTTAGACTAACTTTCTGAGATACGAACCTATTTTTGAAAATCCACCCGCTGGGGCGGGTAGTAGTGTAACATTGTAGAACCTCAGAAGAGTAATGGCGCATCCTGTGTGCCCTCGTCAGCCCCAAGGGCTGTGTTCTCACCGCCCCTATTTTGAGAACTCGCCCCCGCGTCATCTTAGAGGGGGACATCTGTGTTTCCAAGTGTTTGAAAGCACCATCCAAGAGATACCACCGCTTCATGAGTCGAGGAAAGACCAGGCGGCTTTTTTTTGCGTTTTTATCGGCCTCTCCAGTTTCCACCGTTGAAGATGGCTTTCAAGAACTTTTCCTTCATCTCGTAGAACAACACATCATCCTTACTGTGGCGCACCAAAGCCCGTAGGAAGTCGCAAAAGTAGTTGTCAGGGTAGTACATAG
>JAFRLI010000113.1 GCA_017431255.1 Victivallales bacterium
CGTTTTTCCCGCCTGCGACGCTCTTGCCTCTGGAAGCAATGCACCCAGTCGTTTCCATTCACGCGCCCGCGGGGGGCGCGACGTTTATGACGCTGGTCATCACACCGTATTGCATTGCTTCAAGAAAAGAAAGATTGGTGAAGAAGTCAAATCTGTACTTGGTTTTTAGACAAAAGGAACATTACACGCGCATACGTTCTGGAAGCCAGGCTGGGATGGTCTGTTCGGAGATGACGCGCTGGATGCGGTTGAGCGGGCAGATGGGGAAGAGGCCTGCACGCTCGAACTTCGAGGAATCGAGTAGGAGGCAGTGGAAAGGCGCCAGGTCGATGACCTGCTGCAGGAATGCGGCATGGTCTTCGTGGTAGGTGGTGAGTCCGTCGGAATTGAGTCCGACGCCCGAGAAGAATGCCTTTGTGATGCGGAGCCTTCGGAGGTTCTCGATGGTCATGCTGCCGAGGAAGGAATTGAGTTGGCTGTTATAGCTGCCTCCCAGGCATAGCAACATGAAGTTGGGCGGGAATCGGTGAAACTCTTCGCAAATGAGCACGGAATTGGTGACGATGCTCAGGCTGGAGAGGGTGGAGTTCTGCAAGCGTCGCGCCAGGCAGAGGCAAGTCGTGGAAGAATCCAGGAATAGAATGTCTGCGGGCGCAATCAGTTTTTCCGCCTCCTCCGCAATCTTCTGCTTGGCAGCCCGATTCGCCTCCAGACGCTGAGCAAACGGACGGTCGTTGGGCTGCCGTGGGTCCAGCGTCATTTGCACGTTCAACAGGCTCGTGGCACCGCCGTGGACCTTTCGCAGTTTGCCGGACAACGACAGCACGTCCAGGTCGCGGTGCATCGTCGCCAAAGAGACATGAAAATGCGCGGCCAGACGTTCCGTGCTGACGTAACGTTCCCGTGCCAGATACTCGCTAATGGCGGCCTGCCTGGATGTCAATGGGCGATTCATAGTAGTTGGGATGGGCTAGAGGGGCTAGATGGGCTAGAGGGGTCGGTTTCGTTTGCTCGTTTATGATTAAAATATCTCATAATTTGCAAAAATCCAATCAATTTTGAGAGATTTTGAGAAAATTTTGTAAAATGGATTTGCCAAACGGATTTTTGGTGCGATATTTTGATAGTTGAGATAATTGCAAACTCTTTTGAAGTCCACAGAACACACAGAACACACAGACCTGTTTGTCCGCGCTAGCGCGGCCAAACACGTGAGAGAAAACAAAATACAAAGTGCAAGCCGCCGCGAAGCGGCAGATTGCATTCTGTGTATTCTGTGGACTCAAAATTGAGTTTTGCAACTACCTCAGTTTTCCATACAATGTTTCTATGCGTAAAACAGGATTGTAGTGAATGACTGACAAACTACTGATTTGCCTCGGGTACTGCAGTTGGGACCATGTGTGCGTGGTTCCACGCATTCCCATTGACGACAAGGTCAAGATTGACGAACGGCTGGAATGCGGCGGTGGTCCCGCGGCCACGGCGGCCACGGCGTCGGCACGGCTTGGCATTCGCACGGCATTCATCGGTTCCGTAGGAGACGATACGACAGGGCACTCGATTGTCGCGGCCTTGGAAGCGGAAGGAATTGACGCATCGCACGTCGCGCGACGCGTAAACGCCACCACCTCCATCGCGTACTGCTGGGCCGACGCGCAGACGGGCGGGCGTTCCATCGCCTGGGCACACGGCAACTGCGCCCCACTCGCCCCCGCCGAACTGGACGAATCCTTCCTGCGCTCCGCAGCCGCCATCCATCTGGACGGACACCAGACCCCGGCCGCCCTCGCAGCAGCCAAGATTGCGCGCGCCGCCGGGCTTCACGTCAGCCTCGACGCGGGCACGATGGTCGATGGCATCGAAGAACTCCTGCAACTCTCCGACATCGTCATCGCCTCCGAAAAGTTTGCGAAGAACTACACAAAACAAGATGATCCCGCAACCGCCTGCCGCACCTTCTTCGGCATCGGCAACAAACTCTGGACGGGGGTCACCAGCGGTGCGCGGGGCTCCATCGGATTTGACGGCACGACCATCTACCAGCAGCCCGCGTTCCCCATCGAAGTCAAGGATTCCACAGGGGCGGGTGACACGTACCACGGCGCGTTCATCGCCTCGTACATTGCCGGCTACGGCTGGCAGGAGTGCATGCGCCGCGCATCCGCCTGCTCCGCCCTCAAATGCACCAAACTCGGCGGCCGTGCCGGACAGCCCACCGAACAACAACTCGAAGATTTTCTCCAACAACACAAATAGCAATCCACCCACCCCAAAACCTAGGAAGTTCCCATGTCCCGCAAAATGAAAATTGGTTATCTCTCACTCGTCAAAGGCAGCTGGGTCAACGACCGCCTTGCCAAAGAACGGGAAGACGCCGTCACCGCTCTGAAAGCTCTTGACTACGAGGTCGTTGACTGCGACCAACTCGTCACCAGCGACACGCAGGCCGACGAAGCGTGCGAAAAGTTCCGCCAGGCTGGCATTGACGTGCTCGTCGCGCACCACCTCGCCTTCCCGCTGGGTGCCATCACCCCCGCCATTGCGACCCGCCTGCAGGTGCCCGTCATCCTCTGGTCGACCCCCGAGCAGCCCTTCCGCAACCCGCCCTACCGCCTGGAAGCCAACAGTTTCTGCGCCAGCAACATGACCGCCAACCACCTCTGGCGCGTCCATATCCCCTTCACCTTCGCATATGGTGAACTGCCCCAGGCCATCGCCGAAATCAAAGAACAACTTAAAGTCTTCGATCAGCGCCGCGCGCTCCGCGGGTTCCGCGTCGGCTCCATCGGCGGCCGCGTTCCCGGCTTCTACACCTCCACCTACAATGAACTCGCTTTGCGCGACAAGTTCGGCATTGAGGTCGAAAACATCACCATGTTCGAACTCGTCGACCTCGCACGCTCCCTCAAGGGGAAGGACCTCCCCGAAGCACGCGCAGCCGTGATGGACAAGTGCGTGCAGGGCGATGTCACCGACGAGGAAATCGACCTCGCCGTCGCGCTCTACGAGGCATTCTGCCAACTCCGCAAGAAGTACCGCCTAGACGCCATCGCCATGCGCTGCTGGCCCGAAATCAACGACCTGTACGGAATCGGCGTCTGCCACCTTTTGGGCGTCCTCACGATGCACGAATGCGTCACCGCCTGCGAAGGCGATGTCTATGGTGCCATCGCGATGGACATGGTCGAGCGCTTCTCCGGCGAAAAGCCCTTCTTTGCGGACCTTGTCATCTTCGATGAAAAGGACGACACGGGCATCTTCTGGCACTGCGGTGCCGCACCTGCCTGCCTCTGCAAGCCGGGCTGCCAGCCCTGCATCCGCAAGCACCCCATCATCGACGGTGGCGGCAAGAAGGGCGTCGCAGTCGAGTTCCCGCTCAAGGCCGGTGAAGTCACCATCTGCCGTCTTGGCGAAGAGCGCGACGGCGGTTTCCGCCTCATGATGTTCCGCGCAACCGCGATTGACACGCCGCAGTGCATCCGCTCCACCCCGCTCAAGGTCAAGTTCAACCGCCCGGCGCGTCAACTCATCAACGACCTCGTCTACAACGGCTTCGAGCACCACTACGTCGTCGGATACGGGGATTTCGCAGAGAAGATCCGCGACTTTGCGCGCGTCATGAACATTCCGCTGTACGAGTTCTAATCCCACAAGGAGACCCCAATGGAATACATCAAGCATTGCAAACAGCCGCAGTCCGGTCTCAATGTCCTCAGCGAGTACGGCGACGGCGACATGAAGCTCGAAAAACTCTCGCTCCTCGTCCTCAAGGACGGAGAATCCTACCAGGCGAACTCGGGAACCGATGAAGTCGCGCTCGTCATTCTCGGCGGAAAAGCAAACATCCAGGGCGATGGCTTCGACTTCGGTCTCTGCGGCCAGCGCAAGAACGTCTTTGACGGCAAGCCCTACTGCATCTACATCCCGCACCACACCAACTTCCAGGTCAAGGCGGTCGGCGATGTCGACATCGCGGTCGCCTACACGCCCTCGACGCTGGACACTCCCGCCTACGTCATCAAACCCGACCAGGTCATTGACTGGGCAGGCGGCAAGGGCAGTTACGCCCGCACCTCCTACCTCGTCCTCACGGAGAAGTTCCCCTCCGCGCACATGTACATCGGCGAGGCATTCGTCGAAGACGGCCGCCATGCCTCCTTCCCGCCGCATCGCCATGAGTTCGACCGCCTCCCCAACGAGGTCAAGATGGAGGAAATCTACTTCTTCCGCTACAACCCGAAAGGCGGTTACGGCATTCAGAAAATCTACACGGACGACCGTGCCATCGACGTCACCTACACCGTCGAGGAAAATGACACCACCCTCATTCCGCGCGGATACCATCCTGTCATTGACATTCCCGGCTACACGATGTACTACCTGTGGGTGATGGCGGGCGAAGTCAACCGCAAGTTTGTCTCCGTTCTGGACCCGCAGCACAAGTGGGTTGTCGAGCAGAAGTAGCCATGGATTCACTGTACGGAATTGATTTCGGGACGGGCGGCTGCAAGGTGACCGTCACCGACCTCGCGGGCAAGGTGCTGGCCACTGCGTCCGCGGAGTATCCGACTCGGCACCCGCACCCAGGCTGGTCCGAGCAGGACCCCGCGAACTGGTGGCAGGCGATGTGCCAGGTTCTGCTGCAGCTCAAGGGCGACCCGCGCCTCGCAGGGACCCGCCCCGCCGCAGTCTCCCTCGACTCCTATACCCACGGAGCCGTCCTGCTGGACAAGGACAACCGCGTCGTCTTCCCCTGCATCATCTGGACCGACCAGCGCTCCGCCAAGGAAGCGGCCGAACTCCAGAACACGCACGGGGAGGAGATTTTCCGCCTCGGGATGCAGATGCCCACCCCCACCTGGACCCTACCGCAACTCGTCTGGCTCCGCAAGAACCACCCGGAGGCACTCGAAAAGACCGTCCGCATCTCCTTTGTCAAGGACTACATCCGTTTCCTGCTCACGGGGGAGTTTGCGGTGGACCGCATCGAGTGCCAAGGCACCTTGCTCTGTGACATGCGCAACAACCGCTGGTCCCATGCACTCTGCGAACTGGCGGGAATCTCTCCGGACCTCCTGCCTGAAATCCGTGGCTGCACCGAAATCGGCGGCAAAGTCACGCCCGAGGCCGCGAAAGCCACGGGGCTGCCCGCCGGCACGCCCGTCGCAATGGGCGCAAGCGACTCTGCCGTAGAGGATTATGCAGCAGGCGCAATCGAACCGGGAGACTGCATCATGAAGTTGGCGACGGCCGGCAACGTGAACGTAATGACCGCCGAGCCGCATCCGCACCCGGCAACGCTGACGTATGCACACGTCATCCCCGGGATGTGGTACAGCGTGACGGCCACGAACGCAGGTGCCGTGTGCCAGCGCTGGTTCCGCGAACTGGTCTGCACCGAGGAGAAGCGTATCGCCGCCGAGCGCGGCGTCTCCCCGTACGAACTCATCAACGCACTGGCGGAAAGTTCCCCGCCTGGCTCCAACGGCGTCTTCTTCCACCCGTACCTCTCCGGCGAGCGTTCCCCATACTGGGACCCCAAACTGCGCGGCAGTTTCACGGGAATGAGCATGGGAACCACGCGCGGCGACCTCTCCCGCGCGCTCCTCGAAGGCGTCGCCATGTCCCTGCGGGACTGTGCACGCACGATTGAGGAGATGAATCTTCCCGTCAAGCGTTACATCCTCATTGGTGGCGGTGCCAAGAGCCAACTCTGGTCCCGCATCATCTGCGATCTCTTCCAGGTCCCGTGTCTCGTACCGGGTGCCTGCGACGCATCCTTCGGCTCCTGCCTCCTCGCCGGCACCGCCATCGGGGTGTTCCCCGACGAACGCGCCGCCGTCCAGAAGGCACTCACCATCGATCGCACGCTCGCGCCCGTTCCCGAACTCGCCGATTTCTACAACAATCTCTTCGCGCAGTACCGCGCCATCCATGACGCACTCGCGCCTGTCTACGCAAAACTTTAATTTCCATCTAAACCATAAAAAAGGAACTCCCATGCTTCCCAATCAAGATTCCTACGACTTCGAGATGCTCCGAAGCGAACTCTCCTGGATTGTCGGCGATGACAATTGCAGGACTGACGCCTCCGAAATCCTCGCACACTCCATCGACTACTACTGGGTCCCCGAATGCTGGCATGACCGCGGACAGAAACTCCCCGGCCCCGACTTCGTGGTCTCCCCCGCCAACGCCCAGGAAGTCTCCAAGGTCCTCCAGTTCGCCAACACCTACCACCTCCCCGTCACTCCCTGGGGCGGCGGCAGCGGTTCGCAGGGCGGCGCCCTCCCCGTCTACGGCGGCATCGCACTGGACACCAAGCGCATGAACAAGGTCCTCAACGTCGACCCCATCTCCATGACTGCGACTGCGGAGACGGGCATCAACATGCAGCACTTCGAGTGGGAACTCAACAAGCACGGCTTCAGTTCGATGCACTTCCCCGCCTCCATCGGATGCGCCACCTTCGGCGGTTTCATCGCGCACCGGGGCACGGGCGTTCTTTCCACCAAGTACGGCAAAATGGAAGACATGGTGATGAGCATGGAAGTCGTCCTTCCCACAGGCGAAATCATCAACACGCTCCCCGTCCCGCGCCACGCCTCCGGTCCTGACCTCACGCAACTCTTCTGCGGCAGCGAGGGCACCCTCGGCGTCGTCACCAAGGCCACCATCAAAATCCATCCCATCCCCGAAGCGCGCAAATTCCGCGCATTCCTCTTCAAGGATATGCACGACGCGATGATGGCGGGTGCCAAACTGATGACCAACCGCCTCCGCCCCTGCGCCATCCGTCTCTATGACAACGCCGAAACCGCGCGCCTCATCAAGAACGTCCTCGGCATCGACCGCAAAGGCTCCTATCTCGTCTTCGGATTCGACGGATACGAGAAGATTGTCGACCTCCAGATGGAGGAAGCCGTCAAAATCTGCAAGGAGACCGCCATCGAGGATCTTGGTGCCGGCAACGGCGAATCCTGGTGGAAGATCCGCTACAAGTTCTTCTATCCGGCGTATATGTTCCACATGCCGCAGTCCTTCGGCACGCTGGACACCGTCGCGGACTTCTCGCACATCGAGAACGTCTACTGGGGCATGAAGAACGCCGTCGCGAAGAACTTCCCCGAAGCGACTTTCATCGGGCACTTCAGCCACTGGTATGACTGGGGTTGCATGCTCTATGCGAGGTTCATCATCGAGAACCCGCCGAAGGACCCGCGCGAGGCCGTCGCGCAGTACAACCGCATCTGGGACGTCGCCATCCACGAGGCAATCCAGAACGGTGCCTGCATCAACGAGCACCACGGCATCGGCCTCAAACTCGGACGCATGATGAAGGAACTCTACGGACCGGCCTACAGCGTCCTCGAAGGCATCAAGAAGACCCTGGACCCCAACAACATCATGAACCCCGGCAAAATGGGCTTCAAAGGAATGTAAGGAGGAGCCACACCATGAACATCGAAAAATATCTCGAAGACATCAACTCCTGCCGTTTCTGCTTCATGTGCAGGCACCTCTCCGCCACCGCACAGGCCACAGGCAGCGAAGCCTACACTCCGCGCGGTTGCGCGCTCATCGCAGACTCCATCCGCATGGACAAGAAGGCGCTCGACAACGCCGACTTCATCCAGACCATCTTCCGCGCGGACCTCTCCGGCGCCTGCCGCAAGAACTGCAATGGACAATATGACGCCAACAAGCGCCTGGTGGACGAAATCGGCCTCAAGGTCGCCCTGCGCCAGGACATCGTCGCCGCCGGCAAAGCACCTGCGGAAGTGGTTGCCCTCGCCGGGAAGATGAAGAAAATGTCCGTGAAGGTTGCCGGGAAAGGTTCTGTTCTGTACTACGAGCAGGGTTGCGTGCAAGCCACCGCCCCCGAAGTCATCAAGGCCTTCCAGAAAGCCGTGAAAGACGCGGCGACCATCACGGGTCCCGACGGTCTGGCTCTGCATGTCATGAGCTACGAAAAGGACGCCCTGGCGCAGCGCAAAGCGTTCGTGGACGCAGTGAAGGCTTCTGGAGCCAAGACGTTGGTCGTTTCCACGCCGGCGGCGTACTGGTGGCTGAAACCCGTCGTGAAGAGCGCGAAGGTTGTCCTTTCCAGCGAGTACCTGCTCGGCCTCAAGCCGAAGAAGGGCAAGACCGTCAAGGCCGCCTTCATTGAGAGCGACTTCCTCAACAAGTATCCGGAGACGCGTTCCGACGCGCCGCGCAAACTTTTCGCGGCTCTGGGCTACGCGCTCGAGGACTTCGGAACGACCGAGGAAGAGTCCTACACCTGCGGCGAAGGTTCCGTCGTCACGGGTTTCCTCTATCCCGAACTGGCGGCAAAGATGGCTGCCCGCGTGGCGCATCTGGCGGAGAAGTTTGGAGTCAAGACGCTGGCCGTTGCGTCTCCGTACACCAAGGCCGTTCTAGCGAAGGCGTTGCCGGGCGTGAAGGTTGTCACCCCGGAAGAGGCATTTGCCCGCTAAACCACTCCTGCCCTCGCATCAGGGTTGCCTGGTGCGGGGGTTCATTCTCAAAAGGGAACTGCAATGCTAGTCAATATGAAAGACATTCTGCCGGCCGCCCACAAGGCGCGCATCGGCAGCGGCGCGTTCAATGCCGCCAACTTCGAAACCGCGATGGCCATCATCCAGGCCGCCGAGGAGGAGAAGTCCCCCGTCATCCTGCAACTTTATATGCGGATGTTTGACTCCAACAAGGCAAAATGGCTCGGTGGCGCGCTCATTCGCATGGCAAAGGATTGCTCACAGCCTGTCGCACTCCATCTCGACCATGGGAAATCCCTTGAACAAGTCAAGCATGCGCTCGAATGGGGATATACTTCCGTGATGCTCGACGGCTCCAACCTCCCGTTTGACGAAAATGTCGCCATCACCGCCGAGGCCGCACGCCTCGCACACGCGGCTGGTGCCTCCTGCGAAGGCGAAATCGGTCACGTTGCCATGGGCGACCAGACCGCCTACACCGACCCTGACGAGGCCGCGAAGTTCGCTGCCGCCACGGGCGTCGACGCGCTGGCCGTCTCCATTGGAACCGTCCACGGCTACTACAAGGCCGCGCCGCTCATCCGCGCCGACCTCTGCGCCAACATCGCCGCGAAGATTCCAGACCTCCCGCTCGTCCTCCACGGCGGCACTGGCACCCCGATGGCCGACGTCCAGAAGGTCATCCGCGAGGGCATCACCAAAATCAACATCGCAACCCAGTTCCAGGACTGCTACCTCCCGGCCATGGAAGCCGAACTCAAGAAACTCAACGGTGCATTCCTCCCCGTTGACAAGTTTATGGACCCGCCCACCGACGCCTGCGTCGCGCACATCCGCAAACTCATCCGCCAGTTCGCGCTCAAGGAATAGTTTTTTCCTAGACGCACTAGAAGGGCCAGATGTACTGTTTTTTTGCAGGGCCGCGCTCCCGCCCCCCTCTTGGGGTGCGCGAAGCGCGGCCCTTTTGGAGTACAGCGGGCACGGCTTGGTGTCATTTTTCAGAGCCACTCACCGCGCGGCCTCCAAACCGATAGAAAAACACGCCTCGTTGCAAGCCGTTTTGTCTAAAAATCACCCGTTTTTCACTTGATATTTGGCAAAAACGCAACCGTATTTTGGCTATTTTGGGCAAAAACGCAACCGCATTTTGGGCTATTTTTGGCAAAAACGCAACTGTATTTTGAGCTATTTTGGCAAAAACGCAACAGTGTCCCATGACACGCCTCTGCCATTTTTCCTACCGAACGATAAGATTTCGGGCAAAGAAGCGTCTATAGGAATAAACTTGGATTTTTCAGGGATTTAATATCCTACATCTGGCAGGACTATTCCCTGTAAACTGGTGAATGCTGTAATTCCCCATTCGCGTTTCGGCAAGTTCCTTCGTGGTTATTTTTTGACATCCTCCTTCAATTTGTATTTTGGCGGTCGCCCCGGATGCCTGGCGTTTGGGTTCTCTCGTCTATTTCTCTCCTTGACAGTCGAC
>JAFRLI010000114.1 GCA_017431255.1 Victivallales bacterium
CAGCCACCAGTCACCAGCCACTAGCCACTAGCCACTAGCCACTAGCCACTAGCCACTAATAACTAGCCTGGCCGTTTTCAAAGTACTGGATGAGTTCGGGACGGAGTGGGGGGACGGTGGCGGGGACGTTGCCGTTCCGCATGGAGTAGTGGCCAAGGAAGCCTGCGGCGACGGCATTGCGTGCGGCGACGGGGGAGACGGAGGGAGGCGTGCCTTCGCGGAGGAAGTCGAAGAAGGAATTGAGGATTTGGGGGTCGGAGCCGCCGTGTGTGCCAGTGCGGGACTTGACGTGGTACACGATGTCGGGCTCCTGGCGGGAGCCGCGTTGTGTCCAGACATGGATTTCGCATTTTCCGTTGTAGTCGCCGACATTTTCGATTCTGCCGCGCGTTCCGATGAAAGTGTAGTTGCGTTCGGAGTCGGGGGCGTACATGCACTGTTCGTAGGAGGCCTGCACGCCGTTGTCGAGTTGCATGAGGAGCATGGAGTGGTCTTCGACGTCGATGTGCGGGTTGAGTCCTTTGAGTTCAAGGGGAGGCCAGGCTTCGGGTGTGAAGGAGATTTTGCGGTCGGGGAGTTCGCCAGGCTGGAGGCGGTTGCCGGTGCGGTTGTAGACGGAGAGGCGTCCCATGGCGGTGACGCGTTGGGTGTAGCCGCCTGCAAGCCAGTGGATGATGTCGATGTCGTGTGCACCTTTTTGCAGAAGGAGGCCCGTGCAGTTTTCACGTTCGGCGCACCAGTGGCGGAAATAGCAACTGCCGTAGCCGACGAAATGCCGGCACCATACGCATTGGATTTCGCCGATGATTCCCGAATCGATGATTTCCTTCATTTTAAGCACGAAGTCCATATAGCGCATATTGTGGCCGACCATGAGTTTCGCGCCGGTGCGGAATGCGGTTTCGAGGATGCGGTCGCATCCTTCGATGGTGATTGCCATAGGTTTTTCGAGGTAGACGGCCTTTCCCGCTTCCAGGGCGGCCACTGCGATTTCCTCGTGGAAGGAATCGCGCACTACGATGAAGACCGCCTGCAAATCCGGGTCCTGCACCAGGTCGCGGTAGTCCGAGTAGATGCGGACATTGGAGAACTCGGGATAGGTCTCCTGGAACCGCTTGCGCATGACCGGATCGCGGTCGCAGACGGCGAGGAGGGCCGCCTTGTCGCGCGGGAAGTTGTTGAAGACGAAATGGGCGCGGAGTTGGGGATTGGCGCCGATGACGCCGAAGTTCACGATGGGGGAGGGATTCATGGTCATGCCTTGTTTTGAAAAGAATGTCGCAGTTCGAGGGCGTTGCCCCGGAAGAATTTTTCCTGTTCCTCGGGGAGTCCCCAGCGGTAGTAGAGGCTGCCGACGAACTCAAAATAGGATTCCCAGAAACTCGCGAGGCGGAGCGCACGGGCGTTGGAGGCGGGGGTGCCGTAGAATTCGTCGGTTGCGAAATGGAGTTTGTGGTTGAAGAAGCGGTCTGTGCCGTCGTGTGCGCGCCGGTCGAGGATTTCGTTGAGTCGTGGGACGGAGCGGAGGTATCCGCTGATGTCTCCTGTGATGTTCTTGTAGAAGTAGAGATTGTGCTCCATTTCCTCCATATACGGCCAGCCCTGGTGCCCGGCGATGATTTGAAGGTTGGGGAATGCCTCGGCGATGGCGGCTAGGTGGATGGGGCGCATGTTTTCCGGACCGTAGGCATGCGTGGCCTTGCCGGCATAGGGTTGCCCTTGGGCGATCAAACCCGTGTGGAACAGAATCGGCATTCCGCACGCTTGCGCACACTCGTACAGGGGAAAGTACTGCGGGGCAGAGTAGGGCAGCAACTGCTTGTATGGCTTCAGACCGACAAATCCTCGGTCGCGCAGCCGTAGGATGTCTTCCGGTTTCGCGTGGTCCAAATCCACGAATCCGAATGCAAGGAAGAACCCCGGATAGCGTTTCACGGTCTCCAGGACTTCTTCCTGCGTCGCCAATTCATAAGGGCCGAGCGAGCCGATTCCGGAGAGGTCCATCAGCCAGATTTGCTCGAATACGCCGGATTCCACAATCGCGTCCATTCCCTGGGGATTGTGGCACAGGTGCGCATGTGCGTCGATCATTTTCATCGGAGCCTCTCAGATGTTGTATTTGGGGCGTGCGGCGGTGGCGTAGTCGGAGACGATGAGGAGGTTTTTGTGGTGGCGTGCGTGAGTGACGGGGTAGTCGTCTCCTGGTTGTCCGAGTGCGGAGATGCGGAGGATGGTGTTCGCCCAGAGGAAGGTTGGGGTTTCGTTGCGTGTCATAAGGAGCATTCGTCGTGCGGCGAGGCACTGTTTCATGCCCATGGTGATGGCGCGTTTCGGGAAGTTTTCGAGGTTGCCGCCGACGCCGCTGTGGCGCGTGGAATCGATCGTGCGTGTGAAGTCGTTGATTTCGAGGATGCGCGGGTCGGAGTCTTTGACGCCAGGGGCAGGTTCGTTGAAGGCGACGTGTCCGTGAATGCCGATGCCGCCGTAACAGACCTCGATACCGTCGGCGTCTTCGATCATCTTCGGCAAATCATGGATGTTTTGCGGGGTGGGGAAGATGATCTGCTCCTTCGGCATGAGGAGTTCGGGACGGATTCGGTTGAAGAGGAGCGGTCCGATCTGTCCACGGAAACTCAGGGGATTGGTCATGGGAATGAGTTCGTCCTTTTCGTCGTCGACGTATTCATCCATGAAGAAGAAACGGACGTTCTTGAGGCTCAGGCTACGGTAGTTGATTTTCTCAGCCATCATGCGGTAGGGCTGCGTGGGGCCGACGGGCATGATGAAGGAAACGATGCGGTCACCAGCCGAGGCCTTTGCGAACTCCTGTACCATCTCCTCCGCCAGAAAATCGTATACCTCGTCCAGCGTCTCGAACAACTTCAACTGGCCGTGCGCTTCGCGCAACAGTTCTTCCGTGCTCAGGCTCAAAATGCGGCGGACTTCTTCTGAACGTTTCATGGGGTGTGCTCTCCTGGTTGGTTTTGTTTTTTTTGCAGAAATGGGGCTTGCAATGATTAAATATCGGTCTATAGTTAGGATTCCTCAATGATAAAAATGATGTATTTCTTGTAATTTTGACAAAAGGTTCTAGAGGTTCTAGAGGGCGAGGTGCAGGCGATGGGACGTGTGAAAATCATCAGTCGTGAGAATCCGGAACGTTTGCCGGAGTTGGAGTTGCCGTTGTATGTGCGTTCGGCGGGAGCGCATGAAAGTGTGCAGACGTGGTGGGAGGACTATCCGGCGAGCAGAAAGCCGTTTGTGCAGGTGTTTTGGACGGAGCGCGGGGCAGGGGAGATTACGCTTTCCGACCGTAAGGTGGTAGTGCAGGCAGGGGACTTCTTCTACCACTTGCCAGGGGAGGCGCATCGGCATCGCACCATTGGCGTTGTCTGGAACTACCGCTGGTTTGCGATGGACGGCCCGCTGGCGGTTCCGTTCATACGCGGCTACGGGTATCCGCAGGAGGCGATTCCTGCTGGCGTTTGCCCGGTGCAGTTGTTTCTGGAGTTGGAGATGCTTCTGACACAGGGGACGCCCTATGCGCAACGGCATTCGCTATCGGTTGCAGCAGAGATTCTGGCAGTGGTCGGTGGGCGAGGGGAGGGGAGGAGCTTGGACCCTGTCGCCTTCTTCCTGCGGCAGGCGCAGGAACGCCTATCAGAACCCCATTTTACGGCGGAACTCTTCGCACGTGAAATCGGTCTGCACCGCACCACTTTCACGCGTCTTTTCCGGCAAAAGACCAGTGGACTGACTCCGCGCCAGTACCTCATCCAAATCCGCCTCGAAAAGGCCACGCGTCTTCTGGCTGAAGGGCAACTCTCCCTCAAGGAAATCGCGCAGGAATGCGGTCTCTGCAACGCTTCCTACCTCTGCCGAATCATCCAACAGCACACAGGAATGACCCCGCAACGGTTTCGTGCCTCGAAAAGAGTTCCCTGATGGTTTCAGGAGCGTAGGTACCAAGCAGAGAAGTTCTAGGCTCTTGTTTGTAAATTGGGCAAGTTGCATTAAATTTTGAATTAGAATCTAAACAAAGGAGACTCTCATGCTAATTCCGAGAACTGAAGTTCCGCCGTGTGGCTGGAATAGTTACGATTGCTACGCAGGCTGCATCAACGAGGAGGAGGCCAACGCCAACCTCGATGTCTTTCTGGACCGCCTCAAGCCCTACGGCTTCGAGTATTTCTGCCTGGACGCCGCATGGTACGCAGACGGCTCAGTCCTTCTCAACAACCAATTGCGTGCCAATGGGATGTATCGTCACATGAATATGGACGAATGGGGGCGCTACGTCTCGTCCCCTGTGATGTTCCCGAATGGGCTGAAGGCGCTGGCGGACCGTTGCCACGTCAACGGCGTCAAGTTCGGCGTGCATATGATGCGCGGCATCCCGATGGAGGCCGTCCGCTACAACACGCCCATCAAGGGCACCCCGTACCACGCGCGCGACATCTACGTTCCCGAGGACAACTGCGCCTGGTGCAACTACTGGGGCGCCATTGACGTCAGCAAGCCAGGCGCGCAGGAGTTCTACGACAGCGAGGTGGAGTACCTCGCCAACGACATCGGTGTGGACTTCATCAAACTGGATGACGTCACGGAGCATCCCGAGGACGTGGAGGCGTTTGCTCGCGCTATCCAGAAGATCGAGCGCCCCATCCTCTTTAGCCTCTCCGCTGGCGGCGACATGCACAGTAAGGCATTCGCTCGCTACGCCTCCGTCGCCAACATGGTCCGCATCACCAACGACCGCTGGGACAACGACGAGGAGATTCGGCAGGCACTGGAGCGTTCCTTCGATATGGAAGAAGTGTCCGGACCGGATTGCTGGATGGATTTGGATATGGTGCCGTTCGGAGGGCTGCAGGTGAATATGCCTGCGAGCAAGGATGCTGCGATCGCCTATCTGGGAAGTGGACGCCAGAGTAAGCTCACGCCCGCCGGCAAGCAGGCGATGATGTCCCTCATCGCCATCGCGTGCTCTCCTATCATCTACGGCGGAGACCTCCCCACCACCCCGCAGGAGGACTTCGACATCCTGCTCAACGCGGAAGTCCTCAAGTGCAACCGCAACGGCGTCCCCGGCGTCCGCACCTCTTGGCAGAACCACGCCGATGTTCGCAAGGCTCCTTCCCGCAAAAACGATGGCACGGGTTGGATCGCCATCTTCAACACTAACTGGGTCGATCGCCACGTCTACCTCACTCCTCAGCTCCTCGGTTTCGACAAGATGCCGCAGCTTTGCGACGTCTGGGGCGGCAACCGCCCCGTCGTCCAGAATCCCGACGGCACCGTCGACTTCTATCTCCAGAAGTACGGTTGCGCATTCCTGACCTATCGGCAATAATCAGAGGACACCAAAATGCTGATTCCGAAAACCGACGTGCCGCCCTGCGGCTGGAACAGCTACGACTGCTATTCCATCTTCATCAACGAAGAGCAGGCAAACGCCAATCTGGACGCTTTCTTCGAACGTCTCAAACCCTATGGTTTCGAATATTTCTGCCTGGATGCGGC
>JAFRLI010000115.1 GCA_017431255.1 Victivallales bacterium
ATCTCCCGGACAAGGTCATCGACATCATTGACGAGGCCGGCGCACGCCTCCACATCCAGAACTCCACCCTCATGCCAGAGCAAGCGGAACTGGAGAAGAAACTGGAAGAGGCGAAACAGCAGAAGCAACAGGCCCTCAATGCTCGCGACTACTCGCAAGCAAGCCAGTTCAAAAACGAAGAGGAAAGGGTCCGCAAAGAACTGGAATCCCGTCTGGAGGAGTGGAACAAGCAGAATCTCGCCAACCGCGTTCCTGTGACGCTGGAAGACATTCGGAAGGTCGTTTCGCAGGCCTCGGGGGTTCCGCTGACACGAATGGAGGAAGGGGAATCCGCGCGTCTGCTGCGGATGGAACAGGAACTGGAAAAGGTCGTCGTCGGCCAGGACAGTGCCGTGAAGTCCATCTCGCGTGCCTTGCGCCGTTCGCGTGCGGAACTCAAGGACCCGCGTCGTCCCATCGGCACGTTCCTGTTCCTGGGTCCGTCCGGTGTCGGCAAAACTTTGCTGGCCAAGGCATTGTCGGAGTTCATGTTTGGGAACCAGGATGCACTCATTCGCTTTGACATGTCGGAATACATGGAGAAGCACGAAGTGAGCCGCATGATCGGAGCCGCGCCAGGCTATGTCGGTTTCGACAATGGCGGCCAGTTGACCGAAGCCGTGCGACGCAAACCCTATTCCGTCGTCCTCTTTGACGAAATTGAGAAGGCGCACCCCGATGTCAGCAACATCCTCTTGCAAATCATGGAAGAAGGACAGTTGACGGACAACATCGGAACCACCGTCAGTTTCCGCAACACCATCATCGTAATGACCTCGAACCTCGGGGCGGAAAAACTTTCCAAGCCGCTCTCGCTGGGATTCGGTGCCGGCACGAATGCGGAAAACGCTGCCGACCAGGAAAAACTCAAGGAAGTCCTCAACGACGCCGCGAAGAAATTCTTCAAGCCAGAGTTCATCAACCGCCTGGATGAAGTGGTGATTTTCCAGCGTCTCTCGCACGAATCGCTCGTGAAAGTGCTTGACCTGGAGGTCGCGAAGATTGCGTCTCGTATCACGGCGAAAGAAGGAGTTCTGGTCATCCCGCCGGAGGTCAAGGAGTTCATCCTCAAGTTCGCGACCGAAGGCGACTTTGGGGCGCGTCTCATCCGCCGCTATGTCGAGCACTACATCGAGGACCCGCTTGCGGAAGCCATTCTGCTCTATGGGAAAACAGGTGCCTTCACCGCCACCGCTTCCGTGGACGAAAACGAGAAGCAAGTCCGCTTCCAGGTAGAGCCGATTCCCGCACCAAAGCCCGCAAAAAAGGCCGCCAAGTAACGGATGCCGGCGCAACCTCCCTATGCAGCGCCACCAGGTTGCATCCGCATGCGTCGCCTCCGAGGAGCATTGGGAACCGCTCCCCGAGGATGACGCCACGTTCTGGCCACCCGACCCTGTGCAACTCAAGCCCTGGATGGCAGTCCTTGCCGCCCGCAAACTCCCGTTCCACACCGCCTGGCGGCGCGGGCGACAGGCACTCGTCCTTTCCCTCGAACATGCGCCCGCGGCCGCGCGCGAAATCGCGGCATGGCAACGCGCCAACGAGGCCTGGCCGCCCCCGCAGGAGAATCCTCGCAGCAAGGCACCACTGGTCACCGATTCTTCGGCAACGGCAGCGGCGGCAGTGGTTGCCGCCCTCTCGGCGCTTCACATCCGCGTGTCGCAATCCCCCGAGTTCTGGTATCGTCCAGGTGCCTGGGATGGGGCACGTGTACGCGCGGGAGAGTGGTGGCGTCTCATCACCTGCCTGACCCTACACGCCGACCAGGCGCACCTTTTCGCAAACGTGGCCTGGCTGGCGGCACTCCTTGCTTTGCTGGGAGCCGAACTCGGCGCGGGCGTCACCGTGTTCGCAATGCTGGCAACGGGCCTCCTTGGAAGCCTCGCCATGACCGGGCTCGGTGCCTGGCACCAGTCCATCGGTGCCTCCACAATGGTCTTCGGACTGATCGGCGTGCTCTGCACGGTACGAACCTGGGACGGTGTGCAACGGCGCCTTCGCACGCACTGCACCTTTGCGCAGATTCTGCCCTGGATTCCCCTGCTCGCCGGTGCCGCCAACTTTGCGCTTTACGGGACCTCTCCAGGAAGCGATGTCCTCGCACATGTCTGCGGCCTCCTTGCCGGCATTCCCGTCGGACTCGCAACCATCCCCCTGCGACGGCATGCCAGTCGCTTCTGGCTCCAGACCCTCCTCGCACTCCTCGCCGCCGCAACCGTTCTCTTGGCCTGGCATAGCGCATTCCACATCGCCCCCTAGAAGAACGCGCAACATCCTTCCACCCTGCCTGGACAGAGCACTGCCATTGCGCTTTCGCCTTTTTTTTGAGATTTTGCCACTTATTGACTTGCGATTTTACGACAATGCACTATGTTAATGGTATTCTCGCAAACGCATAATGCGTTTTCCTTCGTAACCAAACAGAACCAGACAGTGGAGACAGCCTAATGGCTAACAAGACCATGACCAAGCGCGACCTCGTCATCAAAGTCGCAAAGCAAACCAACCTCAAACAGAACGACGTGATGGATGTGGTCCAACTCACCCTCGACACCATCACCGAAGAACTCGCCGCTGGCCGCAGCATCGAGTTCCGCAACTTCGGTGTCTTCGAAGTCATGCGCCGCAAGGAACGCATTGGACGCAACCCCAACGCCCCCACCAACACCGTCAAAATCCCCGAGCGCGTTGTCGTGAAGTTCAAGCCCGGCAAAGAAATGAAGCACCTCGTCCTCAAACTCGACCCCTCAAAACTGGACTAATCCTTCGAGATACCCTGGATTCCTAGAACATTTAGAGTTTCCAGAGTGTTCTTTCCAATCAAGCCGAGTCGCGCCCCTGCTCACAGCATTTCGGCGGACTCGGTTTTATTCATTCAACAAGATTAAGGTTACCTCTTTATGGCAGCGACGGAACCCCTTCCCGGCACCTCAGACATCTGGGAGCCAGAGACACTCGACTGGACCATCCTGGAAACTACCGCACGTGACATTTTCCACCGCTACGGCTATTCCGAACTGCGCACCCCCATCCTGGAACGCACCGATGTCTTCGTGCACAACCTCGGCGAAACCACGGACGTCGTCCAGAAGGAAATGTACACCTTCCAGGACCGCGGCAACCGCAGCCTGACCCTGCGTCCCGAAGGGACGGCGGGCGTCATTCGCGCCATCGCCAACCACGGCATCAACCAAGGCGACGAGGTTCGGACCTTCTATTTTGGGCCGATGTTCCGCGGAGAACGCCCCGCCGCAGGCCGCCGCCGCCAGTTCCACCAGGTCGGCGTCGAGGCCGTCGGTTCCGACACGCCGTGGATGGACGCGGAAGTCATCGCGATGCTGATGCACTACTTGGAGGCGGTTGGTGTCAAAGGCGGGAAATTGTTGCTGAACAGCCGTGGGTTGCCGCAGGATCGTCCCGTGGTCAACCAGGCATTGCAGGAGTATTTCCGTCCGCACATCGGATGCATGTGCGAGGACTGCAAGAACCGTCTGGAGCGCAATGTCTCCCGCATTCTTGACTGCAAGAATCCCGACTGCCAGCAAATCATCGCAGGTGCCCCCCTCATCACCGATTTGTTCTGCGACGAATCCAAGAAGTACCTTGCCAAGGTACAGTTGTCGCTGGACCGCCTGGGCATCCCCTATGAGGTCGCACCGAGGCTGGTTCGTGGATTGGACTACTACATCCATACCGTTTTTGAGGTCGAAGTCACTATTCCGGCCACGGAAGGCCAGGACGCGGTGACGTTTGCGGTCGCAGGCGGCGGGAGGTACCAGATCGTGCCGGCAGGCTCGAACAAACCCGTGGAAGGCATTGGCTTTGCGGCGGGAATGGAGCGCCTGCTGATGGTTCGTGCTGCGAACGGTCTCAAGTCGATAGCGCCTGCGGAAGCGGACGTGATGATTGCCGCGTTGGGCGAAGCCGCCGTTCCCAAGGGACTTCAACTTGCGCAGCAAATGCGTTCCATGCTGGGCAACCTGCGGGTCAAGGCGGACTTCAGTTCACGCAGCTTAAAGGCACAGATGCGCACCGCCAACAAACTGGGAGCGCGCTATGTCCTCATCCTGGGAGAAAACGAACTCGCCAACCAAGTCGTCGTCCTTCGCGACATGACCGATTCCTCGCAGGAGGAAATCCCCCTCGCCAAAATCATCGAAGTGCTCAAATCCAAATAATCCACGGGCAACCACCATGTTCAAGCGTACACATCACTGCAACGAATTGACCACCGCGAACGTCGGACAGACCGTCACCCTCTGCGGTTGGGTCAATGCCAGCCGCAATCTCGGCGGACTCATCTTCATCGACCTCCGCGACCGCGAGGGCATCACGCAAATCAACATCGATCCGGCCGCACGCCCCGAACTCGCCGCAAAAGCCGCCACCCTCCATGAGGAGTACGTCATCTCCGTCACAGGCATTGTCCGTGCACGTCCCGAGAACATGGTGAATGCCAAACGTGCAACAGGCACCATCGAGGTCGAAGGAACCGACCTGGAAATCCTAAACGCCGCGAAACCAATGCCCTACAACTTGGAAGACCCAACCGCCTCCGAGGACATCAAACTCAAGTATCGCTATCTGGACATGCGCCGTTGCGGCCTCCTCGCCAACCTCCGTTATCGCCACAAGATGACCAAGGTCATCCGCGACGTTCTGGACGAAAATGGTTTCATCGAAGTCGATACCCCCATCCTCACCAAGAGCACCCCAGAAGGCGCGCGCGACTATCTCGTTCCCAGCCGCATCAAGCCAGGTCTCTTCTTTGCCCTCCCCCAGTCCCCGCAGCAGTACAAGCAACTGCTGATGGTCGGCGGTGTCGAACGCTATTTCCAGATTGCGCGTTGTTTCCGTGACGAAGACCTCCGCGCCGACCGCCAGCCCGAATTCACCCAGGTGGACCTGGAAATGAGTTTCGTGGACCAGGACGACATCATCGCCGTCAGCGAGCAGATGATTGCCCGCACGGTCGAGGCCGTCACCGGCAAGAAGGTCCAACTCCCCATCGAGAGAATGACCTGGGATACCGCCATGAACAAATACGGTTCCGATAAACCAGACCTCCGATTCGACATGGCCATCCACGACATGGGCGCCATCTTCCAGAACACCGCCTTCCAAGCCTTCCAGAAGGTCCTCGCAGACGGCGGCGTCATCCGCGCCATCAACGCCAAGGGACAAGCCGCCTCCTCTTCCCGCAAGGTCATTGACGGATGGACCGAGGAAGCAAAACTCTTCGGCGCGCACGGTCTCCTCTGGCTCAAGGTCGACCCCGATGGCAAACTCTCCGGCTCCGCCGCGAAGTTCTTCAACGAAGACGAGACTGCCGCGATGAAAGCGGAACTGGCTGCCGAGCCAGGCGACCTGCTGCTGATGGTCGCGGACAAGTGGTCCGTCGCCTGCGCGGCCATGGGACGCGTACGTCTCTGCGTTGCGGACAAGGCCGGTCTCATCGACCCGTCCGTGCTGCGCTTCGAGTGGATTGTGGACTTCCCGATGTTCGAATGGAGCGAAGAAGACAACAAGTGGAACGCAGTCCACCATCCCTTCACCGCCCCGAACGACGAGGGCTGGGCACTCCTCGAATCCGATCCCGGCAAGGTCTACGCCAAAGCCTATGACATCATCCTCAACGGATGCGAACTCGGCGGCGGCTCCATCCGAATCCACCAGCCCGAACGACAGGCGCAAATCTTCAAGGCTCTCGGTATCTCCGACGAACAGGCACGCCTCCGCTTCGGACACCTCCTCGACGCATTCTCCTTCGGCGCTCCCCCGCACGGTGGCATCGCACTCGGTCTCGACCGCTTCGTCATGCTCCTCTGCAGCGCAAAATCCATCCGCGAAGTCATCGCTTTCCCAAAAACCGCAAAGTCCTTCGACCTCCTGATGGACGCTCCCGACACCGTGGACAAAAAGCAACTCGACGAACTCCACATCGCCATCGTCAACGACACCGAGGACAAATAGTAGATGGAGGGGATTGCAAAACTACCGCCCAACCGCCAAAACGCCGCAAGCAAGGGCGAAGAGCGAAGACTCGGTGTGGTGACCACATCGAGTTTGAGCAAGAAAGCCACCGCGCCACGCCGTGAAGGCTCTCGGGATGAGAGTTTTGCAATTTCCTCCATGTTCTACGGTGCCCTCGACATCGGCTCCAACACCGTCAAGGCAACCGTTTTCCGCCTCCAGGACGACGGAACCCTCGCGACCGTCGCGCACCGCGGATTCGTCACAGGTCTTGGAACTGGTCTGAAAGATGGTCTTCTGAAGGACGACGCGATGGCGCGCACGACCGACGCCATCCGCGAACTGACCCAATGGGCATTCGCCCAAGGACCGCACCTCTGCTTCACCGCAGCCGCCACCAGCGCTTCACGCGAGGCCCAAAACGCGTCGGCATTCCTGGAACACGCCGCGCACGAGGCAGGACTGGACGCGCCACCCGTCATCATCAGCGGCGAGCAGGAGGCCACAATGACCTTCCAGGGCGCGGCATGCGCGTTCCCAAAGGGAACTCTCTTCATCAATGCAGACCCGGGCGGCGGTTCCACCGAGGTGACATGCGGACGCGCCGGCGAACCGTTCCTGCTGGGGAAGAGCCTCCGCACGGGATGCGTCCGTATGCGCGACCAGTTCTGCATCGGGGACCGCATCGCTCCCGACGCGTTAGCCGCCGCCGCTTCGGAAACACAGGCATTGTTTCAGGCGTGCCGTGCGTCTTGGGGAGACGCCTTCCCGCAAGGATGCGCCTTCAGCGTGTCGGGCGGGACCTCCTTCTGCGCGGCCTCCCTCCAGGCCGGGAAACTCTACCCGCCAGCGGCCCCCATGCCTGAAATGACACGCGAACAATGCGTTGCCCAGCAGGCACGTGTCTGCGCCATCGACCTCGCGGAACGCAAACGCCTTCCAGGACTCCCGCCAGACCGTGCGGACGTCATGCCCGCCGGATTCCTCATCATCCTCGCCTTCCTCGACGCATTCGGCGGCAATCGCTTCCTCCCGAATCACTGCAACCTGCGCAACGCCCTCGCGCAAGGCATGCTCGACGGCACATTCCCCGTCCTGAAGCACACATGAAACGCCTTCTCGCCATCCTTTGCCTTCTGGCGTCCTTGCTCGCCCTGGCGGAACCGCGTACCATCACCATTTTCCAAACCACGGATTCCCACGCACGACTCAAGGGGGATTCTCCTGACAAGCCTGGCTGGCCCCAACTCGCAACCCTCCTGAAGCAAGAAATCAAGCAGGCGGGAGACAATAACTGGCTCCTCGTGGATTGTGGAGATACCGTCCAAGGGACACTCATCGGCTCCCTTTCACGCGGCGAAGCAGGTCTCGTCCCCATCCGCACCCTCCCCTACGACGTCTGGGTCCCAGGAAATCACGAACTCGACTTTGGTCCCGACCGCTGCCAGGACTTCTTTGAAAGCATGTCGGACCGTCTCCTTTGCGCCAACTTCCAAATTCAGGGAAAGTCCGCTCCTACACCATGGAAGATGTTCGAGCGCAACGGTCTGCGCATTGCCGTCATTGGTCTGCAAGCGACCTATTTCTCGCAGTGGCTCCTGCCTGAAGACTACGCGCGTTGCAAGGTTCAAATGGGAACCACTGTCCTAAAAAAAGTCCTTCCCGAAATCCATGCGCAAAAGCCCGATGTCATCGTCCTCGCCGCGCACCAGGCCTGGCTCGGCGCAACGGATACGCGCCAGGTCAACCAAATCACCACCATCGCCAAGACCTTCCCCGAAATCGACCTCATTCTCGGCGGGCACTCCCACCGCGAGGTGCCTGGTGCAAAAATCGGCGTGAAACCCTGGTACGTCCAGGCAGGCTGCCACTGCACCTGCTTCGCCGTCGTCCAAATCACTGCCGACAATGAGACCCACGAAGTCCTCTCCATTCAATCCAGACTCGTCCCCATTCCTGCCGACACCCCGCCAGACCCGGAACTCCAAACCGTCCTGCGCCCTTGGCTCGAACAGGAAAAGACAACCGAGGAGTCGCTCACGGGAATCGTCCTGTCCCGTCCCGTAAGTCCTTCGCACCGTCCTGGTTACGGCTGCCAAACCAGCGACCTTCTCGCGCAGGCAATCGCTGCTGCGACGGGCGCAGAAATCGCCTTCCACAGCCGCCTCACCAACGCCTGGCTCCCCGAAGGGCCCCTCACCTACCAACAACTCTTCCAACTCGTCCCTTACGACAATATCATCGTCTCAGCAATGCTCACCCCGCAGGAAATCACCGAGGTGATGAACGAACAGTGGACCCAGCGCGAAACCTACCGTTTCTGCGGTCCCTGGAACGCGCGATTCCACGTCAAAAACCACGTCCTCACCCTTTTGGGAATCGGTCCCGACAACACGCCGCCCGACCCAAATCGTCGCTACAAAGTCGCATTCAACAGCCACACCGCCGCCGGCACGGGATACTTCAACCGCCTCAAGGCAATCCTCGCATCCCCGGAAGCCCAGACGCAACTTCACCGCGTCTACACGCGCGATGTCCTCGTCAATTTCTTGAAAACCCACCCTTACGACCCTACCCAAACCGTCAACTGGATTACGCGATGACGGAACTTCTCTGCACACTTCTCGGCACTGGAACCTCTTACGGCGTCCCCATGATTGGTTGCGACTGTGCGGTCTGCCGTTCCCAAGACCCGCGGGACCGACGCCTTCGCCCCGCCGCCTGGCTCCACTCCCCAGACCCAGAACAATCCATCAGCATCCTCATCGACTTCGGCTGCGACCTCCGCGAACAGGCCATCCGCGCTAACATTCGACGGCTCGACGCCGTCTTCCTGACCCACACCCACGCCGACCATCTCAACGGAATCGACGACCTGCGCGGATTCACCCGCATCGCCAAGGCTCCCCTCCCCTTCTTCGCCAGTTCCAAGGACATCCAGTTCGTCACATCCCATTTCGAGTATTGCTTCCCCCAACCCAGCCAACAAGCCATTCCCCACATTATGCTCCCGCAACTGGAGCCTCGTCCCGTCAAAACCTCTCCCGTGCACATCGCGGGTCTCACCATCGTCCCTGTCCCGCTTCTTCACGGAAGAATGGGTGCCACTGGATGGCGCATCGGTAACTTCGCCTATCTCACCGACTGCGCGGGAATCCCCGAAGAGTCCTTCCCCCTCCTCCAAGGCGTCGAACTCCTCGTCATCGACGGACTTCGCTGGTGCCCCCATCCCACCCATTGCGGATTCGACGCAGCGACCGCTCTCGCCAGACGAATCGGCGCAACCTCCACCTGGCTCACCCACATCAACCACGACATCCAACACGCTGTCGACGACACCAAGCTCCAGCCCGGAATCCACCTCGCCTACGACGGACTCACCATCCCATTCCAACTCACCGACTGCAACAATTATCCAACGGAACCTGTTTGATATCTCTTGTCCCCCAAAGCAAGTGCAAAAACAATGAGCAAAGTCATACAGATTCACCCTCGCGATTCTCGATACTTCGCGGACGCAAACGGACAGACCTTTGTTCCCATTGGATGCAATCTATGCTTTGTGCGAGGGGCGGAAACCATGCCAGAGGCAGAGGTTCTCGCCCAGTATCGCAACTGGTTCACGAACTTTGCCGAACAGGGTGGGAACTTCGCGCGCATCTGGCTCGGGGTGCCGTTTTTTGACGTGATGCCAGACGCCATCGGTCAGTTCGATGAACGTGCCACCGAGCACATCCGTTTCGTCGTCGACCTCGCCGAGAAACTGGGAATTAAACTCAAGTTCACGCTGGAGCACTTCCGCCGCACAGTTCCAAATGTCCAGGACGCGGAATCATTTCCCGGCGTGGTGAGCTTCGTGAAGCCTCTGTATGCCCCCTACGCCCAAAATATGCAGGAATATCTGGCCAGCCCCGTCTGCCAGCAAGCCTATCTGGCCAAAGCGAAATACCTCTCCTCACAGGGATTCGGGGACTCCCCCGCCGTAGCATGTTGGGAACTTTGGAACGAAATCAACTCCATCGGCAACGTCTACGGTCCCGTCGGCGAATGGAGCCGCACAATGATTCCCGAACTCCAGAAGTTGTTCCCGAAGCAACTCATTTTGCAGAATCTGGGCAGTTTTGCCTCAGATACCTCGTTCCGCGACTATGATTATCTGGCAGGCGTGGAAGGCAACGCGTTCTTGCAGATTCACTGCTATCTGGATCCGGGAGCCGCGCTGGACTTCTGCCGCGGTCCCATGGATGTTCTTGCCGCGCAAGCCATTCGGGAGTTGAAGCACCGTGGTCCAAGCCGCCCCGCCATCCTCGCGGAGTGCGGCGCCGTCGAGGCAAACCACGCCCGATACTCGGACTTGTATGAGGACGACACGCAAGGTGTTCTGTTGCACGACATCCTCTTCGCCCCCTTCTTTTCTGGCAGTGCCGGCTGCGGTCAGCCCTGGCACTGGGACCACATCTACCTTTCCAAACACAATCTCTGGCACCACTTCGGACGATTCGCCCGCGCCATCCAAGGCATCGATCCCGCCGAGGAGACGTTCCAAGTCTTCTACACGGAAACGAAACGCCTGCGCGTCTACGGTCTCACCGGCAAACACCACACCCTCGTCTGGTGCCGCGACAAGGCAAGCACCTGGGAAGCTGAACTCAAGAAACGAATCCCAGCCGCCGTCATCTCGGGAGAAACCCTGCGCCTCCCCGCCAGCGCTCCCGTCACCTGTGACCTAGTATGGGAAGACCGCCAAATCACCGTCATCCCTGCCAACGGAAACATCCCCCTCCCCGACTTCACGCGCTCCCTCGTCCTTCGCTTCCTCTCCCCCTGAACGAAAACCTTTTAACCATAACGCACTACATGAAAGCAGCCACTGAATATGTCTCAAACAATGGTCATTTCAAAAAGTAACTACTGAACAAATAATTAAGTAACGACAATTTAAGCATTTGCAAACAGAGAAGTTACTTTTTCTTCCGCAATGAGAATAAAAAATGAGCGAAAAAGAGCAAAACGCACGGAATCGGGTTGCGAAATTGGTTTGATGGATTATATTAATAGTTTACGATGAAACATAGCCGCAGCGTGGACCTGGGTCATCACTGTCGCATCGGGCAAGTTGCCCGGAGTATGACCTGGCGGTTGCGGTAGAACAAGAAAAGAGAAAGCAATGGACAAAGAAACCAAGGCAAAGACGATCAAAGAGTACCAGTTGAACGAGAAGGACTGCGGGTCCAGTGAAGTTCAGATTGCGTTGCTGACCGTCCGCATCAATGAAATCACGGAGCACATGAAGGTCCACAAGAAGGACTTCAGCACGAAGCGCGGTCTGGTGGCTCTCGTGAATCAGCGCCGTCGCCTGCTGGCCTACCTGATGAAGGAAGACTACAGCCGCTACAGCGCCCTCATCAAGAAACTCAATCTCCGCCACTAATCTGGCTCCACGCCCGCGATCGCCTCACGGCGACGCGGGCGGTTTGCTTTCCATTCTAGAACCTCTAGACCAACTAGAGTTTCTAGAACCTCCGGGGGGAATCCCCCACAAACGCATCTTGTGGAATATGTCGGCCTGAATGCCCAGTTTCCGCGTGAGATTGGACACTCATTCCGCGATTCCGCAGGAGGTTTTCAAGCGGAGCGCAGGCTCCGGACGCCACCTGCGGGGAAGCCCCGCATGCCGTGCCCACTCCCCAGCGTCACGGTTTCACCTTACGGGGAACATCACAAGGAAAACAAAACAAATGAGTATTGAAAACGTCACAATCGACATGGGCAACGGACGCCCGCTCACCATCGAAACTGGAAAAGTCGCGCTGCAGGCGAACGGGGCCGTGATGGTCCGCCAGGGGGACACGATGGTGCTGGTGGCAGTCGTGCAGGCCGACCCGCGTCCTGGCACGGACTTCTTCCCGCTCTCCGTCGAGTACCGCGAACGCTTCGCGGCGGCGGGCATGATACCTGGCAGTTATTTCAAGCGCGAAGGTCGTCCGACCGAAAAAGAGATTTTGACGGCGCGCATGACAGACCGCCCGATTCGTCCGATGTTCCCCGAGGGGTTCATCAACGAGGTCCAGGTTGTCAGCACGGTTTTTAGTGCAGATGGCGAGAACGAACCCGACGTGCTGAGCATCTTCGGTGCCTCCGCGGCGCTGATGGTTTCAGACATTCCGTTCCTGGCGCCCGTCGGCGCATGCCGCGTGGGTCGCATCAACGGCAAGTTCATTGCCAACCCCACCCATAGTGAAATGCTGGAGAGCGACATTGACCTGGTCTATGCGGGTATCGCCGGCAAGACCATCATGATCGAAGGCCGTTCCTCCGAAATCTCCGAAGAGGAGTTGCGCGACGCAATGTGGTTCGCAGACGGCATTGTGCAGAAGCAGATTGAAGCCGTCAAGGAACTCGCGGCCCGCGTGAACAAGCCCAAGACCAACTACAAGCCCCACATCCCGCATGCAGACGTGATGGCAGTCGCCAACGCTTTTGTGGCAGGTGGCAAGATGGAAGAGGCCTGCTCCTCCCCGAGCAAGTTGGACCGCCAGGCAAAGCAGGACGCGCTGAAGGAAGCACTGCAGGCAGAACTCGCCGCCAAGTTCTCCAATGAGAAAGGCGAGTTGGTTGACCCCACCGGTGAAGCAATCGACTTTGTTTCCGTCTGGGAAATCCTGATGGAAAAAGCCATCCGCGGTCTGGTTCTGGAAAAGGGAATCCGTCAAGACGGACGCGCGATTGATGAGGTTCGCGAAATCTCCTGTGAGGTGGGATTGCTCCCGCGCTGCCACGGATCCGCCCTCTTCCGCCGCGGCGAAACCCAGGCCCTCGTCACCGCAACCCTCGGCTCCTCAGGAGATGTCCAGGAGTTTGACGCCATCACGGGCGGTCCCAAGACCAAGGACTTCATCCTCCACTACAACTTCCCCGCGTTCTGCACGGGCGAAACGGGTCGCTACGGCTCCACGGGCCGCCGCGAAATCGGTCATGGTGCTCTCGCCGAACGTTCCGTCAAAGGTGCCATGCCGAAGGACTATCCCTACACCGTTCGCGTCACCTCCGAAATCCTCGGCTCCAACGGCTCCAGTTCCATGGCGACCGTCTGCGGCTCCTCCCTCGCCCTCATGGATGCGGGCGTCCCCCTCTCCGACGCCGTCGTCGGCATCTCCATGGGTCTTGTTACAGGAAAGGACAAACGCGTCTTCCTGACCGACATCATCGGCTCCGAAGACCACTACGGCGATATGGACTTCAAAGTCGCCGCCACCCGCAAAGGCATCACTGGCTTCCAACTCGACCTCAAGATTGCAGGTCTGGACATCGAGGGAATGTATGAAGCAATGCTCAAGAACCGCGTCGCACGCGAACACATCCGCGGCATCATGATGCAATGCCTCCCCGCCCCGCGCGAAAAACTCAACAAGTACGCGCCTCAAATGACCTCCTTCCGCATCAATCCGGACAAGATTGGCGCACTCATCGGCCCCGGCGGCAAGAACATCCGCGGCATCACCGAAGCTACCGGCGCGAAAATTGACGTCGATGACGACGGCATTGTCAAAATCTTCGCTTCCGACGGCGAGGCAATGGAAAAGGCCTCCTACATGGTCCACAGCTGCACGGACGAAGTGGAAGTCGGCAAGGTCTACACGGGCACCGTCAAAACCATCAAGGAGTTCGGTGCATTCGTGGAAATCCTTCCGGGAACCGACGGCATGGTCCACATCTCCGAACTGGCGAACTACCGCGTCAAGAGCGTGGACGAGATTTGCAAGGTCGGCGACCAAATGGTCGTGAAGGTCCTCAACGTGGATGACCGTGGACGCATCAGCCTTTCCCGCAAGGCCGCGCTGAACGACGAAAACTAACCCAATAGGCAACCCATAGTGCCGTCCCTATAGCAAGGGGACGGCCACAACCAGGAGAACCGAGATGAAAGACAAAATCCATCCCAAGTACCAGAAGTGCACCGTCACCTGTGCGTGCGGCAATGTCTTCGAAGTGCAGTCCACCGTCGCCAAAATCACGGTAGGTATCTGCTCGAAGTGCCATCCTTTCTACACCGGCAAGCAGAAACTTGTCGATACCGAAGGACGTGTTGACGCGTTCCGCCGCCGCTACGCCAAGAAAGCCTAGCTACTCCTGCGGTACAATTCAGGCGCATGGGTCCCTCCGTTTCCGCGGGGACCGTGCGCCTTTCTTCTTTCTCTAGAGGCAATAGCAACCCCTTTAGGAATCCACAGAATACACAGAAACCCAGAACTGTTTGTCCGCATTAACGCGAATCCAAACCATTGATATGAAACAAAATACCAAATGGCAAGCCGCAGCGAAGCGGCGGGTTGCATTCTGTGTATTCTGTGGACTCAAATAAAGAGTTTTGCCAAGAGTGGTGCCCTACCCCCGAAACGACGATGAACCTAGACTCCTACATCTCCAATTCCATCCAGCGACGCGACGAACTCGAACGCCAAATTGCCGTGTTTGACTTCGCCAAGAACGGTCAGTCGCAATTTCGGCAACTCAACGCCGAATACCAGAAGTTGAAGAAACTCACGGAGACCTGGGACCTCATCCAGAAAACCCAGAAGGATCTCCGCGACAACGAAGAGATGCTGGCCGCCGAAACCGACCCCGAGTTCCGCGAAACCATCCAGGCTGACATCGAAACTTGCAAGGAACGTCTCCCGCAACTCGACCGCGAACTCAAGACCCTCATCCTCCCCGCACACCCCAACGAGGGCAAGGACGTCATTATGGAAATACGCCCTGCAGCCGGCGGAGACGAAGCGGCGCTGTTCGCGGCGGACCTCTGCCGCATGTACCAGCACTACTTTGAAATCAAAGGCTGGTCCTACGAGGTGCTTGATTCTGCTGACACTCCATTGGGCGGGCTCAAGAACATCTCGATGACCGTCAAAGGCGAAGGTGCCTGGAGCCTGTTGCGCTTTGAGAGCGGAGTCCACCGCGTGCAGCGCGTCCCCATCACCGAGGCGCAGGGCCGCATTCAGACCTCGACTGCGACCGTCGCCTGCATGGCGGAGGCGGAAGAAGTCGATTTCGAACTCAAGCCGGAAGATTTGCGCATTGACGTGTTCCGCTCCTCGGGCGCGGGCGGCCAGGGCGTCAACCGTACCGATTCCGCCGTGCGCGTGACGCACATTCCCACAGGCATGTTCGTCGCCTGCCAGCAGGAGCGTTCCCAGCACAAGAACAAGGCCATCGCCATGACGCTCCTGCGTTCCCGCCTCCTTGCCATCAAGCAGGCCGAAGAGGACAATAAAAACCAGAGCGAACGCCGCTCCCAGGTCGGAACAGGCGACCGTTCCGAACGCATCCGCACCTATAACTTCCCGCAGAGCCGCGTCACCGACCATCGATACAATCTCACGTTCTACGACCTCGATAAAATCATGCAGGGCAATCTCGACCCGCTCCTCGGCGAAATCCGGGCCATTGACGCGGAACGCAAGTTCGACGAACTGCTCAACATCCAGAACTGAGGACTTCCCATGCAAACCACTCCTGTCGTCGTCATTGACTCCCCCAACGAAGACGTCCCCATTCTGGAAGAGGCCCTCCTTTCCGTGGATCTAACCCCATCCTCCTACTCCAGCCTGGAAACAGGACGTGCGCAGACGTTCCTGGTCGCCGAGACCGAGGACCAGGCGACCGACATCCTGACGAAAGTCCAGTCCATCCTTGCCCTCTGGGAACAACTTCTCTCCGAACCCCCGCAAGTTTCCCTGAAAATGATGCGCCAGGAAGATTGGGCAAACTCCTGGAAAAAGAACTTCCACACCTTCCGTGCCTCCGAGCGACTCGTTGTTAAGCCCTCCTGGGAAGAGTATTCTCCCGCGCCCGGTGAAATCGTCGTTCCCATCGACCCGGGCATGTGCTTCGGCACCGGATACCATGGCACCACCATGGCTTGCCTCCAGTTCCTCGATAAACTCCAGAAGCAACACGGCTCCCTCTCCCTCATCGACGCCGGCACCGGCTCGGGCGTCCTCTCCATCGGCGCACGCCTCCTCGGATTCTCCCCTGTCATTGCCTTCGACAACGACCCGCAGTGCATCGACCAGGCACTCGAAAACCTCGCCGTCGCTGGCATCCAAGACGTCCCCGTCACTTGCGACGCTCTCGGAGAATACACTCCCGAACAACCCGCAGATGTCGCCGTCGCCAACATCCTCGCCGTCATCCTGTTGCAGAACGTTGCTGGCGTTCAGTGCCTCGTCAAACCAAACGGCTACGCCATCCTCTCGGGCATCCTCACCGAACAGTACCCGGAAGTCCTCCAAACCTATACAGACGCAGGTTTCCGCGAACTCGAACGCACTACCATCCGCGAATGGACCTCGGGCCTCTTCCAGGCTCCCCCTGCAAAATAAATAAAAGGGTATTATATTATTACACAAGGCAACTTAAGTACATAATTCCCTTTTGTTTCCCTGCCTTCTCTCGCGCACATGCGCGCAGGAAAGAGCATTTCCAAGCGTGTTTAAGTTTTCGTGCTTAACTCATGCATATGCGCGCGCGAGAAAGAGTCCTGCTCGACGGCGACGATCACACGCGCACATGCGCGCGCGAGGAAGAGGTGTCCAGCCGAGTAACTGCAATTTTGCGAACCCACGCGCACATGCGCGCGCGAGGAAGAGGCAGCGCACTCTCGCCGAGGACGCGGCGAAGGACACGCGCACATGCGCGCGCGGGGAAGAGGTTTGATGTCCACGAGCACGCACCCCGTGTTCCCCACGCGCACATGCGCGCGCGGGAAAGAGGTGTCCAGCCGAGTAACTGCAATTTTGCGAACTCACGCGCACATGCGCGCGCGGGGAAGAGTTGATGAAGCAGCGTGCGCAGCTCAGGCGAGAGCACGCGCACATGCGCGCGCGAGGAAGAGGTGTCCAGCCGAGTAACTGCATTTTTGCGAACTCACGCGCACATGCGCGCGCGGAAAAGAGCCGCCGCGCCAGGGCTAGCCAGGCCGCCTGTCCCACGCGCACATGCGCGCGCGGGGAAGAGGGCCCCCCGCCCAGGGTGGGGGAAAAATATTGCATTTGTCAAGCCTTTTTTCAAGTATTTTCCCGAGTTTTGGGCAACTATCACCAAATACACTATGTTTCTGAGATAAGAATGTACTATTTTTAAGAATACTCCCGGGTACCTGGCGGGCAAGTCTGCGAAGAGTGAAGGCGCAAGTTGCTGGGGCGGGCGTTCTTTGTTTTATGACGGAAAGAGGGACAAACCGCCTGAAAACGAAAGATGATCCCCCCACAATATCAATTCGGTGAGTCATTACTTGTTTTTCAACCAATTCCTCCCTTCTGACGTCGTCCCATTTGCATTGTTTGATTTTGCTATTACATTATATATCGGCTGCTTTAGTGATTATATCAATTTTCGTCCGTAATTTCGAGAAAAAGGAGTCTCTCATGAAGCGTTTTTCGTTCGTTGCAATGTTATTGTTTGGCCTGTTCTTGGGCATTCAAGCCCAGGAAGTTTCACTGAAAGGGATGGAGTGGAAACTGCCGCCGACGGCGAAGTTTGTCCAATCCGGCAAGCAGAAACTTTTGGTAGTGGATGTCCCTCCAAACACGAAGCGTGTGAAAAACTATGCGGAAGGTGCCCTGCCATTGACGCCTGAGACTCTCGGGTCGATGCTCACTTTCAAGTTGCGGGTCCGCGCGAAGGACGTCACCAAGCCGCAGAAAAGTTACAACGGCATCAAATTCATGGTGTCTTTCACGACGGCAGACGGACAGGAAAACTTCCCTGCCACCGCCCTGCCCCGTGGAAGTTTCGACTGGCGTGAGGTCGAACTGATGTTCTGGCTGCCGAAAGACACCGTCGAGGCGAATCTCTGTCTAGGGCTGCAGGAATCGGAAGGTCACGTGGAATACGATTTGTCCGTTTTGCGCTGCAAGAAGGCGTTTCTCAAAGACAACAACTACAAGGTGAAATATTCCCAACGCGTCAAGAACACCCCGCCATTGCGCGGTGTAATGTCTCCGAATCCCCTGGCGTTCAAGCCGTCTGATTTGGAAAAACTCGGCGAATGGAACGTGAATCTCGTCCGCTTCCAGATTTGCCGCAACTGGGGAAAAACAGGCACGGACTTGGACATGGATGAATACGATACCTGGTTCGGGAAATGCCTCAACTCCCTGGACGCACTCCTTCCCGACGCAAAACGCCTGGGAATCCAGTTCGTCATCGATGTGCACTGGCCCGTCGGAGGACGCATCCAATCCGGAGAACTTCGCATTTTCCACGAAAAACCATACCTCGACCACTTCATCGACAACTGGAAAACCATTGCCAAGCGCTACAAAGGCAATCCCTCCATCTGGGGATACGACATTATCAACGAACCCAGCCAGCGCAGCGATGCACCTTATGACTATTGGACCATCCAGAAACTCGCGGCCGAGGCAATCCGCACCATTGATCCGGAAACCCCGATCATCATCGAATCCAATGAAACCGACCGCCCCACCGCATTCCCCTATCTCCGCGCCCTGGAAATGGACAACGTCATCTACGAAGTCCATATGTATTTCCCACAAGCATTCACCCATCAAAAGGGCGACCCGGTCTACTATCCGGGCCGCATCGGCAAAGTTGACTACAACCGCGATACTTTGAAGAATATCCTGGCTCCCGTCCTCGACTTCCAGAAACGTCACAACTGCCGCATCTATGTCGGAGAGTTCTCCGCCATCGCCTGGGCACCCAAGGCGGAAAACTACCTGAAAGATGTCATCAGCGTCTTCGAAGAGTTCGGTTGGGACTGGACCTACCACGCCTACCGCGAGGCTCCCTGCTGGGACCTGGAAAAGGAAGCCAGTTCCACATCCGGCAAACGTACCTATACCCCGTCCGAAGACAATCCACGCCTCCGCGTCATGCGCGCCGCCTGGCAAAAAAACAAATAACGAACGAGGTAATTGCAATACTACCGCCCAACCGCCAAAACGCCGCAAGCGAGGAAGCCGTCGCGCCGCGCCGTGAAGGCGGTTGGGAAGAGAGTTGTGCAGTTACCTCGAACAACCATGATTGTAACATCCAAAGGGCGGAAGGGACCTCCCCTTCCTCCCTTTTTCTGTGACTGGAACAAACGGGGGAACTGCCCGAAGGCGGGACGCCGTCACTACCTTCCTTCCAACGGTGGGATGCCATCGGTACATAGGGGCTTCTCGCTTTTTTCACAAAAAAGCGTCTTTTTTGGGAAAAAACCAGAATCTGGTGTTATATTAGCGATTGGCTGTTCGTTTGAGTGCAATGAAGAGTCCCAATCACTTCCCCAAAGCCCAAGGAGCAAAGAAATGAAGAATTCATTTGTGTTATTATTGGCAGGAGCGCTGCTGTCGTGCAGTGTCTGCTTTGCGCAAGCGATGCCCGAAGACCCGGCCATAGTGGAGGCACTGGGCATGCGTGCCTCCGACCTTACCTTGGACAATCAAGGCGGCTTTACGCTGGGACCTCTTGACCTCCATTGGCAGTTCTTCGCTTCTGGCTGGCATTATGTTCCCCAGAATCAGTCAAATTACAAACCCGCCCCCGTCAAAACGGAAAACGGCACCGCGATTCATACGGGTGTCTGGTCCCTTCAGGGAACGACTGTAGATGTGAAATCCACCCTGAAGCGCGTCGCGCCCTCTCTCTACGAGTTCACAGCCACCCTCAAGGCGCGGGCTGATAAGTTCCCCGCACATGACCAACTTTCCTTCGCCGCCACGTTGCAGGAACGCGGGGCTTACCTGGCATACGACGGGAAACCCTACAATTTCCCGCTCGTCCACCGCGAAGTCCAACTCATCCGCCGCAAATCCAACAGCCTCGGCTTCGCAGGCGAAAAGGGCCTCTATACCTTCACGGCACCGAACATGTCCTTTATGCTCCAGGACAACTACCAGTGGGGGGCCACCTACACCGTCCGAATCGATCCCCAGGCCCCCGCTCCCAACGAACGCATCTTCTCCTGCAAGGTCTCCTTCACCCCCGACCGTTTCCAGCCCATCAACATCAAAAACGCCCTCAACAGCACCTACATTGATGAAAAAGCGCACGACAACCAGGGCGGCTGGACCGACCAGGGCAACGAAAACGACCTTCGCGCCTTCAAGCCCGGTCGCCTCAACGCCAACAACGTCCCCTTCGAGACCGTAGACCCCAAGACCAACAACGGCCGCGCCATCATCAATCTCGCAGCACCTGAACGCGGCGCAACCTTCCTTCCCACCGAAGCCACCATCCAAGTTCCCCGTACGGACTTGCAAATGCTCTACCTCCTCCACACGTCGGGCTGGACACCCGCCAGCAAGCAGGAAGTCGGAAATATGCTCGTCACCTACCAGGACGGCTCGCAAGGGACAATCCCAGTGATCAGCGGAACAGACGTCGGCAACTGGTGGGTTGCCGGTGACCTCACCAACGGTGGCATTGTCTGGCAGGCACAGAACCCCAGTTCCCAAATCGGTCTCTATGCCTCCACGTTCGAACTCCCCAAACCCGCCAAGTCCATCACCTTCCGCGTCAAAAACGGCTTCTGGATGATTTTCGCAGCCACGCTCGGCTCCCGCAAAATCACCTTCACCGAGGCAGAAATCCCACTGATCATCAAGGAAGGCGCAACTTGGGCACGGCTTGACTTCAACCGCGACACCATCGAAAAGTCCCCGCTCGACTTCTCTGGCACCAACCACACCCCCGCCGGCAAATACGGCTGGATAATTGTGGACAAGAACGGGCACTTCTCCTTTGAAAACGCTCCCGGGCAGACCATCCGCCTGCACGGTCCCAACCTCTGCTTCTCCGCGAACACCATCGGGCATGACGCAGCGGATGAACTCGTCCGCAAACTCGTCCGCAACGGCTACAACACCATCCGTTTCCATCACGCCGAACGCGAGTTTTCCAAACCCAAACCCGCCAAATCCACGGATTTGCGTCCCGAACAGATGGACAACTTCCACTATCTCATCAACGCCTGCAAAAATGCAGGTCTCTACATCACTCTCGACCTCTCTTGCTCCC
>JAFRLI010000116.1 GCA_017431255.1 Victivallales bacterium
AGAAGCAGGCCGTCCTCGCACAGCGTCCAGGTCATACTCCCGATGACGCCCCCGTCGACGACGGGCGGGAGGTCCGTATAGACGACCGGAATGCCGTTCTGACGCGCATAGGCGGCCGCGGCGGAGCCCAGCGGCGCGTGAACGGCCACCATACTACACACGCGGTGCCGACGAGATTCCGGCGTGGGACGGTTCCCCAGTAGCGGCTGTCTTTGCTGTTTTCGCTGTTGTCGCCCAGCATGAAATACTGTCCTTCGGGGACGCGGAAGGAATCTTGTCCATTGGTGAGGTATTGTGTGTGCGGCATATTGGCGTAGCCGTGGTAGCCGCCTTGGCAGGAGTGGACGCGACGGAAGCCCTTGGCGACTTCATCATATGGCTGGAAATCGGCATCGCCTGGCTTTTTGAGCCAGAGTTTGTGGTCGCGGATGAGGAGTTCGTCTCCTGGGAGACCGACGAGGCGCTTGATGTAGAATCGTCCGCCAAAGCCCGTCCCGTCGGGGTCGGTCAGACCATCGGTGACGAATACCATCACGTCGCCGCGTCGTGGTTCACGCCAGCAGAGACTGGTGCGGTTGACGAAGAGGTGGTCGCCGAGCGAAAGGTATCCCTGGGCGAGGACATCGCCCTGGCGGAAATACCCTTTTTCGCGCTCTTCCTGGGTTAGGGCGGCGCGTTCTCCGAAATAGCGGTAGATGCGAAGCCGCTGGAAGAACTCGGCGTGTGTGGGATTCTTTGCCTGTTCGACGAGGGTTTGCAGGACGTTGTCAGGTTCGCCGGGCAGGAGATAGGTCTGGTCGCCGATGCGAAATGCGGTGCGCGGCAGGAGCGGAAGGGACTTCACCGGGGTGAGGCTTTCGGGATCGAAATACCCATTTGCACGCACGACAGCGTCCATCGTGCGGCGTGAATAGTTCAGATAGGACCAGACTTTGGCAGGGACGGAAGTTGGCAGCGGTGTGCGGTCCGCCTCTTCGAAATGGATTCCGAACAGCGTGACCTGCATCGAACCAGTCGGGATTTTGAAGGGTTGCAGGAACAGGGCACGGATGCCGAAGGCGACCGCGAGCACCACCAGAAGCATTTCTGCACGAGTGCCGATGGCGGCACCGGGTTTGGGTCTGGGAAGTTTCGCAGTCGTGGCAGGATTCTCTTGGACGGCGAGGCATTCCTCCACGGCGGCCTTGTCCCCTTTCGTACGGACTTCATGCACATTCGCGATGAGTTCCTCCAAAAAAGAGACCTTTTCGGGCGGCAGGATGTCCAAATCGCGCTCCAGCGTGGCTTTATAGGACTTTTCAAACTCCTTGAGAGCGTGGCGTTTCTTCGCGAGACCTGTGCGGAGCAAATCCTCGATGTTGTTTCCGAAGAAGAACCAGATGACCGCGATATCGAGTAGAATGACGAACCAGAGTGGCATGGTGTTATTTCTCGTCTTCGTTGTTGGCTTTCAGGACGGCGACAAACGCCTCCTGCGGGATGTTCACATTGCCGATTTCCTTCATGCGCTTCTTGCCCTCGCGCTGCTTGTCCAGCAACTTGCGCTTGCGCGTAATGTCACCGCCGTAGCATTTTGCAAGCACGTTCTTGCGAAGTTGCCGTACGTCTTCGCGGGCGATGATGCGCCCACCGACCGCGCCTTGAATGGCAATCTTGAACATAGCGGGCGGAATCGCCTCGCTCAAACGTTCGCAAATCATTCTTGCACGTGCCACCGCACGCTGCGAGTTCACAAGCGACGCCAGCGCGTCCACGGGCTCTCCGTTCACGAGTATTTCAAGTTTCACGGTTTCGCCTGGCTCGTAGCCGTCTGGCTCGTAGTCCATGGAACCATAGCCGCGCGTGATGGTCTTGAGTTTGTCATAGAAGTCAAGCACGATTTCGTGGAGCGGCAGGCGCGCCGTGATCATGACGTGGAGGTGGTCGACGGTGTCGGTGCGCTCGCATACCCCGCGCTTGTCCAGCACAAGGTTCATGATGGGGCCCATGTAGTTCGATGGCGAGATAATGTGCGCCTTGATCATTGGCTCTTCGACATGGTCGATGGCACTCGCGTCCGGCATGTACTGCGGGTTATCGACCTCCTTCATCGTACCGTCCTTCATGTAGACATGGTAGATGACGCTTGGATACGTCAAAAGCAAGTCCATATTGTACTCGCGTGTCAATCGTTCCTGGACGATTTCCATGTGCAGCAGTCCTAGGAAGCCGCAACGGAAACCTGCGCCCAGCGCAACGGAACTTTCAGGCTGCGCGACGAAAGCCGCGTCATTCAGCCGCAACTTCGCGATATTGTACTTGAGTGCCTCGTAGTCATCGGTGTCCATTGGGTAGATTCCGCTGAAGACCATCGGAGAGGAACGCTGGAAGCCAGGCAGTGCCTCTTTGCAGGGGTTTGACGCAGCGGTGACCGTGTCACCGACATGGAACGCCAACGGATCCTTGATCGCCGTGATGACGTAGCCAACCTCGCCAGGAAGCAGTTCCTTCCCTGGCTTCATGCTTGGACTGAAGTACCCGACTTCCTTCACTTCACTCTCTTCACCCGTGCTGTACAGGCGCAACTTCATCCCAGGGCGGACGGACCCGTTCACTACGCGAACATCCACGACCACGCCGCGGTACACGTCGTACACCGAGTCGAACACAAGCGCCTGCAGCGTCTCTGGAGCATTCTCCTTGGGTGGCGGAATGCGCTCCGCGACCGCTTCCAGCAAATTTTCGACACCGACCCCCGTGCGCGCCGACACCAAAAGCACCTCCTCTCGGGGAATCGCCAAAAGTTCCTCAATTTGCTCGTAACATAGGTCGAGATTGGCGGATGGCAGGTCGATTTTGTTGATGACGGGTATGATGGTGAGATCCTGGCGCATGCAGAGGTTGGCCGTTGCGAGGGTTTGAGCCTGCACGCCTTGGGAGGCGTCCACGAGCAGGATGGCACCTTCGCAAGCGGCGAGGGAACGCGACACCTCGTACTGGAAGTCGGAATGTCCAGGCGTGTCGATGAGGTTGAACACGAAGTCGCCGCCGTTTTTGGAATGGAAGAGCATTCGCACGGGATGGGACTTGATGGTAATGCCGCGCTCCTGCTCCAAATCCATTGCGTCAAGCACTTGGTCATGGAAGGTGCGTTCCTCGATGGTTTTCGTGTACAGCAGGAAACGGTCGGCCAAGGTGGATTTCCCGTGGTCAATATGTGCGACGATGGAGAAGTTTCGGATGTGGGAAAGGTCAGAAGGCATAATGATGAGAAAGGTCAGCCGCCGTGTTCCAGGCGGTGGAGCATGTAGACACCCGCGACCTGGTACAGCAGGTTGGGGATCCAGATGATGTATTGAGGATGGAGGCCAGAGAACTTCTGCAGTGCGTCCCCCAGAAGCATGAAGGCATAGAATCCAAGTGCCAGCAGCACGCAGATGAGAAGACCTACGGAAAGTTCAGAACGCTTGCTGCGAATACCGAAAGGCAAACCCAGAAGCAAAAAGGAAAATGGAGACAGGGACAGCGCCATCCGCTTGTGCAGATTCACCAGTGGTTCCGTTACGTCTTTTCCCTGCTTGCGTTCCAATTCGATTTTCGCGCACAGCATTCGCAAATCCATAAACTTGTACTTGCGGGTGAGTTTGTTCTTGTTTCGCGAGGACTCTGTGTCCAGAGGAATGCGAATGGACTTGGCAGAGAGGAAGTTGAGGTGGGATTCGTCCTGCTTTCCGTCCATCTTGAGGTTGTTGATCTGCGCATCGTCCAGTTCCAATTCCAGAACTTTCTCGATTTGGTTGAAGGCGACACGGCCGCGTTTCGCTGCGATTTCCTGGACGTTTTCCCCGCGCTTGTCTCGTATCACAATGTGCACGTCCACCAGGTCTTCTCCTTCCCGTGCTCCAATGCGAATGTTACACCCCGGGAACAGTTCGGAAAAAGAACCCGGTTCCAGCAGCGCCACGGGGGTCTCGTTCGTCGCTTCCCACCAGAGTTGATTCGAACGATACCGCAACTTCGGCGCGACTTGAAGCGACAACCATAGGCAGAATCCACTCAGCAGAAAACTCAAAAATAACGCCGGAGATACAATCTGCCATAAGGATACCCCCATTGACTTCATCGCCACAATCTCGTTGTCCGAGGACATGCGGCTGAACACCAGCACAGTCGCAATCAGGACCGACAGCGGAAGCGTGAACCGCATCATGTCAGGCATCAGGTACAGCAGAAACTTCCCCATGAAGGCAGGAGATACGCCGCGTGACAGCAAATCCCCTGCCTGGTACAACTGACCGGAAAGCATCACAAAGGTCAACACCCCCAGCGCCAGCAGGGCGCTGAAGGCGATGTTCTTCATGATGTACCAGTTCAGGGTTTTCATGAATGGTTAGTAGGTGATGCCGATGTTGAAGTGGATGCGTCCGCTGCGTCCGTCGAGGTGGTCGTAAGTAGTTTCGATGGGGACGCCGTAGTAGATGGAGATGGGGATGGCGCGGAACTGCACGCCGAAACCGACGGAGTAGTTCAGGTCGCCCAAGTCGCACTCGAAGTCGTCCCACCAGACATTGCCGGCGTCCAGGAAGACACTCACGAACATGATGTCGCTGACGGGTTTGATGAGTTCGGCGGTTGCGGTGACCATCGAATTGCCGCCCAGCGGGTCGTCAAATCGGTCACGGGGGGCGACGTCGCGGCGCTTGAAGCCGCGGACGGTGCCGATACCGCCGGCGAAGTAACGGTCGAAGATGTGGATATCGTCACTGGAGGTGGAGGTAGCGTAGTCGGCGTTGAGTTTGAGGATGAAGTCGCGGAAGATCGGAGTGTACTTGGTGACTTCGAAGTTGAAGCGCCCATAGTTTTCATAAGCACCGAGGGCGGTGGTGACGAATTCGGTTTGCGCAGTGATTTGGGAGCCGCGGGTCGGGAATCGGAACGAGTCGCGGGTATCGCGGGAGAGGCGGAGGAGGAAGCGGTTGGCCCACTCGCTGCCCTCGTCGTCGGCAATGCAGTGGTCTGGAACGAAGTCGCCCTTTTCCATGGCGCTTTCTTCCTTATGCTTGTCGACATCGCTGATGCGGATGTATTCAATGCGGTAGCCGACGCCGACGCGCCAGTTTTCCGTGTGCTCGGTGCCAGGAATCCGGAATGCGACGGGCCAGGAGAGGGTCTGGCCGAATCCGATGTTGCGCTGGTCGTATTCGTCTTCGAAGCGGTTGTGGAGGAAGATGTCGGTGCTGAGTTCGAGTCGGCGGTCGAGGAACCAGGGTTCCGTCAGGTTGATGCTGATGTTTGAGGTGCTGCTGCCGACCTGAATGCGCGTGCGCAGACGTTGTCCTGCACCCTTCGGCGGCCATTCGCCGCGCAGCAGACGACCTAGGTCAAAATTGGTTTCGCCGAATTCCACGAATGCAATCGCGTTGTCTTCCGTCGAGAATCCTGCGCCCAAGGAGAGGGTTCCCGTTGGTTTTTCGCCGAGTTCAATGCGCAGGTCGCGCAGGGCCGGGTCGTCCGTGGCGACGGGGAGGATGTCCACTTTGTCAAAATATCCCAGGTTCATCAAACGGTTGCGGGAGATGCGGATTTTGCTGTTGTCGCTCTTGTCTCCGGGGGAGATGGCAAGTTCGCGGCGCACGACGCGCTCTTGCGTGCGCTCGTTCCCGACGATGTCAATGCGGCGGACATTCGAGGGTTCGCCCTCGTTGACATGGTATGTGATGGCGACGGTGTGGTCAGAGGAGTTCTTGTCTTCCGTGGACCAGAACTGGAGTTCGAGGTATCCGAGGCGTTCGTATTCGGCCTTCATGAGGCTGATGTCGGTCTTCTGCTTTGTGCCGTCAAAGATTTGCCCTGGCTTGAGGGTGGTACGATTGAGGAGTTCTTGTTCGGTGAACTTCTTCTGGCCTTCGATGGAGATGTTGGTGATGGTGTAGGGGGTTCCTTCCTGGAGGACGTAGGTGACTTCCACCCACTTGTCATCGTCCACAAGATTGGTTTTGACGTCGGTGACCGCAAAATCGAGGTATCCTTTGCTGTGGTAGAGTTCCTGGAGTTTGTCCTGGTCGAGCATCTTGAGTTCGGGATTGTAGTAGTTTCCGAAGCGCAGGATGTAGCGCCACCACTGGCGTTTGGTGTAGATTTCTCTCCGCAATTCTTTTTCCGTGAAGGCGGTGTTGCCCTGGAAATAGACCTTCTTGAGTTTGTGGCGAACTTCTTCCTTGATGACAAACGTCACCTCGACGCCGTTTGCATCTTCTGCCTGCGTGCGGATGGTCTGCACCTCTGTACCGTAGAATCCCGCATTGCGATAGCGGTTCAGAATCTCGATACGGTCCTTTGAGAGCTGATTTTCGTCCAGCGGGATCCCCGTTTCATGCTTTGCCAGGCGGCGCAGGGACTTTTCGGTATATTCCGTGTTCCCTTGGAACGAGATTTTTACCACCATCGGCTTCGGCGCAACGGTGAAAATCACGCGGATGCGCCCGTCGTCCATCTGCTCGAACTTCGTCTGGACATCCTCGAAGTTCCCGCTTTTCACCAACTGCTTGATGTCCTCCGACACCACGTTCGGACTGAACTCCGTCCCCACGCGAGTCCCAATCATGTGCTTCACCAAGACCTCCAGACGGTCTTGCGCAATTTTCCCAGATGACGCAACTACCTGCACTTCCCCGACTTGCGCTGCCATCACGGACACGCTCATCCACACACTGGCAAACAACACTGCCAGACGACTCAACAGTTTCCCTGTCATGACTCTTTACTCCTTGGGTTATTTGATTTGCAAAATACACAAAACACCAACTTTAATGTAATTCCTTTTGACAGTTCTGCAAGCCGCCTCCTCATTTTCCTCGTTTCTCTCCTTTTCCAACCGCGCTAACCTCCGGCTTTACTCCTCGCCAGTTGAAATCGCAGGTCGTTTTTTCCGTTCTGTGCGACTTGAAAAAAGGAAGTTGTCTCTTAAGTTAATGTTGGTGGGAAATGTGATTTTTTCGAAAAAACATTCTAAGTCAAGAAAGATTTGATTGGAAAATGGTCCATATTTTGGGTGTGGAGGAGACAGGGTTTTCCAATTGGGTCTGAAGAAAGGAGAAAATTGCGATGAAGTGGAAGAACATGGTTTTGCTGGCGATGATGCTGGGATTGTTGCTGACGGGATGTGCGACGCGTGTTCCGGAGTATTCTGTGGAGGACGCGGAGCGTGGTCAGTTGGTGGTTGTAGGAACGGACGTCGCGAGTGCAGTTCTGGTGAAGAACGCAACGCTGTCGGAGAATGCCAGCGGGACGTTGCAGTTGTCCGTTGACGTTCAGAACGTTTCTCGCTCCTACTTGCCATTGGAGTATCGCACCTTCTGGTATCGGGAAGATGGTCGCGTCATTTCGACCGCTCTTTCCAACTGGAATCGGCGCGGTTTTGCTTCCGGCGAAACTCTCACCTTGACCGCCAACGCCATCCATCCGGAAGCCAAGTTCTCCCGAATGCAGTTCCGTCGCGCCAAAAAGTAGTTTTTCCCTTTTTCCCATATTTCCCCCAACCCAAAGGAACCCCTGAATTATGATGAACCTCAAGACCCTCGCCCTTGCTGCTGTGCTGTCCCTCGTTTTCTGCGGATGTGAATCCGTCGAAATGGTCGATACGGAACACGACCGTGGACCTGCTGTCGCCGGAATCGATTATCGTGACTTCGACGCCACTGCCCAAAATATGATTGCCAGCATGCTCGAAACGGGTTGCCTCAACAAGCCCGATGGCGGACGATATGTCATCGCCATCAGTCGCATCAAAAACGACACGACCCGGGACTTTGACACGGACCAACTCATGAAGACCATCCGCGTGGAACTGCTTCGCAGCGGCAAGGCCGCCATTACCACCGCTGTCGGCATCAATGGACCCGAGGACGCCATGTCGAAAATGTCCCGTGAATTGCGTGCAGACGCGGAGTTCAACCAGAACACCATCGCCGGTCAGGGACAGATGATTGCTCCCGACCTCTCCATCTCTGGAAAAATCCTGGAGCAAAAACTCCGGATTACCTCCAGCAAAACACAAATCGAATACTACTTCCAACTCTCTTTGACAGATCTCAAGACTGGCGTCGCCATCTGGGAAGACCAGCAGAAAATCATCAAGCGTCAACGTCGTTGACACCATCTTTTCACCACTGAAAAAAAAGGATCTCTTCTCATGAAACGTCTTGCTTTGCCCGCATTCTTGCTCAGTTTTGCCATCCCCTTCTGCTCCATCGCACAGGAGGCTTCCAACGACGCACCCGCGCAACTCTCCCAGGCCGATATTCAGGAACAGAACAAATACTCCAATCCAAACTTCATTGAGGATTCCGCCCAAAGCGTGGAAGAATGGGCGGAAACCGTCCGCGAAAGTTTTGGATTGGAGGATTGGGGAGAAAAAGACGGGAAGTTTTTCATCTTTGCTTCCCGCCCCGTTACCCTGCCTTCCACTGACCCACAATTTGGGGTTTCCCTCTCGAATGCGTTTGACCAGGTCATGACGGATATTCAGGAGAAACTTTGCTTCCTCCACTATGGAAAACTTGTTTTGGGCAAGGCAAGGGGGTTTATGGAGGATAATTCCACAAACAACCGTGATCTCCCGCCTCTGGAAGCCACCCCGCAATCCATGGGGAAAGTTCAAGCGTTGTTAGACAAGACTTTGGATGTTGCTTCTGCAAAGTTGGACGCGGAGCTGGTCAAGCTCGGTGTGGATCCCGGCAAAGTCCAGACGATGACGGTCAAACAGAAAAAGGTGTTTTTTTATGAGCATTTTATCAAGGATACCTTGAAAAAGGCGTCTGGTGATATTTCTGGTATTTTCCCGATGCAGACGACTGTGAAGATTGATGCGAAGGGAAGTGCGCATATCGGTGTCGTCGCCATCCAATCCTTGAAGACCATGCAGGTGGCAAAGGATATCTCGATGCAGCGCGCCTCTCTCATCCAGGGAAAGGGACAGAATTTGAAGGAATATCTTCCCAAGGATGTGACACATATGCTGGGTGACCTTGGACCTCGTCTTGTCTACGACCAAGATGGTACTCCCGTTATCGTGGCATTCGCGGTCTCGTCCTTTGTTCCAGACAGCAATGATCCTTTCATCAACTCCCGCATGCGGGAAACTGCGAAAAGCAACTGCATCGACCTGGCAGATGGTATGATTGCCGAGGTTGTCAATGGGCAGATGTCAGCGGAAAAACGGTTGCAAACGGGAGAAGAGATTGATAGGTTCATCGAGAAAGAGGTCAAGCCAGACGCAATGGCGTTTGAGAAAAACATCAAAAATATTGTGAAAATATCAAAGAACCGGAGCCAGACGAGGGCGAGCATGGACTTGCAGGGCATTTCGAGCCTGATGCCTCCCAAGGCGTTCAAACTTCCGAACGGGCAGCAGATGTTCTGCACGGTCCGTTGCTGGAAATACAGCACGCTGCGGACGGTCAAGGCCTTTAACGAGAACAATTTTGATCGTCCCTCTCCGCAGACGCCCAAGGACAAGCAGCCCGCGGCCAAGCCAGGCTCTTTTGATGGCCGCAAGTTCAATACTCTGGAGGATTTCTAAATGAAGAAAGCACTTTTCCTCTTTGCATTGCTTTTGTTCGGTTTGGTCTCCCTGCGTGCAGAGAACCAGAAACTCACCGTCGAAGCGACGGCGACGGGGCCCACTCGCGAGCAGGCCATCGCGAACGCGCTGGCAGAGGCTGTCCGCCAAGGGACCGGCACGCGTCTGGACAGCCAGCGGGACATTGCGGCCACGCTGGCGCAGGTGAGTGTCACCACAAATGGGCAGGGCAACCGCACCGTCAATATCCAGGAACAGACGCAGGAAAAGTTGCGTTTGCTGACGCAGGGGACGATAGCCAGCTATCGCATTCTGCAAGAGAACAAGCAGGAAGATGGCACGTGGGAAGTCCACGTCTCTGCAGACATTCTCAAGTACGTCACGCCGGAACTTTCTCCGGATAGCCGCCGCAAGATTGCGATGATTCCGTTTGCGACGCGCGACCCGCATTTCCTCGTCGGCAACACGAAGATGGCGGCTTCCACGGTGTCGGATGACATTCTGAGCGACTTCAACATGCACTTCACGCAGTCGCGCCGCTTTGCGGTGCTGACCCGCCAGGACAATGCCGCCTTGAAGGCGGAGAAAAACCTGCTGGCAGCGGAAGGTTCCGTGGTGGAGATGGCGAAATTGGGGCAGACGCTGGGATTGGACTATATGGTGCTCGGCACTGTCAAGCAGCTCTATATCGCCGCACCGCAGACCCGCACCATTGCAGTCTCCGGAAACGCCTACACCACCATCGACCGCGCATTCCTCGAACTCGACTACCGCATCGTTGTTCCCGCTACTTCTCAAATCAAGTGGACCGACCATATCATCATCGACCTCGCTCCCCAGGAAATCGCGCAGTCTGGCGGTGACATGCTCCGTCTCTACCAGACGCTCGTCCAATATGCAGGCGTCCGCATCGCGGAGGCAATGGACAACATCTACCCCATCAAGGTTCTGCAACTGCTCGTGAACGGCGAGTTCGTCCTGGACCGCGGCGGCAGCCTCATGGTTCCTGGCGCGTACTACGATGTCTTCCGCCTCGGGGAGGAAATCACCAACCCCTCCAACGGAGAATCTCTCGGACGTACCGAGGAGAAGATCGCCACCGTCCAAATCACCCGTGTCGACGCCAAACTCTCCTACGCCGGTCTCGTCCCCAACTCGGGAACCCTCACCAAGGCCGACATCGAAAACGGGGTCTACCTGAGACCTTTCCGCATGACCGCCATCCAAGGTGCTCAACCTCCCGCTCCACAACCTCCTCCCAAACCTTTCAAACTCCCCTTCGATAAATAGTCCGAAACTCCTTCCGGCCATGGAACACTCCGTGGCCGGATTACTCGTTTTGGGGTTCTGCCGATAGCAGGACACCGACTGGAAAACATCCAACGGCGACTCGCTGTTGTTCCTTCTATGACAAATGATACTATCCTCCAAGTAGAAATCTCCGCGGCACCTGCCATCAATCTGGCGTTGTTGCTGAGTGGCGCCCGCGTCATTCACGAAATCCGCCTCAAAAATCTGACGGACGCACCCGTGAAGAACATCCAGTGCCAACTTTCCACGACACCGATGTTTGTGGAGCCGGCAACATTCCTGCTGGATTCTCTCGAAGCGGGCCAGGAGGCAACCCTGGGCGATTTGGAGGTCAAACTCGACTACGCGGCGCTCGTCGGACTTGCCGATGCCATGCCCGCGCAGTATATCCTGAATGTCCTTGCGGACGGGGAACCCGTCGGCTCCGCCCGCCAGGACTTTACCGCCTACAGCGCCGACCAGTTTCTTGGCATCAACAATTACCCCGCCTCAGTCGCCGCGTTCGTGACGCCCAATATGGACGTCATTTCCCGCCTCCTTGCCGATGTTCGAACTGAACTCAAGGCCGCAACGGGGAACGACGCCATCGTCGGCTATCAGAAGGATCGCGACCGCGTCTACGAGACATGCGCGGCCGTGTATCGTGCCGTCCACAACCTTGGAATCGGTTACGTCACGCCTTCGGTTTCCATGAACGTGCCTGGGCAGCATATCCGCCTGGCGGACAACATCTACAAGTTTCGCCTCGGTTGTTGCCTGGACCTTTCCCTCCTGATCGCTTCAGTGCTGGAACTTTGCGGGCTGCACCCTGTGCTCATCATGATGCAGGAGCATGCTTTTGTCGCTTGTCACTTGCAGGATTACTACTTCACGGAGGTTCCGATGTTCGACCTCCAGAAAATCCGCAAGATGATTGATTTGGATGAACTCGTCGCCTTCGAGACCACGATGGTGACAGGCAATGCCACCTTTGAACAAGCTGTCCAAACGGTGATTCAGAATCAATTGGGGCATGAGAGCGAGTTTCTTTGCGCCATCGATGTCTGCCGTGCGCGCCTGGGCGGCGTTCGTTCGCTTCCCTTGCGCAAAACCGAGGACGGCGTGGAGTTCGTCCCGCCCGAGACCTTCGCCGAGCAACTCGCCGAGGAAGGACGACGCAAACTTCAGGAACGAATCGACCTCAACTCCCTCGAAATCTCCCGCCGAGGCGGCCGCGTCGCCCGCTGGCAAAGCAAACTGCTCGACCTCTCTTTGCGCAATCGCCTCCTCAATGTCCGCGCGTCCAAGCAAATTGTGCCTTTGTTCTGCACGGATGTCGCAACCCTCGAAGACCAGATGGCTTCGGGACAGACGTTCTCCATCGGCAGCGTCCAGGAACTTTTGGACGAAAAGGAGGCCCGCGAGGTCGCCGCACTCCGTTTCCTCGAATGGCCTGCGCACACACGCGACCTCATCGCCAAGGAGTTCAAGCAAAAGCGCCTCTGGGCCGATGTCCCCCCAAAGGACCTTGCTTCGCGATTGACGGGCCTCCTCCGCCAGGCTAAGACCGATTTGGAGGAGGGCGGCGTAAACACTCTCTTCCTCGCCATCGGCTTCCTTGAATGGAAATCCTCCACCCGCGATAAGAAGTCCTATTTTGCACCGCTCCTTTTGATGCCGGTCTCCCTCAAGAGAAAAGCCATCGCAGACGGGATTAAACTCGAACGGCAGGACGAAGACACCATCGTCAATGTCACGCTTCTCGAACTCCTGCGGCAGGAGCAGCACCTCGATATTCCGGGCCTCGACCCGCTCCCCATGGATGAACATGGCATTGACGTGCCGCGCGTCCTCCAGATCTTCCGCGAAGCCGTCAAAAACCTTTCTGGCTGGGAGGTCCACGAGGAGATTCGCCTGGGGCTGTTCTCGTTCAACAAGTTCATTATGTGGAATGACTTGGTGAACCGTATTGATGAACTGCGGGGGCACGCGCTGGTGAATCACTTGATCGAAGGCAAGTCCATGTTTGAGGATGGAGTGGAGGTATTCCCGCCCGAGGAGGTGGAATCCAACATCACGCTGGAGGAGTTGTACTGCCCGATGACGGCGGATTCTTCGCAATTGGCAGCAGTACTGTATTCCGAGCGAGGGAAGAGTTTTGTTTTGCACGGACCTCCTGGCACGGGAAAGTCCCAGACCATCACGAACATCATTGCGCACAACCTCGCGAAGGGGCGTCGCGTTCTGTTTGTCTCTGAAAAGCGTGCCGCACTGGATGTGGTGCACCGTCGTCTCTCGAAAATCGGTCTCAAGCCGTTCTGCCTCGAATTGCACTCCAACAAGGCTGGAAAATCCGAGGTCCTGGCGCAGTTTGCGGAGGCCATGGCGATGACGAATCCAGGCACCATTCCCCAGGACTGGAACCGCACTTCCGCGGAATTGCGCTCCGTCATGGAGCAGTTGGCCGCCTACCTGAAGGTGCTTCATCATCGCTATCCCAACGGGCGAACCGCATATCTCTGCATCTCCGACGCACTTTCTCACCAGGAATATACTCCGCGTCCTGAACTTGTCCAGGTCGATACGCTCCAGCAGTCCCGCGACGACTATGAGGCCACGTTCCCCCTCCTCGATAAACTCGTCTCCTCCTTCGCAGAACTCCCGCCAGGCAAGGACCCACACCACCTCTGCGCACTCAATCCCGCAGACTGGAACCCCCGCCTCGAACAGCAAATCCTTTCCACAGCAGACGCTCTTGCACAACGTACTTCCTCGCTTCGCAAGGCATTTACCAATGCATGCGAGGTCTTGCAGTTGCCCGTCGGCAAGGAAACTTTGGGACGCGTGGAAACTTTGCGCGGCATTGCGGTAAAATTGGCCTCGCCGCTGCCGAGGCGGTTGTTTGCACCTGCCTGCCGGGACGCGCAGGAGTTCCTGCGGCAATTCATCGCAAACCAGATTGCCATGCAGCAACTGGAATCGCGGTTGGGTTCCTATCAACTTGATGTCTTGGCGGGATTGGATTGCGATTCCATCGAAAGACGACTCCGTGAAAATGCCTCCAAGTTTATCCTGCTGAGGTTCTTTGCTAACCGTTCCCTCCTACAGGAACTCGCTTCGCTGAAAAAACTCGGTGCCGCCAAACTTACCGTCGAAGAACTGCAGAAAATCCTTCCCGACGCCAAGCAATACGTCCAACTCCGCAAGGAACTCCAGAACACCACCTCGCAGGCTACCGTACTTCTGGGAGATGCCTTCCAGCCCAGTCATCCCGATTGGGAGAAACTCCAGCGTGACCTTGAGCAGGCGTGGCAGGCTGTGGACGCCGCACGTTCCTTCGCGGCACTCACCCCCGAAGCCGCAGCGCAACTGCCGTTTGTTTCGGCACAGGATTCCGCTTCGGCAGAAAACAAACTGGGAAAAGCGTTGGACGCATTCGCTTCTTCCCGCGACGCTTTCGCGCAATTCGCCAGCACTCTGGCAGAGGCGAAGGAACTCGCGCCGTTGGAGGATACGGCGCGCACAATTGCGGGCTGCGGCGGAAACCTGCGCGTCATTTTTGCGTATTTGCGATGCCGCCAGGATGCCCTCGCCGTTCACCTCGAAAAGGCGGCACGACTCCTCGAAGAGCGCAAGACTGCGGCCGAACAACTCTCCGGCATCTATCGCGCCTCCTACAATCGCGCCATGCTCGACAGCATCCTCGAGGCTTCCCCCACTCTCGGCAACTTCATCGCATCCGCAGAAAACGATTCGATTCGACGATTCTGCCAACTGGATGACCATTATACTGCACTCGCGCGCGAGGTCGTCATCTCCAAAATCCTCCAGAAACTGCCGAGCCTTACCAAGATGTCCCCAGCCGAGCAATACCAATACGGTGTCCTCAAGCATGAATGCGGCAAAAAGACACGCCACAAGCCCGTTCGTCAATTGCTCGAATCGGCAAAGGACATCATGCTTCAACTCAAGCCCTGCTTCCTCATGAGCCCGCTTTCCGTTGCCCAATATCTCCCTGCGGATGGCGCCACGTTCGACCTCGTCGTCTTCGATGAAGCCTCCCAGATCCCCGTTTGGGACGCCGTGGGGGTCATTGCGCGCGCCAAGCAGCTCATCGTCGTCGGCGACCCCAAGCAAATGCCTCCCACCTCCTTCTTTCAAAAAGGCGATACCGCCCCCGAAGACGAGGACGACTTCGAGGACCAGGAGAGCATCCTGGACGAAACCCTCGCCGCCGGCGTACACTCCTCCTACCTCAACTGGCATTATCGCAGCCGACACGAATCCCTCATCGCCTTCAGCAACCACTACTACTACAACGACCGTCTTTTCACATTCCCGGCCGCCCGCAACAGCGAACATCTCGGCGTTCATTTCCATTTCGTTGCCGACGGTCTCTACGAACAGCGCAAACGCACCAATCGCCGCGAAGCCGAGGCAATCGTCGATTACATTCTCGAACGATTCTCCAATCCCGCTACCAGCGGCAAAAGCATGGGCGTTGTCACCTTCAGCCAGGCCCAAAAAGACCTCATCGAAGACATTCTGGACGAACGACGCGCGGCACGCCCGGAACTCGACCGATTCTTCGACGAGGAGGCGGAAGACCCCTTCTTCGTGAAGAACCTCGAAAATGTCCAAGGCGATGAGCGTGACGCTATCCTGTTCTCCATTTGCTATGCGCCAGACGCGAACGGGAAGTTCATCATGAACTTTGGCCCGCTCAACCGCGATGGCGGTGAGCGGCGCCTGAATGTCGCCATTACGCGTGCTAAGGAAGAAGTGGTGGTGTTTTCTTCCATCCATGGATACCAAATTGATTTGGAGCGCACGGGAGCGCGCGGTTCTGCGCACCTGCGCTATTTCTTGGATTATGCGGAGCGTGGTCTTGCAGTCGAGCGTGCGGCAGTCGCTACGGAAGCGGATGGGCTTTGCGATACGGTGGCGTCCTTCCTGGAGAAGAACGGCTGGCATGTCGAACGCAACATCGGCTGCTCTGGATTCCGCATCGATTTGGGCGTTCGCGACCCTGAACATCCTGACAACCATCTGCTCGGCATCGTTTGCGATGGTCCTGCCTACGCCTCCCAGAAAACCGCCCGCGACCGCGACCACACCAGCACCTCTGTTCTGCAATCGCTCGGCTGGCGCCTCTACCGCCTCTGGAGCGTCGAATGGCTCTACGATCGCGCGCGCGCCGAGGCGGAACTTCTCGCGGCTCTGGACCGTGCTGTGAAAAAGCAGCCTGAACCCGTCGCCGCGCCTCTCACTCGACCCGCACCGGCGCCCGTCGTCGCAACTCCGGCACCCGCGCTTCCTTCTGCACCCGTTGCACAGGCGTCCTCTTCCCCTCTCCCACCACCCAATTTATAGCGGAAATTGTAAAACTACCGCCCAAACGCCCAAACGCCGCAAGCGAGGACGAAAAGCGAAAGCGAAGCGTGGTGACCACGCTGAGTTAGAGCAATGAAGCCGTCGCGTCGTGACGGCGGCCGGGATGAGAGTTTTGCAATTACCTCTGTAGTCATTGCTTCACCCTAAACCAAAGGAATCTTCCCATGAAAGTCTCTGTTTGTGGTTCTTTCGACCAAGTGGAACTCGCCGCACAGGCCGGTTTCGACGCATTTGACCCCGGTATTCCCAAGCATTTTTCGGCACGTATTCCGGAGGAGGAGTTCCAGGCGATGCTTCCGAAGTACCTTGCCAGCCCGCTTCCGTTTGCCGGTGGCGCAGGACTCTTCCCGGCAGATATGCACCTCACGGGACCCGAGGCCGATATGGACGCCATCAAAGCGTTTATTGACGTCACCATGCGCCGCGCCGGTCAGGCGCATCTCCGGTGCGCGGTCTTTGGCTCAGGTGCTGCCCGCAAGGTTCCTGAAGGATTCGACTGGTCTGTCGCTGCGAAACAAATCGTCGAAGTCGGGAAATACCTCGCAGAGGCTGCTGCCAAGAACAATGTCATCATCGTTCAGGAACCCCTGAATCACCGAGAAACCAATACCTTCAACACGGTTGCGGGCGGTGCCATGCTCGTGCATGCCGTCAACCATCCCAACTTCCGCCTCCTCAACGACTACTATCACTTCGCAGAGTGCGACAACGACCTCACTTCCCTCGCGCTCTCCACACCGTTGATTGCCCACACCCACATCGCAACCGCAAAGAACCGTCTTGCGCCTGGTCAGGAAGAAAGCGACTTCTCCGCATGGATGCATGCCCTCAAGGCCAATGGCTACGACGGTGTGATCGCCATCGAAGGAAAGGTCACCTGGGAACTGGACGCCCTCAAGCTCGCCGTCAAGACCATTCGCGAAGCCTGGGAACAGGCATAGTTCCGTTTAGGAGATTCCAAGCAGGAATACTCCCACTAGCACGATGAAAAGGGCAACTGCCTTGGTGCGGATGTCCTTTTCATGGAAATAGAATGCGCCGCAGAGGAAGGAGAAGATGACGGAGGTGCGGCGCAAAACGCTCAAGACGCCGAGTTGCGCGGCGGGATCGGCGACTGCGCAGAAGTAAAGCCAGTCGGTGAACAGGAGGCAAATCCCGATGGCGAAGATGGACCATTTCCATTGAAAGGGATTCTGTTCCCGTAGGAAGGCGACATGTGGTTGCGCGAGCCAGAAGCAGGAAAGAATGATGCAGAGGCTCACGTAGAACTGGTACTGGACGAGGTTGACATCAAGTCCCAGGACCTTGAGGAGGTAGCGGTCGTAGATGCCGCTTGCGGAGGCGAGAAGAGTCGCGGAGAATAGCAGGAGCATATTGCGCCCCTTCCAGGAGAAGCCCTCCGATTGTCCAATGCCCGTGAAGCGCCAAAGCCCGAAAAAGACGATGAACATTCCGAGGACTTGCACCCAACTGGGGTATTCCCCAAAGAAAATCACCCCGCCGATTGCAGCTCCCAGCGGGGAGGTCCCCAGTACAGGCACCGCCAGCGAGATCGGCAAGTCGTGCAATGCGTAAAAGCCCGCCGTCCAGCTCGAGGCAACGATCAGAGCCTTGAGAAACACCAGCGCCCACGCCTTCCAGCCGCATAGAAAATACTCCGCCAGGTGGCCCGTGCACAACTGCACCAGTGTCAGCGCAACCAACCCCACCAACGAGGAGAAAAACAGCACGGGCATTACGCGGTTGTTCGAAAGGGCGTGCTTCTTATTGAAATCATACAGCCCTAGCATTAGGGCCGAACTCATGATGAAAGTAAACCAAGACATGGCACAGGCAGACTGGCAGGTATCGTGCAGAACTGTTTTTTCTCTAGGTGCCCCCTAAGAGTCGTGCCCTCCAGGAGTCGTGCCCTCGCTAGTGGAAGAGGGAATCGGAACGGAAGGGAATGAGGGGAAGACCGACATGGTTGACGACATTCACGGGACACCAGCCCGTGTATGCGTAGCGAACGAAATCCGCCACAAAGCCGGTGGGCACGTGCAGGAGGATTGTGGTCTTCTCCAAGGTCGCACGCACTTTGATGATGTTCCCCGTGCGGTCGCCGACGGCAAACCCGGTGGGATCCTTGCCATCGGTGGTTTGCAAGCCATTGTGGGCGTATCGGAAGAAGACGCGGACATTCCCATCGTCCAGGAATTGCAGGTGTTTGAACTCGGGGCTGTAGGAGAAGACCTCGCGTTTGTGGTAGACGCAGTCCTCCGCCTTGAGGGCAAGACGGTAGCCGACGGTCTTCTTGTCGCGCGGGTGGATGTCAGAATGGTCTCCGACATCGAAAGCTGTAACCATTTCCACGTTTTTGAGTTCGTGGGACATCTGCGCCTGGATTTCGCGCGTGAGCCCGTAGGCGGAGAAGAAGGGGAATGGCTTGTTAATCATGTCCTCATCCCTGGAACGGTTTTCGGGGTGATGGTCATCATAGGCTGCGAGTTGCACAAGCAGAAACGGCAGATTGGGGTTGCGCCAATTCTTCCGCATGTCTTCAATGAGCATCTTGTGGACATCGTAGTAAGTGGTCTGGCCGCTGTTGGTGCATCCCTGGTACCAGATGACGCCGCGGAATCGGTATTGCAGCCATGGGTTGATTTGCGCGTTGAACTGGGTGCAGGGATAGTTGGGACTGGTTGGGTGGTTGATGTCCTGCAGAAGATTGGGGACTGGTGGGCGAATCTCGAAGAACTTCGGCAATTCATGCACGGTCTTGACAACCATCGGCTCCTTGATTTCTAGAACGCTCTTCCAGTTGTGCGTGAGGCGCAATTGGGTGAGATTGATGCCTCCGCTGCCGAAGTGGTTGTCTGCCAGAATGGCGATGACATTGCGCCCCGCGTGCAGCAGACCAGTGGGGATGGGATATTGTCGCAGAGAGGCCCAGTAGGCGTGTTGTAGAAGGTCGGTTTCCCCGATTTTCTTCCCGTTGAGGTAGGTGGTATCGTAGTCGTTGATGAAGGGATATTCCAGGACGAGTTCCTGGTTGACGAGTTCTTCCGGCAAATCAAAGGCAATGCGAACGACGACGCGTCCCGGGCTGGGGATGCTGCAATTCTGCGACGGCTTGACTTCCCAGGCGGAATCGTCGTAGTTTGGCTGGAGGAGTTTGGAACTGACGGCGCACTCCTTTTGGAAGCGCTGGACCCAATCGATGAGGCGGTGGTAAGGTTCGGAGTTGCGGGCGTTTTCGCGAGCTTCTTCGAGTTGTTTGGGGTCGGGTGGTGGCGGGGTGCAGGGCCAGCGGTGTGCCTGGAAGGTCTGCTTGGAAATCCACGCTTCGGCGCGTGTCCCGCCCCAGGCGGTATTGACCAGGCCAATCGTGCAGTTCAGGTCCTCTTGCAACTTCTTGCCAAAAAAGTAGGCGCAGGCCGAGAAAGGCGCGAGGCTCTGCGCATTGCACCGTTGCCAGCCGGGATTCCCTTCGGGAACCTCCTGCATCGTGCTGAACGGCGAAATGACCTTGGTCAGAGCGTGGTTGAAGAGACGAATCTGCGGATTGTCTGCCTGCGCCAGCACCTCGTCCGGGTTTGCAATCGAGAAGAACGGATTGTCGCATTTGATGGGCATCTCCATATTGGATTGCCCCGAGCACATCCACACTTCCCCAATCATCACGTCTTCCAGCACGACAGGCTCCGCGTCCGACGCGCCAGTCAGTGTCACCACATACGGACCACCCGCCGGTGCGCTCGGAAACTCCACCTCCCAATTGCCCTGGCGATTGGAGTCAGCGCTGAGCATCTTTCCCAGAAATTTGACATGCACGGTACTGCACGTGCTTGCTTTCCCTGCAAAATGGATAGGCTGGTTCCGCTGCAGCACCATGTGGTCAGTGAACATTCGCAGGAATCGATATTCATGTGCTAATTTCATGGATGAGCCTCTATCGGGATTGTGCAGCGTGCATCAGTTCTTCTGCTCGGTAGGAACTTCGAACCAGCGGACCGCAGGTTGCTTTTTGAAAATGATACTCCGTCTCGGCGATGGTCTGCCATCGCGAAAACTCCTCTGGCGAAACCATTCGCGACACTGGCCAATGTGCATGGCTGGGACTCAGGTACTGTCCCAGCGTCAGCAAGGACACCCCGGAGTCTCGTAAATTCGAAAGCGTCGCGCGAACTTCGCATTCCGTCTCCCCCAGTCCCAGCATCAGACCCGACTTCACGCAGGCACCGCGTTCCGCGGCATGCGCCAGGACCGCCAGGCTCCGCCGATAGTCCGCGCGATTGCGGACCGCAGGTGTCAAGCGCTCGACGGTTTCCACGTTGTGTCCGAACACTTCCGGCAAGGAGCCGAGAACCACGTCCACGCTCTCCAGGTTCCCTGCATAGTCCGAACAGAGAACCTCTACGCTGGGATGTCCTTGCAACGCGTGAATGGCGTGCACCGTGGCCGCCATTTGCGCGGCTCCGCCATCGGGCAGGTCATCTCGCGTGACGCAAGTCACGACTGCATAGCGCAGTCCGAGTTCTTGCACGCTGCGGGCGACGCGGGACGGTTCGTCGCTTTCGACAGGAGAGGGGATTCCGTGCGGAACTGCGCAGAAGCGGCAGTCTCGCGTGCAGTGGTTTCCAAGGATGAGGAATGTCGCGGTACGATGTCCCCAGCATTCCGCGCGGTTCGGGCAGTTTGCGCTCTGACAGACCGTGTGAAGTGCGCCCTGCGTCAGGCTTGCCTGGACGGATTGCAGAACGTTTCCTGTGGGAATCGCGGAGCGTATCCATTCAGGAAGTCGAAGGGGAGGGCGGCGGTGGCTTTGCAACCAATCCCGCAACGCGCCAAGTTCCGTAGCGTTTACGTCTTCGACGGCGATGACGGCGCTGTCCAGCAGGAACTGCACGGCGTTGCGGTCGGCGGGTGCCAGGTCGAGGGCGGCCATTTCGTCGGGCGTAAACCAATCGGCGAACTGCCCCTCGCGGGGACGCGGTACCTGATGCTCTCGCAGCAGGCAGTGCATGAAATGCAACCGAATGGTCTTGCCAGGATACTCATGGCGCAACGTAAACACCTCGTGCGCCGATGACAGCCGCAGACCCAGTTCCTCCTCCAATTCCCGCTGGATGCATTGCTCCGATGTCTCGCCTGCTTCCCTCTTTCCGCCAGGAAACTCCCAACTGCCCGCCAGGTGACTTCCTGGACGACGCGTCGCGAGTAAAAGGCGGTCGCCCGACAGGACGACCGCCGCACAAACTTCAAGGACGTTCGACGTCATCAAAGACTACTTCTTGTCCCCAATCAGGAACTGACCACGACGATTCAGGCGATACTCGGATTCGCTCGTGGGACGCGCCACAACGGGCTTGTCTTCGCCGTAGCCAATCGTCATCATGCGGTTGCGTGCCACGCCCATGTTCGCAATGTAGTCACGCAGCGCCATCGCACGGCGCTCGGAGAGCGAGCGGTTGTATTCTTCCGTTCCGCGCTGGTCGGTGTGACCTTCGATCACGAGAACCTTGTTCGGATTCGCGGCCAGGAATGCTGCCACAGCGTCCAGAACGGGGCGTTCGGAAGCACGGATGTCGCTCTTGTTGAAGTCGAAGTAGACGCGGTCGCTCCAGGTCTGGGCGGTTCCGTTCGCCAGGAAGTTCTGCGCTGCGGAGTCCAGTGCCACTGCGGCACCCATCTGCTGCCAGGCACCACCATTGGCACCACCGTCTGCGCCGTAGGCACCGTTCGCGCCGTAGGCACCGTTCGTGCCATAGGCACCGTTCGCGCCATTTGCGCCGCCATTCGCGCCGTAGGCACCGTTCGCGCCATTTGCGCCGCCATTCGCGCCGTAGGCACCGTTCGCGCCATTTGCGCCGCCGTTCGCGCCGTTGAAGCCGTTGGGATCATTCCCTGCACCGGGCACGAAGGGTTGCGCACCGAAGTTGTTGGCGGTGAAAACAGGAGCGTCATTGGAGTTGAGAGCGGTGGCGGGACCAACGCCGCCAGCACCGTTTCCGCCTTCGCGCAGGTTGCTCAGGTTCAGTTTCGGCTTCTTGGCGCAGCCCACGGAAATCAGGGCGGCAATGGCGGCGGTGGACAGGACTTGCAGGACTTTGTTCATCTTTGGGTTTCCTTGTTTTTGGGGTGTATGGGTTAAGGTTTTAGGAAATATCGTTGAGAGGTTTGGCATTGTTGAGGCACCCGGCGCTGACAATGGCGTCCTTGAGCCAGTTTGCCAGTTTGTCGGCACCTTCGGCATTGAACTGCTTCCAATCGGCCATCCAGCGTTTGAAGGCAGTTTCGTCGAACGCATTGCAGTAGGTCTTGGCGTCCACGAGTATGGTTCCGGCGGCGTTGGCGGCCTTGCGGAGGCTTGCGGTGGCGGAATCCAGGTTGGCGGCCAAGGATGGTTCTTCGCAGGAAATGGGTTGCGGCAGCCAGCAGACGACCTTGACGCCCGCCTCTGTCAGCGCCTTCAGCAGCGCCTCCGTGTCAGCCGCGAGTTTTTCAGCATAGGCAGTGGATTGTTCGGGAGACTTGGGCCATGCCAAAGCGTCGGCGAAGACTGCAGAGAAGATGACCACTTGCGGCTTGAACGGCAGCACATCACGCTCCAGGCGCGACAGGCAGAGCGCCGTTGTCGAACCTGAAATCCCTGCATTGACGACGCTGGTTGCCCTGCAGCGCTCCTGCAGTTTCTCTGCCAGGCGCACGGGCCAACTGGTCGCTATGTCTTCGGTTGACAAGGTGAGTTCATCACCGAGGCAGACCACACGTGCGGTCGCCGTGCTGGTCTGGGCGATGACTTCCTCCGTGATTCGGGCAGGAGGAGGTTCCTGCCAGTTTCCCGCTTTGGGGATGTAGATGACGGGGCGCTTGATACTGTCGAGTTCCGCGTCGGTGCGGATTGTCTGGTCGAGTTTTTTGCGGATGCAGTCTGCGCAGAGGGTTGGGAGCGGTTCAGCGCCGAGTTCAGCGCGGAGTTGCTGATGGCTTCCCACGAAGAAGGTCTTTCCGCAATCGGAGCAGGTCACTTCTTTGCTGGAGTGCTCCGCGAGGTACTGCTTGCAGTGTTCGCAACGGCGTGGCTTGGGCTGGAGGCCTGCCGTCTGGTCGTGCAGTTGCTCCTCCTTGGAATACGTCCAAGTGTGCTTGCAACCCTGCTCGCAACATGGCATTTCCTGGTCTTGCAGCGTTTCGATTTTCTTTCGGCAATCCGGGCAGAAATGGGTTGGAGGATGTACGCGGTTTTTCGCCTTTGCCTCTACTTGCATGGAGCGGGACCAGGTCCAGGTGTTCTTGCACGCATGGTTGCGGCAGGGCAGTTGCACGTCTTTCGTACCATTGAAGAACGCAAAGCACGTTTCGCACATCCGATACGGTGGCGGGGGCACGGGCAATTCGTCCAAAATGCTCTTCTTTTTCGGCGGCACCTCTGGCTTTGCCTCCGCAGGCGCGGGAGCGGGAGCCTCCTCCGTTGCGGGGGCATTTTCGGCTGGCGTTTCCGGTGTTTCCGCTACGGGTGCGGGCTCCGCAGGCTTTTCCGCCTTTTCCGCCTTGGGATAGTCGGCAGGAGTTTTTCCCGCGGCGATGGCCTTGACAATTTGCTCGACCTGATCCATCGGGTTGTAAGTCCAGGTGTTTTTGCAGCCGTTGACGCGGCATGGCACCTCGATGGGCTTGAGTTCCCGAAAGATTTGGAGGCAGCGGTTGCACATGCGCAGTGGCGGTTTGTCGAGGGAAAGACCTGCCTTGAGGTGTTCCAACTGCTGGTATCGTGTCCAGGTAACCGTATGGTCGCAACCGCTGATGCGGCATTTGAGTTCCGTATCGTGCAGGGTATTGAGGGTATGGTAGCATTCGTCGCAGAGGCGGTGTGGTGCGCTTGCGCCGTTGAGTTCCATCTGTGCGCGTGCCGTGAGGGTCCACGTGTTCTTGCAACCCTTCAAGCGGCAGGGGACCTGGATGTCCTGAACGGATTCCATCTCCTTGCGGCATTTGTCGCAGAAACCGCGCGGCGGCGTAGTGTGTCCCAGCATCTGCGATTCCAACTGCTTGATGCGTGTCCAGACCCACGTGCCGTCGCAACCAGGCTTCGAGCACGGAACCTCCTTGTCCTCCAAGGTCTGATACTTCGCATAGCATTCATCGCACATCAACTTGGGACGCGATTGACCATGCGCCGCCGTGAACATCGCACGTTCCCCGCTGATGTGCACATGGTTTTTGCAGCCACGTACACGGCACGGGATATCCTGCTGCGGAAGAAAGTCACCAAAACTGCCCAGACTGTCGCTCAAGGAAGGTCTCCTGCTTGCTTTACCAAAATCCCCTGCCTATGATGCAGAGGGACAAAAACACAACTTCTTAAAAAACATAATTGCCAAACCCAAGATTGCAACCCCAAACTACACTTTTCCTCACCATTTTCTCCCCTTTTTTATATTGCCGCGCCAATTGATATCACCAAGGGAATTGCAAAACTACCGCCCGACCGCCTTCACGGCGCGGCGCGATGGCTTCCTCGCTCAAACTCAGCTTCGAGCACACAACCCCCAAATGGGTTTCATGACTCAGGCACTCATGAAGGTTGGTCTGAGACGTGCTTCGTGCCCCCGATCCTGATGTTCTTCAAAAGGCGGGGGCGATCATGAGGCATTACGGTATTGCCATTTTTGTGCAACTCTAGAAACACAGTTACATAGCGTTTGGGGAAAATCGTGCTATATTATTAGTATAAAAAATCCGGGCTTATGGATAATAGAGGACAGGTTGGCTTTTTTATGTTGACATAGGAGAGTTTGTTTTGAGTAATTTCATAACGCGCTTTTTCAAGAAATTGTTTGGAGGCGCCAGTCAGGAAGTGGAGCAGGAGCCCCCTGCGCAGGAAACCGTACAAGAAGAGGCGGTGTATTTGCCGTCAGAGGGAAAGCGTCGTCGCAACGACTATGAAGGCAGTCCACTGACACGAAGCAAGGAAAATCGGCGCGACCGCAATTCGCAAAAGCCACAACGCCCCGAACGCGAAAAAAACGTTGCGGCCAAACCGCCGCAGAACAATGCGCCGAAGCCCCCAAAACCATCAAAACCGAAACGGGACAATGCGCCGAAGCCGCCGACGGAAAAGGAATCTTCGGGGAAGGGGATCGAGCGCGAGAAGCGGCGCGAATTGCCGTCGATGGAAGGCTGGGAGATTCCTGCGGGAGAGCGTCGTTCGGCAGACGAGGTATTGTTCCAGGACTTTGCGCTGGACGCGAGGATTTTGCGTGCGGTCTTGGAAGAGATGGGGTTCCGTGCGTGTTCCCCGATTCAGGCAAAGGCGTTGCCGCATACGCTGAAGGGCGAAGACCTCGCTGGACGCGCACAGACGGGCACTGGCAAGACCGCGGCCTTCTTGATCACCATACTGCAACATTACCTCGTAACACGCGATTCCGATGATCGAGACCCCTGGCAGCCTTTCGCCATGATTCTCGCTCCTACCCGCGAACTCGCCATCCAAATCGCAAACGACGCCGAGAACATCGCAGCCTTCTGCCCCGAGTTCAAAATCGTCGCCGTCTACGGCGGGATGGACTTCGACAAGCAGATGACCTCCCTCTCCCAAGGCGTCGACCTCGTCGTCGCCACGCCAGGACGTCTCATCGACTATCTGCACCGCCACGCCGTCAATCTCTCCAAAGTCTCCATCGCCGTCATCGACGAGGCGGACCGCATGCTCGACATGGGGTTCATCCCCGATGTCAAACGCATCTTCGGATACCTTTCCGAACCCGAAAAACGCCAGACGATGCTCTTCAGCGCGACCCTCACCAAGGAGATTATGCAACTGGCCGCGCAGTGGATGCGACCCAACCCCACCATCGTTGAAATCGAACCGGAACATGTCCTGGCAGAGGGAATTGAGGAAACCACCTATGCCGCCACCACCGACCAGAAAGTGCCGATTATCCTCTGGACCCTCGCACATGAAGACTGCCGACGCGTCCTCATCTTCCGCAACCGCAAGCGCGATGTCGAAGCCCTGGCAAACCTCCTGAAGTCCTGCGGAATCTCCTGCGAGATGCTCTCGGGGGATGTCGAGCAGAAGAAACGACTACGCATTCTGGAGGATTTCCGGACGGGGCGCACGCGAATCGTCGTCGCCACGGATGTTGCGGGACGCGGCATTCACGTGGATGATGTCACGCATGTCATCAACTACGATTTCCCGTACGAGGCAGAGGACTATGTCCATCGCGTGGGACGAACGGCGCGCGCGGGCCACAAGGGACGCGCCATCAACTTTGCAGACGAAGACAGTTCGTTCGTCATCCCCGAAATCGAAACCTTCATCGAACGCCCTCTGCCCATCACGCACCCCGAGGACGAGTTGCTGGAAGTACCGCCGACGCTCAAGCAGGCATTGGCGCGTGGACAATTCCACGAGAGCCACAACCACAGCGGCGCATTTGCCAATCGCGGCGGTTTCTCGAATCCTTCGTCAGGCAATCGTGGTGGTTTTGGAGGGCGTGGTGGATTTGGGAATCGGCGGCACGGTCCTCGTCGGTAGCCAGGAGAGAGAACAATGGTAGTGGTGCAGCAAGGAGATTCGGAACAACCTCGGACGGCGGGGACCCTGCCGGTCGTCGTTGTGCTGGATAATTTGCGCAGCGCGTACAATGTCGGGAACATCTTCCGCGTGGCGGAGGCGACGCGCGCGGAGAAAATCATTGCGTGCGGCTACACGGCTGCGCCACCGCACGAAAAACTGGAGAAGACGGCGCGCGGCTGCGATCGTCTGGTTCCGTGCGAGCATGCAGAAACCTCCGCGGAGGCGGTGCGTGCGTTGCAAGCACAAGGGTATCACGTGTATGCCGTGGAGACGGTTCAGGAGGCACCGCTGTACTGGGAAGCCGAAATCGCATTCCCGGCTGCGCTCGTGCTGGGCAATGAGGCACTCGGCATCGCCCCAGACGCACTCGAACTCTGCGACGGATTCCTCGCACTCCCTGCCCTCGGTCAGAAAAACTCCATCAATGTCGGAAACTGTGCTTCCGTTATCCTTTTTGACTGCGTGAGACGTATCGGACTTGCAAAATCATGAGAATCCGGTGTGGCAAATCCCAGGCGAACTCTGAAGTGCAAATGCACTGCATTCCCCACACCCCTCCCTCCCAGCACGCACCAAACTGGCTTCCCAAACCACGCTTTCAAGCATTCTCTTCACTCGCTACAACCATCTCCCCACTTGCGGGATATCCCGATTATCTGCTCGTCGACGTTGCTCTTCCAGGACCTCCCTCCTCCCTCGTCTTCCTCTCCGATCTCCACTGGAACGGACGGGAACTCCCGCGATTCCAACGTCTCGCCAATGCCATTCGTAACCTTGAACCGGATTGGCTCGTCTTCGGGGGCGACGCCTGCGTCTTCATGGATACCGTCCCCGGAGCCCTGGAATGGCTCGCTTCCCTGACGGCGAAACGCGGGCGGATCGCCGTCCTCGGCAACCGCGAGGCGCAAATCCCTTGGCTCGACCACGACTTCTGGAAAGACCTCTACCAGCGCATTGGCTGGACCTGCCTCTTCAACGAGGTCCTCGACACGGGTGACGGACCTCTCTTCTTCGGAACCGAAGACGCTCGCTATGGCCATCCCGACTGGAACCCCGTCCAGCAGTTCTTCGCCATCTCGGGCACGCGACCCGTCATCTCCATTTCCCATAACCCCGATACCGCCGCAGACCAACCAACCTCCACGTTCCTGGGAAATCTCATCCTCTGCGGACATACCCACGGCGGCCAATTCAACTTCCCTATCCTCGGCCCCCTCTACACCTCCTCCCGCTACGGAAGACAATTCTACCACGGCTGGGCCGAACGCGAAGACGGAACCCTGATGCTTACCTCCTCCGGCATCGGCGAATCAGGATTCGGATTCCTCCATCACCGACTCCACTGCCCCCCGGAAATCGTGCGCATCCAATTCCACTCCTGACCCCCCATTTCTCTTCCTTGCTTGTTTCTTTTCTTGCGGGAGCGGGGGCAGCGCCCCTGTCCTTTGTTTTCAAAAAATCAGAAAAATTCGTAGTGTGCTCTTGCTTTCTGTTAATATAGGTGTATAATTATGATAATTGTCTCTATGATAGGGGCATTGTGCCTATGCCATTTGATGGGAAAGAGGGTGGGATGGCGGCGGCGTTCGTTTGAATGTAAACAATTGAATCATAAGAATCAGCAACAAACAATTGAAAGGAAAGCCCATGAAAAACAACGTTTCTTCTTGGTCTCGTGTGTTGCGCGGGATGTGGAAAGCCGGTATGGCGTGCCTGCTGGCCATTGTCTGCATTCATGCTGTGTCAATGGATCTGAGAGCCGACGATGAAGCTGGTTACGTCACGTACCCCGTCCAAAATGCCTTTTATCGACAGGATTCCGACACTTTCGCCATCAAAATACACCTCAAACCCAGTGACTTCGAGGCCACAGGCTTCCATTTTTACCTCTCCCAGTACTATTACGATGAGGAAGAGTCCGCCGTAAAGAAGAGTGGTAAATTGGGTGCACATTTCGAAACGGATCCTTCGGTATTATCCGACCAAGGCGATGGCTTTGTCCTCAAGGATAATTTTAATGAAATGGATGTCAAGTGGACGGAGTTGGGTTTCCCGGGCCATTATTACTACTACTTTAAAGTAGAGTTATCGGGCGCGACATCCACGGTATACGAGGGCGATTTCTACTTCGCAGAAACCGACGATGTCTGCGACGCCGGTGAAATCATCCGCGATGGCGACGACCCGAATGAGGAACTTGACATCTACCGCCCGGGCACTACCACCATCTCCGCCAACTGGGATCCGTTCACCGAGGACAACTTCCTCCCCGCCGCTGCGCGCTACGAGGTCATCTGGGCAGACCCGGACAACGAGGAAAATGTCCTTGCTACCGCCGAAACCACCGAAACCTCTGCCTCCGCAGAGGTCGAACTCGTGGATGGCGACAAATGGTTCGTCACCGTCAAGGCTTATGACGCCAACGGCGTCATCCTTGCAACCGCGACTTCCAATGGATTCACCGCTTACCTGGACGTGACACCGCCCACCGTCACCTCCGTCCTCGATGAAGGCATCACTGGCAGTTTCTCCACCCTCACCGCCTCCTGGGAGGCCACCGATGACATTGGCGTCACTGGCTACCGCTATCGCCTCATCGAGAACCCCAACTCCCTCGAATGGATCGCCGATGAAGGAGAACTGAGCACCGCTCGCGACAGTTACGGCACCGTCGTGGTCGATGGTACGATCTACATCATCGGTGGTATGGACGGCACCAGCGTCCTTGACACGGTCGAAACCTATGACCCCGAAACAACCTCCTGGACTACCCTTGACGCCACCCTCAACACAGGACGCGCCGACTTCGCAACCGCTACCACCGCCGATGGAACCATCTACGTTTTCGGCGGCTATGACAATGAAGGCAACATCGTCGACACCATCGAGGCATACGCCGATGGTGCCTGGACTGTCTGCGAGACCCCGTTCCCGGAGGAAGTCGGTGGACTCGTCGGCGCACAGGCCATCGCTGTTGCTGACAACCTCATCTGGATTTTCGGCGGCTACGACGCCTCCTGGAATCTCATCACCGCCGTCTACGAGTTTGACACGGAAGCGGGAACCATCACCCCCGTCGAAGGCGTCAACCTCTCCAAGGGACGCTCTAACTTCCAGGTAATCCTACAGAAACGCGAGGAGAGCAACTGCATCGTCGTCGCCGGTGGTCTGGACGAAACGGGAGCCGCCCTCTCCAGTATTGACATCCTCGATGTCACCAACGCCTCTGCATCGTCAATTAACATGGATACCGCCCGCACCGCCTTCGCGCTCGTTACTGTCCCCGCCGTCAGCGACTCCAATTTGGAGGACGTCCTGCTCATCGGTGGCCAGGACGCCAACGGCGCTGCCCTCGATACCGTCTACCGCGTCTCCGCAACCGGCAATGGCGAAAAACTCACCGCCACGATGACCACTCCGCGCGCCTCCTGCGCTGCCATCTGGCTCTCCGCCTGCAACCAACTCCTCGTTATTGGTGGCGTTGACAGCGAAAGCAATCCGCTTGCCACCACCGAAACCGCTCCGGCGGATGGCTCCGTTTGGACGGAGGCCTCCAACCTCACCGCCGAGACCGGACGCTTCGGCAACGCAGTCGCCCTCGTCGGTCTTGACGCCGACGAGACAATCGTCACGTACGGCGGTTTCTCTGGTGGGGACTTCACCACTACCACCGAGCACCGTCTCGTCATCGAGGTCATCCAGGATTGGACCGAGACCACTGAGAAGTCCGTTACTATCACCGACCTCGATCTCATGGACGGCGCGATCTACATCTTCCAGGTCGAAGCCTCCGACGAAGAGGGCAACGTCTCCACAGTCGCCTCCTCCGCCGGCGTCACGATCGATGGCACCTACGAGATGATCGTCCTCTCCTGCGACTACTTGGAGGACGGCATGGAGACCATCCGCCGCACCTACACGGTCAACGTCTCCAAGCTGAACGAATCCTACGATGTCGTTTCCTACAGCTACACCCTCACGTGCGACAACACCGAAGTCGCCTCCGGCACCGATTGCGCTCTCGACACTCCGATCGAGATGCAGGGTCTGGAGAACGTCGGGGCCTACGTTCTCACCGTCAAGGGCAAGAACGGCGAAGAAGTCGAACAGCAGAAGGACACCACCCTCTCCTGGACCGTCACCATGCCGGCAATCGAAGTCGAAGAAGACACCCTGCCTGACGATGGTGCGGTCGTCACCGAGAATATCCCCTGTGGCTTTAATGTGTCCTCCGATGTGACGAAGCTTGGTATCCTCGTCTACTTCCCGGAAACCGAGGAAGAAGAGCCGGATTGGAGCAAGGGACTGGAGGTGTCCGTCTCGGATGGGTATTACTATACCAATCTGGACCTCCATCCGAACTATGATCCGAAGAAAGCCGTCTGCATGTTCCGCGCCATCTACACCGACGAGGTGCTCGGGGACATCTACAGCGAAGTGATCTCCCGCACTTACACTGTTGTGAAGAAGTGTGTGGACCTTGCCTTCAACCCTGAAATTGAAGAAGGTTGCCTCACGGCTACCGACGAACTGACCGTTACGGTCACCGACCATACCGGCGCGGGTCTCGTCACCACCTACAGCTACACGGTCACCAAGGACGGAGAAGACTACGTTTCCGAGGACGATATCGACATCGACGAACCCATCGAACTGACCGCTCTCGAAGCAGGCGAATATGTCCTCTCCGTCACGGGCGAAGGCGTCGAAGAACCCGAGACGTTCACCTTCAACGTCGTCGCAGCCACTTTCGCCTCCTTCTCTCCCGAGGTTGACGAACCCACCACCGAGACGGACTTCACCGCCACCGTCAACCTCAATGGACTGGCTTCCTACAAATATCAGATTGACGACGGCGAAATCGTCGAAGTTACTGCGGCCGAGGGCGAGGAAATCGTCCTGACCTTCGATGTCACGGGACTCTCCACCGGACTCCACACCGTCAACCTCTGGGGCGTTGACTCCTACGGTTACGAGCAGACGGTGCCCACGGTTCAGGAAATCCAGGTCAAGAACGACATTCCTTTCGGCGATCGCCTGACCGCCACCATCACATCCGATAGCCCCTCCGTCCAGGACACCGAAACGGCCTCCTTTACGGTGACCTTCAGCGAGGAAATCATGGCGGCACCCGCCATTTCAGCCTTCATGGTCACCAACGGCACCGTCTCCGAGGTGAGCAGTTCGGAGGACGGTTACACGGTTTCCGTTACGCCCGACGCACTCGCTGAAGGCGTCAGCAGCCAGAAACTGGAGTTGAGCCTCCTGGCAAACCAAGTCTACAGCAAAGCGAAGGGTACGGGCAACGCCGCCTCCAATACTGCTTCCATCCTTGTCTATGGCGAGGATCCCCTCCTCGCCTTCTCCTTGTCTGCCTTTGCAGTGGACCAAGATACCCTCGTCCCCAACTGGGAACAGCCAATTGATGACGAATACCCTGTTTACAAAGGCGATTATTTCGCGGTCCTGGTCAGTGCCAGCACGCCTGACGCATTTGTCGGCGGCGAAGTCAAACTGGCTTTCGATTATAGCCGCTTCACCCTCGTGGGCCCACGGCTTGACGCCACCAAGCCGCTGGACAAGGAGAACTTCGACGTCAATACCGCCGTCCTGGCCCCCTACAACAACGACGGCACGGAAAACGATCTCTCGCTCACGAGTGCTGACCTCGCCAAGGACGAAGGGGATATCACCGCAGTCTCCATTTCGGGTATGGCAATCCTCAAAGGTGCCAATGGCAAGAAGGTCGTTGAGACTTCGGAAGATGGCGCCTACTTCTACTTGGTCTTCCAGGCACACAAGGAAGACGGTGCGGAGGACACGGATTTCACCCTCGAGGCGGGAAGTGGCAACCTCTACCTGAAGGATGCCGACCTCCTTGTCAATGGCGACACCTGCATCGACTACGGCGAGCCGATGGAAATCGTGGTTGCAGCGCATAAGTCCACTCTGAGAATTAGTGGCCCGGAACAGGTCAACATCGGGGATGAAATCATGGTGTTTGTTGAAAACGACGTAGAACGCGAGGAAGACCTCGAAATCACTCTCAAATACACCATCGGCAGTAAAACGACGACTCTTGAACCCGTCACTCTCGAAGCCGGCGAATCCTCCTCCGACCCCGTCGTCTTTGTCGCTCCCGGCACCCCCGATACTGCAGATTACAAGTTGAAGCTTATGTTTAAGAGCGTATCTCCCAGTACCAAGATCGCTTCCAAGAAATCCTATATCATCAAGGTCAAAAATGCATTCGCCACTCTGACGCTCACTACAGATACCGCCTCCGTCATAAAGGGTGAAAACTTGCTAGTGACCCTAACTCTCAGTCAGGCACTTGCTGAGGATATCAATGTCACGCTTACCACCACCATCGGCGGTACCACTGAAGAATGCGGTAGCGTCACCATCGCTGCTGGAGAGACATCTGCAGATTTCAATTACCAGGTTCCCGATGACATGAAGGTAACAGGAGATTCGACCATTACCTTTAACCCCGTTTGTGAAAACCGCTACATCTCGGATTGCATTGGCGCGGATGTCACCATTGTAGACCAGTATTGCCAGGACATCTCGCTTGCATTCAGTGACGGGGAGATCGAGGAAGGCCAAACCTCAACCCTCGTCGCGTCCTTGCCCCAAGGCATCACCGCCGGCGAGGACCTTGAGTTCACGATGGATGTCTCCAAAGGCTCTGCTGTCTACGGCACCGATTTCATCCTCAGCGACACCATTGCCATACCCAAAGGCCAAAACTCCGCCACCGTTACGCTCACTTCCTACGATGACGGCGGAGACTATGGCAATAAGGAAGCAATGGTTTCCCTCACCGCTATGACCTGCGGCGGTGTCACTTACGATAACTTCACCCCAGTCACCGCCAGCCTTGTCATCAGGGATAACTTTGTGAAACCTGGTGACTTCGATGGCAATGGCGTAATTGACTACCAAGACTATGTCAATCTCACCTCTCAGTTTGGCATTGCGGCGGGAGATCCGGATTTTGATCCTGTCTACGACCTCTATCCCGATGGCGTCATCGACTACTATGACTACGTCGTCTTGACGAGTATGATGGACGAGGAGACTCGTGGCGAGCAGTTCCGCGCTGGCGAAGTCGCTACCATCCATCTGATGACAGACAAAACCATCATTGAGGTCGGTCAGGTCTTCCATCTCTACATCTACATGGCAGTGAACTCCGAAGAGAAAGGTGTCCGTGCCTACAGTGTCAATGTCCACTTCGGAGAGAACGTGGCGGTTGACGGTTCGTTTGACGTAGCCAACTACCTGCAAGGCGGACTCACCTATGTTCCCAATGGAACGCTGAGTGACGGCGCCATCATCCAGTTGGGTGGCTCCATCAATCCGGCGGACAACACTTATGCCACTACCGTGGGCCTCCAAAACTCGGATACCCTCGTCGCCGCCATCCCGTTTGTGGCGACCAAGCCTGGCAAGTCGGAACTTTCCATCCGGAATCCTCTCATCGGCATCAAAGGCGTTGCTCTCTCTGGTGACAGTGTGATCAACGAGGATGTACTTTCCATCGAGGTCATTGAGGCGGGAAGCGAGTTCCTGACGGCCATCCAGACCCAGTACGACTCCGGCATGCGCAGCGTCGAACCGAACGATGAACTCATCTTCGGTATGGCGGGCGAGGCCTCCGCCACCCCGAAGGGACCGGTCTTCCCCGGCATCTATTCCCTGTCGTTCAAGGGCGGCCTCAGCAAGGATGTCCGCGAAATCGCCGACAGTGCGACCTGGACCGTCAACGCGACCGTCCCCGCCGGCGCAACCCTGACTCTCGACTGGTCCAAGTCCGCCTCCAACCAGGATGATGTCTACTCCATGCCGACCACGTACATCTTCTCCATCGCCAATGGCGACGAGGCAAAGGATATGCGCGAGACAACCAGCATCCTCCTCGACAATGCGGGCGGCAAGTCGGAACAGGCCTTCACTCTTGACATTACGGTCACGAAGCGCCCGGCACCCGCCTACAGCCTGACCATTCCGCTCACACCTGGCTGGAACCTCATCGGCGTCCCGTGCGTCCTTGACGAGGAATCCAACGCAGCCATCGCCGCGATGGACTACCAGGTCTGGCTCCCCGAATCCCAGGCCTACGTCAGCACTGGCGAGACCACCTTCGCGCCTGGACAAGGCGTCTGGCTCTTCGCGGAAACTGCCTCCACCATCACCCTCAAGGGCGAGTATGCAGAGTCCACTGACGTTCCGCTCGTCCAGGGTTGGAACCTCGTCGCTCCCATCGCCGACAAGGACAACACCCCACACTTCAATCCCACCAAAGGCTCCACCACCATCCCTGAAGTCTGGTACTGGACGTCCACGGGCAACAAGCGCCTCCTCGATGACGAGGAGTGTGTCATCGGCAGAGGCTACTGGCTCTATTCCAACAAGAACCAGACCCTCCAACCCAAAACAAATCCCTAATCCTTAACCCATAACCTACCGCGGACCCGCGCCACTTGACGCGGGTCCGCTTTTTTTGTGGTACAGCAGCCTTCCAGCGGACCCC
>JAFRLI010000117.1 GCA_017431255.1 Victivallales bacterium
CGCACTCGTGGTTCAACCGGTTCAGGAAGATTCTTGTCCGGTTCGAGAAGAAGAAGTCGTCGTTCGAGGGGCTACTCCAGTTGGCGGCTGCCATCATTGTTTTCAGAAAACGAGGTATTATTTACGGATAGGTTCTTAATCATTCCATCATATTCGTTGGCATACATATGGAACTCCAGACCAACCTGCTTCTGGTTGCTCACGCATGAAATCGTACGGGCCTTCTCACGGGCCTTCGCCAGCGCCGGCAACAGCATCGCCGCCAAAATCGCGATGATGGCAATCACAACCAACAACTCAATCAAAGTGAAAGATTTTCTCTTCATTTTCCAACTCCTTGACTATCTAACAACACGAAAAAATAGACCACAAAATAGCCCCCTCGCCTAAAAATCCACCCTCCACAATCCGTTTTTCCACTATTTTCTTCTATTATATCAAAAAAACAACAAAATTCAAGAATGGATAGAAAAAAATTCCCCAAAAAAGACGAAACCGCGCACGGCCGTGCGGCCGCGCGCCGTTTCGAGGAGGCTACCAGAGTTGATAGGCCTCGGCGTCTTTGCCTTGGCGCAAGGTGAGGGAACCGTTCTGGATGGTGATGACGTCGGAATCAACGGTGAGGGTCTGGAGGTCTCCTGCGATGTTGCGGGTTTGTTTCACCGCGTTGGGCGCGAGAACCGTGAGAAGGGTGAACTCCTTGGACTTCTGCTTGTTGGAGGTGGTCAATTCGATGGCAGAACCAAGTTTTCCCTGGTTTTCGCCATCGGGTGCATAGTCGCGGGATTTCCCGTGAAGATAGCCTTTTCCTTTTTCGAAGACGAGTTTCTGGTCGGAGACGAGGTAGATTTGGAGGTTTGCCGTGGGACGGACGCAGAGCCAGGTATTGGAATCCTTCTTTTGTAAGGTTGTCTTTTCATCCCTGTTGTTGAAATGGAGGTAACTCGTGTATTCGTGGGGGCCGTCGGTTGCCGCGAGACGGTCCACCAGGATGAAGTAGTCGCCTTTCTTGACATAGATGACCGCGCGGCGGGCAATCGACATCTTGACATGGTAGGCGTCCTTGGCTTCGTTGACGACGACGCGCGCGAGGCGGAACTCCTCGCAGGTCACATTGTCGCTGGAAGGATTGCCTTTTTGCCAGAATCCCGAAAGGTCGACAGTGTTCCAGGAGCCCGCGCCGTTGCCAGGGAAGAGTTGGTTCTGCCGGTCGATGGAGATGGTATTGGCGCCGCGCGTGGCGGTGTCGTACGTGTAGTGGATGGGAGCGCGGTAGGAAGCGGAGGCGGGGGAGCAGACGAAATATTCTCCACGCGCAAAGAGGCAGATGGAGTTGATTTCGGGCCGGCGGTGGGACATCATGTGCTTGTTGGGATTGTGCGAATGGATGGAAAGGAGGGTGGAATTCTCGTCCCAGGAGGAGCGGATGAAGGCGTCGCCATCGTCAAAGAAGCGGATGAGCGGTAGGTTGAGTTCCTTCGGAGATTTCGGTGCAGGAATGCCCTCGGGGAAGGGGAGTTGAAGAAGGTCGAGCGACATATTGCCCTTCGGACGGAAGTACTTGACGAGCCAGGCCGCAAGCGGGTCTTGGTAGATGATGCTGTTGATCACGGCGACGCTTGGCATGAAAGACCAGGAGTTGTCCCCGAAGTGGGTAGCCCAGCTGCGTGTTTCCTCGTTTTCGGGGTTGAAGGGGTAGTGGTAGACCATCCAGACGGGGGAGTTCCGCAGCGGTGCCTCGCCGTAGACGCGCTGGATTTGTTCGCGGTTCATAAAGGCTGCCCCGCGCGACAACGTATTGATGGGATAACTAAAATAGCCTGTCCCTTCGTCGTAACTGCCATCGGCCTCGATGGTGTCCAATAGATAACGCTTCATCAGCGCCATCGATTCCTCCATGGCCTTCTCGTCATTGAAGTACTTGGCGACGAGGAAGGCCCCCGTGGACACTACGGCCGCGAAGTTGTTGAGTTTTTTGGGCGGCGGGGGTTCGTTGCGGACGGTGTTCATGCTCGGCACAAATCCCTTTTCCCGCAATGCCGCCTCAATGGTCGCTTTTTCCTCGGGCGTGAAAATCTCCCCCGCCAACGAAAGCGCGATGGCGTATGAACCTGCCAGCGTGGAGCATTCCAATTGTCCCTTCGGCAACTCCTTGTTGTACCCGCGCAGTTCTGCGTGCAGCCAGAACTCCATCGGCAACTGAGCACCCAGCAACATATGGTCGTGAAGAAGTTGCCCCAGGTGCTTGTTCCCCGAAAGCAGATACCAGAATGCGTAGGTGTGAATGGACTGCAGGCTGTAAATGTGCCGCTGCGACGCAAACCCGTTACGGTTGAGGTCCCACAAATTGACGCGGTTCGCCATCCCAAGCTGGCACCCCTTCCAGGTCTCCGCATATTCAGGAGTGCTGTACAGTTTCGCAATCTTCAGCAGGCCCTCGTTGTCGGGAATCAGAAAATCCCCCTTGCGCGAGGCGACGTGGTCCAAATCCAAGGAAAAGTCGCTTGCATTGTATTCGGGTACTCCCGCCGGTTTCGGAACTTTGTATTCCTTGTAAATCGGAAACTGACTTGCCGCTTCCATCGTCATGACGCTTCCTCCGATCGCTAGAACTCCTAACCAAACACAGAATCGCTTCATTTTGGATGACTCCTTATTTTATCATTGATAATTACAAACAAAACACAGCAAAATCATAAGGTAAACTGGATTTGCAAAATTACAAGAACAAAAGGACAAAAAGGAAGGAAAGAACAACCTAGGCGCTGCTCCTTTCGTTCTTTGCATTTGCATTTTCCGAAAATGGGGGTATTTTTACGAAAGGCCCTGTGTTTGTTTGCAGGGGGAAGCATTCCTAAATCTCAGAGGAGTCTCAACATGAACAAGTATCTGACCATCGCTTGCGCCTTGTGCGCCGCCACCACGTTCGCCGCAGACTGGTACGTCTCCGCAGGCACTGGCAAGAAAAAGAATGCGGGAACCACGCCGGACGCCCCGCTCAAGGCTATCTGGAACGCCCTCGAAAAGGCCGCGCCTGGCGATACCATCCACGTCGCCCAGGGCAACTACCACGGCAAAACCAGTTGCGGCTGGATTATGATTGACAAGCCCATCTCCATCATCGGCGGCTATTCGGATGACTTCAAGACCCGCGACATCACCAAATATCCCACGATGCTCAAGCCCACCAACGAGATGAACGTCACCAAGCCCAAGATGGACGGCGGCACCGTCTCCTTCGCCATGTGGGCCTCCGCCAACCAGGCCGACGCCATCAAGGGACAAACCACCCTCATCGATGGCCTCTACATCGACCAGGGCGACGCCAATTCCTACCATGCCACCAAGGGCAAGCCCGAGGGCGTCGCCACGGGTATGTACTGCACTCCGCCCGCGAAAGGAAACACCCCCAATCCCTCCATCAACTCCGCGGAAATGAAAGGCAAGACCACTGGCAACCTCACCATCCAGAACTGCGTCTTCCTCAATGCCTCCAACTACGCAATGCAGATCAGCCACCACGAGGGCGAAGTCAAAATCCTCAACAACGTCTTCATCAACAGCCGCATGCAGGCATGCGACCTCCTCTGCACCAAGAACCAGAACGGTGCCGTCAAGTTCGAGTTTGCCAACAACACGGTTCTCTTCACCTGGAGCCGCACCGATGAAATGACCGACATGGGATTCGCCGTCCGTTGCAATGCCAAAGTGGACGCCAACATCCACCACAACATCCTCGGTCTCAGCATTCTCTACGGATTCGACAACTCCAAGGGCGACGACAAGACCAAGAAAGTCAAACTCGACGACAATGTCTTCTTCCTGAACAAGAAAGGCGACGCCGCCGTCACCATCTCCCCCAACATCAAGCCCTTCTTCGTCACCGATGACGCCTGGGAGGACTTCGAGGACTGCACGGGCATGGAAAGCGTCGAAAACAACATCTCCCTCAAGGATCCCGCCGTCTTCAAGGGCATCATCGATCCCGCCTACCTCAACGGTTTCCTCTCCGCCACCTATACCGAACAGACCAGCTACGATGAAAACTCCCCCGCTAACGTCTTCCGCGCCGCCATGGGGATGAACAAAGTCGGCACCATCCAATCCAAGGTCACCATGTTCGCCAATCGCTACCCCGATGAGAACGTCCTCAAGTTTTTCGGGGCTTTGGAAAAATACGGCGCACAGGCCGTCAAATAGGTATTTCCTACCAGACGGAAGGGGCTTACCCTGTCCCTTCCGTCTTTTTTTCTATAGAGGTAGTTGCAAAACTCATTTTTGAGTCCACAGAACACACAGAACACACACAGAATGCAATCCGCCGCGGCTGCTTGCACTTTGTGGCTTACACTTTGTATTTTGTTTTATATCAAATGTTTGACCGCGCATAGCGCGGACAAACAGGTCTGTGTATTCTGTGTGTTCTGTGGACTTCAAAAGAGTTTTGCAATTCCCTCGATACCCTCAAGGAGCGTTTTATGGCAGACAAAGACAAGAAAAATGTGGAGTTGCTTCTGGAGAGCGTGAACATTGGCGTGCTTTCGGACAATTCGGCGAGCCGTCGCATCATCACGCTTGAGATGGTATGGCCTCGCTGGGGGATTGCCTCGAAGACCTCCGCAAAGGTGCTGGAGTTTGGGAAAGACGGGGCGGCCACCCTGGAACCGAACTGGTACCAGCGCATCATCCTCAAGGATTCCGTCGAAGGTCATTTTGGAATGGTGGTGAAAGTCACGGAAAACGCCACCGAAACGAAAATCCGCAACTTCCTGCGGTACTTCATCGGCACCGTCATCGGAAACGTCGGCGACATCATGACCGACGCCGGCCCCAAGAAATGGGACGATACGGTGGATGCTCCCGCGGAATATGCCAAAAAGAATCTCCGCACCACCGTGGACGCTCAAATCGAGGCGCAGGGAGGCCTGGATTTGACCGCTGCCTCCCTCGAAGACGGACTCCTCACCATCCCACTCCTCGCCTGCGAAAACCACTACGTCTACAAGAAAACCGTCATGCGAAGCAAGGGCGGTCCCACGACACGACGCGAATGCGACGCCGCAAAAGGCTCGAAAATCGGCTCCGTCTCATTCCGCGTCGCACTGCTGTAACGACGGCGTCCGCCGTCGGAATGTCGTCCCCGTCAGCGGTGCGTTCCCTCGTTGTTACTTTGTTTCGCGAAGGGAACCCTGTTGGATGGTGATGGTGTCGTCCTGAACGAGGATGGTGTCGTTGCCGACCTGCAGTTTGTTCCAGGAGCCCGAGATGGCGGGTGGAGTGTCCCCTTTGCGGACGGGGAATAGGATAGTGCTGAAGGTGATATTGCCAGCAGGATTGGAATTGGAGGCTTCCAAGGTGATGGCGGAGCCGAGTTTTCCTTCGAAGATGCCGCCCGGCGAATAGTCACGGCCTGCACCGTGCATATATCCCTGGCCCTGGCGGAATGCCAGTGCCTCGCTGGAGACCGTGTAGATGTACAGCGTGGCATTGGGACGTTTGCAACTCCAGAGTCCCTCCTGCAACTGCTTGACGACTGCCTGTTCGTCGCGATTATTGAAATGCAGACGAGACAGGTACTGGTGCGGCTTTGCGTCCATTGGAAGGAAACGGTCCACCATCACGAAATAGCCTGGTTCTTTGACAAAAGCGAGGGAACGGCGTGCACTCTTCAAAGGGACTTCATAGGCTTCGCGTGCCTCGCTCGTAAGCCAACGTGCCAGATTTCCTTCTTCGGCCAGGAGGATTTTTGCATTGCGGCGGCTGAGTTGTCCCTTTCCATCCACGGTGACGAGGTTTGCAGAGATGGATTGCAGGTCGTAGTTTTTATGCAGTTCCGCGCGGTAGGAGGCGGAGCCGCAGCAGACGATGAAGTATTCGTTGTAGGCGGCCATGGCGATGGAGTTCAGTTCCGGGCGCTGGTGCGCGTAGTTGATGCGGGCGGCGGAGCCGCTCTTGATGCCGAGGACGATTCCGCAGTCCTTCCAAGTGGAGCGAAGAATGCCCCAGCCGTTGTCGAACGCTCGTACGAGCGGGAGTTTGAGTTGCTCTGGGGAGACAGGAGCAGGGAGTTGGTAGTCATTCAATCGTGGCGGGAACGCGTTCCAGTGGTCGGGACGAATGCCGAAATGAGACAGGAGCCACGAGGAAAGCCCGTCTTGATAGAACTCCGCCAGTTCGGTGAGGACGCGCGGGGCATTCCAGTATGGATTGTCCCCGAAATGGACCAGCGTCGGCACCGCGTTCCCCTTTTCGTTGCGCTGGTAAAAATAACATGACGCCAGCCATTCCGCGCACTTCCGCATCGAAGACGCACCGAATGTCTCCTGCGCCTCTTCCTTGGACATCAGTCGCATCGGAACCACCAGACAACTCAAAGGATAGGTCATGTAGCTGGGACCTTCCCCGTAGCTTCCATCGGGCTCAAAACTATTCTCTGCAAACCGCTTCAGGTGTGCGCGCGCAATTGCCATTGCGTCCTTATCCCCCAAAAAGCGGGCGCAGACGTAGGTGTTGGAAGCGATGGAGGAAACCCAGTTGTTCTGGGCGGTCTTATGATCCTCAAGCCAACGCAGGCAGGGGACGAGGCAGTTTTCACGGAGGGTTTTCAGGACCAGCTGATACTCCTCGGGCGAGAAGATTTCAGGCCCCGTCATGGCGAGCGCGAAGGAGAGGTTTCCGGCGCAGTGTCCCGTTTCAAGACCGCCAACAGGGCGCTCTGGGTTGTAGTTACGCAGTTCGGCATGAATCCAGAAGTCCATCGGCAGGGAGCATGCCAGCAGGAAATGCGCGCGCAGGAACTGGCCCACTTCCCGGCAACCAGTCAGACGGTACATTTTTGCAAAAAAGCGTGCTCCGTTGTAAAGACGCACGATATAGCAGGCATTGGCACCAGAACCGCCACCCGTTTTGAAATCGTACGTATTCAAAAGTTCCGCCAGGCGTTTCCCTGCCCCCTGCCAGCGCTCCTGGCCATCGGAATCGTCGCGGTAGAACTTCGCCATCTCGGCTATGACTTCCGGAGAAAGGATGGAGTTCGACGGCATTTTTGAGGCAAACTCCACATTTGGCTGGAACTCCTTCGCCTGGAATGTCCGCAGACCTTCTGGACGTGGCACGCGCTGATCGCGATACAGCGGCCACGGATTCTTCTTCGGTGCAGCCAAAAGACCGACACAGAGCAACAGGAAACTCGTGCAAATACGAAACTTCATTTCAAGTTCTCTTATTTTGGAATAGAAATGGTATTCGGCAAACCGCAAAGTAGACTTTCATCCGGACCGTCCTTGGCAAGCCAGGCATCGACCTGCTTGACGTAGAACTCGGGTTCGTGTGCGAAGACGACGTACTCATGCGGCCCGTTATCGTCTTGGCGGAACGTGTTGACGCCTGTGTCGGGAGCGGAAGAGACATACCCCCGGACGGACGTGTAACCGGCTGCCGCAGGGGAGTTTGCGGCGGCGAGTAGGACGGTCATGGGGTCCCAGGAGTAGCGTCCTTTGGCGGAGCCGTGGTCGACCATCGCCATGCGCAGGATGTCGTTCTCGGGGAGGTGCGTGCCGGAGACGACGGCGTTGCCGATTTCCCAGCCGAGGAAGGTAATGGGGGTAGGCCAGTTCGCGCAGACCTTGGAACCGCTTTCCGTGATGACTTTGCTGGTACCAGTGGAGCCACGCAGATTGTACTCCTTGCCCTCGGGCACGTCAAAGCGACCTGCCATCATCCAGAGACGGGAAACCTTTTGCGAGATGAGTTCCGCGCCGGAGAGCGGGGAGAACTCGTCGGGCTGGCTTTCCAGGAGTTCGGCGAGATTCTCGGCGAAGCCGATGGAGATGATGTCGACCTTTTCGGGGGAGGCGGCGAGGAGGTGACGGTAGAGTTTCAGGGGATTCTCGGCGGCGTTGTTGTCCGCGTATTTGCTGCGCATGCGCGCCAGGCGCGTCTGGTACGTGGGCTCCGCCTTCTTCTCGTGGACCCACTCCTGGACGATGCCGACGGGGACGTCGATGCCGTCGTCGAGCAGGAATGCGTCGAGGGAGCGGACGCTTTCGTCGAATCGTGCGTTGATCATGCAGGCGAGGATTTGGAAGATGCCTCGCTTGTGGAGGTTACAGAGGACGCGCGCCGCCATGACGTCGTCGCAGTCCGTATACCAGTCCGTTTCCAGAATGACAGGTCGAGCCATTGAGATTTCTCCAGTTTTGCTTTTGGGTTATTGAAGGGTATATCTTTTTTTAATATACCCTCTTCTGGCGTTTTTTCCAAATTCAAAACAGAGTCGTCGCATAATCCCTGAAAATAGGCATTCCGAGGAAGGAAAAACCCAAGACATCGGGCACAGGCGTACTTGACAACAGGGACAAATGGGACAAGTGATTCTTGTCCCAGGGCTATTGGTTAGTGGCGCGTTAGTGGTTAGTGGTTAGTGGTTAGTGGTTCAACTCGTAACTCTCAACTCTCAAATCTCAACTCACCACTGACCACTGACCACTAACCACTAACCACTAACCACTAACCACTCACCACTGACCACTAACCACTAACCACTAACCACTAACCACTAACCACTAACCACTAACCAATTGTCCTTCCCCCAAAAAGCCGCCTTACTTCAGAGCAGTGGCCTGTCGAACGATGCTGAGGAATTCCTTGCGTTCGGAGGCGGCGTTGTCGGGAATGGTCTGTTCCGCGAGGCGGAGCGTGGATTCGATGGTGGCGCTGCCCTTGAACTGGGAGTTTCGCAGCACAAGCCCGAAGGAGGCGACGGTCGCCGCGAAGCGCAGTTCTTCGTCCGCCTTCGCGAACGGCTGGAAGAGCTTGTTCTGGAGAGCCGGGAACTGGAGCAACTTGGAGGTATCCTCCTTGGGCTCCTTGTAGCGGATCTTGATGGTGGCCAGTTCGTCCGCTTCGCCCGCAGGCGTGTTTTTCTGATACTTGAGAGCGTCCACCTTAGTGGCTGGAACCTCCTGTCCCGCAGGAACGATTTCATACAGGACGGTGACGCAGTGTCCCGCACCGACCTCGCCAGCGTCCTTCTTGTCGTCGTTGAAGTCCTCCTTCGCCAGCACCCGATTCTCGTAGCCGAGCAGACGGTATCCAGCCACCTGCGCGGGATTGAACTCCACCTGGACCTTTACGTCCTTCGCGACGGTCACGAGCGTGCTATCAAGTTGCTCGACGAGAAGCTTGCGTGCCTCGTTGATCGTGTCGATGTAGCCGTAGTTTCCGTTCCCGTCGGAGGAGAGGCGTTTGAGCGTGGAATCGTGGTAGTTCCCCATCCCGAATCCCATAATGGAGAGGAACACGCCAGTCTTGGCCTGCTTTGCGATGAAGCGCGAAAGTTCGCCGAGGTCGCTGATGCCGACGTTGAAATCGCCGTCCGTACCGAGGATGACCCGGTTGACGCCGTCGCGTTTGAAGTGCTTCAGCGCGGTCTGGTAGGCGAGTTGGATGCCGCCTTCGCCGTAGGTGCCTCCCGCCGCCTGCAGTTCATCCAGTTCGCGGAAGATGGTTCCCTGCTCCGTTCCAGGCACACCGTCAAGCACGACGCGCGTTCCGTTGGCGTAGGTGACCAAGGAGATGGAGTCCTGCTCGCGGAAGTTCTCGGCGAGCATCCGCATCGCGCGCTTGAGCAGCGGGAGTTTGTTTTCGCTGTACATCGAGCCCGAAACATCCACCAGCAACACCAGGTTCACGGGCGGACGCGGCCCCTCAGGCTCGCGTGCCTTGACCGCAAGGCGCAGCAGGCGATGTTCTGGGTTCCAGGGGCATTCGGTCAGGCCAGGATGCAGAGCGAACGGTGCGTTGTCTGACGGTCCTTTCCAACTGTAGCGGAAGTAGTTGAGCATCTCCTCGAGGCGGACCGCATCCGCGGGGGGCAGACGATGGTTCTGGGTGATGTAGCGGCGGATGTTCGCCCAAGACGCAGTATCCACATCCAGCGAGAAGGTCGAAAGCGGATTCTCCGTGACTGCCAGGAACTGGTTTTCACGGAACTGCTGGTAACGCTCCCCAGCACGCACATCGGGCGGAGGAAGATACTGCACGGGCGGCTCGGGCACTGGCTTCCTAGGCGGCGCAGGCTTATATAACCGAGGCGGCTCCATTGCCATTTTCGACTTTCGTGCAATGGAAGACCCGAGGACCTCAAATGATTTCTTCTTCTCTTGCACCTTCTCAGCCACGATCATATTCCGATCCACAGCCTCTGCCTCAACATTGGAGACAGCGCCGTCCGTTTGATTCACAGCCGCAGACTTGGCATCCTGTCCTATCAATTGCGTAGGCGTGAACGCGACCTCCTTCTGCTCCTGAGGATTTCCCAGGCGAATGACGGTGACCATCAGCGCCACCACAGCCACTGCAGCAATCGCGCGCCAAAGGATGCGCCGCTTCAAACGCGCGATGCGCTCGCGCCGCAGCACCTCCTCCATCATCGCGTCGGGACCCAGGACAGGCACTTTCCCGTCCAGATCGTGCTTCGAAAGCGTCTCCGTCACGAATTTCCGCACGCGCTCGACCTCGTCGCGCAGCGCCTCGTTCTCCTTCATCTCCGTCTCAAAGCGAACCTTCTCTTCCTCGGACAGTTCGCCCGCAACATACGCCGTGATTCTTGGATCCTGCTTCATTTCCATTGCTATCTCTCCTCTTCATTTGCTTCAAAACATTTGCGAAGACTCTGGATCGCATTGTGCAACTGCACGCCAACATTGCTGACGGTGATGCCGCACAGTTCCGCGATTTCCTTGTAGCTCAGATCCAGAAAGAACTTCTGCCTGACCAGTTCTTGGCGGCGTGGCGCCAGCCGCTCCAAGCAGTGATTCAGGCGTTCCTTGTCATCTTGGATGAACGGACACGACGTCTGCTCGTCAGGAACATCCAGTTCCGCCTCTTCGCCCAGGAACGAGACGCGGCTGTTCTTGCGCACCAATTCGTAGACGCGATTACGGCAGACCTTGAAGAGCCACGGCGCAAGATGCGTATCCTCGACCTTACAATCCGTCCGCCAGTATTTGAAGAAGCAATCCTGCACGACATCCTGCGCGCGAGAGACATCCCCGTGCAGCAGGAACGTCGCGTATCCCACAAGTTTCGCTTCGTACGCTTGCACCGCGTCCCGAAATCGCTGTTCTTTCTGGTTCATCATCTTCGATCCTTTTATCCAGTGACCACTGTTTTTTGCAGAACTCGTCGCAAAACATTCTCCCATTCATCCGCATCGTTTGAACTCGTGAACGATGCCTGACACCTGAAAGGACGTTTCTCAACGGCTTCTATAAAACAGATGCGCCAAATCTCGATTTATTAATGCGGCTTCTCAAAAAAAGGAAATGATATACTTTAGTTTCCGAATGGAAATAGACGATTCATCACGTGCAAAAAAAAGCCCCTAAATGCGATGGAACCAAGCCGCAGGTGAAGCGAGGCGCGAAACTGCGAGCGAAATCCATGGTCACGAGGCGTCCTTGTTTTCGCCGCGAAGCGTCCCCTGTCCCACGCACCATTGCTCTTCTAGGGGTTCTCCTTTGAAACACAGCCACTCGAAACCTCCGCGTGACGGATTCTTAAAATAGTCAATTCGTATCTCAGAAAGTTAGTCTAAACTGGTACTTCTTGCAGCATTTTGACAAAAATGTTTGACAAGGGCCTTGACAGGCGCGATATTAGGCCGGTACCCACCAGGGCGGGGGACCATCCACCCCGCGCGCGAGAACTGCCGGCATAGACAACATCGAGAGCCTTGCCTGGGGATCCACCTCGCGCGCACGAGTAGCCATGCTTGGTCAGCAGGAACACGCGAAAACTCTCCGCATCCACCACGCGCACACGAGTAGCCGTACTTGGTCAGCAGGAACACGCGAAAACTCTCCGCATCCACCACGTGCGCGAACTGCCGTGACGGCTGGCGAATGCTGGCGCGTAGAAAAACGATCCATCCCGCGCGCACGAACAGCCGTAGTGGTGAGTGGAAAGTTGAGAGTTGAGAGTGGAGAGTTGAGTGGGGGGAGAGGGGAGTAGGTTGCAGCTCCCCTTGCCCTTGCGCAGAGGCACTGGTTACGTAGTTCTCCTGCCCCTTGAAAAGTAGAAATCATGCTCCGCGCAGGTGCGCTGGCCGACGAAATGGCAACTCGAACCACTTTCGAAAATCCGTGCTCCGCGCAGGTGCGCTGGGCCGACGAAATGGCAACTCGAACCACTTCCGAAAATCCGTACCCCCGCGCAGATGCGCCAGTCACTAGTGAAAAAAGGCACCGAGTTTGAGGAGTTCGGAGCGAAGTTCGGTTCGGGAGATGTCGTTGGGGGAGATGTGGTGTTCGAGAGCGAGGGAGGCGGCGAGGCCGGCGGCCTGTCCAGTGATGTAGCAAGCGGGTATGACGCGGAGGGAGGCGTAGACGGGGCGTTCCGTGGAGACGCAACGCCCACAAGTAAGAAGGTTTGTCTGGTTCTGCGGGAGGAGGATGCGGTAAGGTATGCCGTAGGATTCCCCTTTGGCGAAATGAGTACTGGCAAACTGCCGCTTGTGGGCCTCAATACCGGCTTTTCCCCTGGAGGGATGAATGTCGATGGGGAAGTTGTAGCGTCCGATTTCATCCTCGAAAGAGGCACGGTTGAGGTAGTCCTGGAGGGTGAGGGTGTAGGCTCCGCGGACACGTCGGGATTCGCGGACGCCAAGTACGGAACCCGTGGCGATGATACGGGCGCGCTCGAAGCCGGGGATGTATTTCCGGTAGAATCGCTCGTATTCACCGAGGAGAACGCGGTTGTGGCGAACGGCGTCGGAGAGGGCCTTTTCATCGGTAGGGTCCACCTGGTAGACGTGTCCAATGTTGGCGGCGGCAGAGACTTCCGTGACGGGGAAGATTCCCGTGTGGTGGTAGTCCTCCTGGGAGAGTTCGCCTTTGCGGTAGGCTTCCTCAAGGAGGCGAAGCATTTCGGGGTCGCGATGATTGTGGGCGGGGCCGAGGAGGTATTTGTCGTAGTCGTAGCCCGTCCAGAGGGAGAGGAGGGAGGCCGGCATGAGTTCGCCGCCTTCGGGGGTGCCGAGATCGAACGGGGAGCCTGCCAGGACGGCGAGAGTACCGTCGCCCGTTCCGTCGATGAACTGCGTCGCTTCGACGGCGAACAGGCCCGACGGTCCCGCAAACACCGCCTGCGCGATACGGCCGTCCTCCTTGCGGACGGTTGCGAGGCGGCTGTAGTAGAGCACCTCCGCGCCAGATTCCGCAAGCAGCTTTTCATAGAGGAGTTTGAGTTTTTCGTGGTCGATTTCGGAGCGTCCCGAGGCGTTGAGGCCGTAGATGATCTCTCGCCCGAAACCGTCGCAGAGGAAGTGTTCCCCATCCGTAAAAGACATGAACATGGGGACGAGGGAGGCGGTGGAAAGTCCGCCGGGCAGGGCGGAACTTTCCACCAGCAGGACGTGGTGCCCGCGTCGTGCTGCGGTGACGGCGGCCGCAATCCCGCCAGGGCCGGCGCCGACCACGCAGAGGTCCGCCGTGTACTTGAGGGGAATGTCCAAATCCAATCGAATGTTCATGTTGCGTTTCCTCTAGAAGAATCGGTGGCAGGGTATTTTCGCGGAACCCTGTGATTATTTTGTGCTGTGCCCGAACCACTTGAGAAGGACTTTCTTGCGGGGCGTGTCCTGCTTGGCGAGCGGCGGATTGTGCGGCGGTCCCTCGTGCTCGACGCTCCAGCCCTCCCATTCGCGGAACGCGTGGTAGGTCCAGTCCCATCCGTACTCCTCGAAGATGGTGATGACGTCGTCGAGGTACTTGTCTGCGCCAGGTGCCCACGTCGTCGCGGAGAACTCGCCCACGAGGATGCGGGCGCCGTATTGCTTCTGGAAGTTGACGACGGGCTGGAGGGAGTTGCGCAGGAAGTGGAAATCCCACTTCTTCTCGGGATTGGGATAGGGAATCGCGGAAGCGGGGTACTCATTGCGGTATTTTTCCTTATTGGACACACCCTGGTGCGTGAAGGTGTGGGGCAGGTACATATGCACCTGGTAGATGACGTTCTTGACGGGGATGGGAACCAGATAGGAGAATGTCGCGGGGGCAGTCCCCTGGTTGCTCTCCACCAAAATCGGCGTCTCGGGGTCAATTTTGCGGATGATGAGCGCAGTCTCGTACTGCAATTGCAGGTAGCTGTGCTTGATGGGGGCGTTCTGGATGGGTTCGTTCATCAGGTCGTATCCGTACAGATAAGGGCGTCCCTTGAAGCGGCGGGCAATCTTGCGCCAGGTCTCCTGGAACGTCTCGTAGTACTCATCGATGTTCATCATTCGGAAGGCTCGCTCGTTGCCGATATCGGGCGTTGCGGTTTCGGCTGGTGTGCCTGGAGTGGCTGCGTGGCTGTAGCGGAGTCCCGGCGGGCTGTGCACGTCGATGATGTACCAGACCTTGCATTCCGCGAAGACGGGCACGAGGGCATCAATGCGGTCGAGACACTTGTCCATCCATTCGTTGTAGAACTTCCTATCCGTGGAGCCGCAGCCGACCAGCTGGATGCGGAAGAGGTTGCCGCCCCAGGACGCGAAGTCGCGAATGTCCTTTTCGGTTATCTTCAGCGGGGGAGGGCTCATCACGCCGCGCAGAACGGGACGGGACGCGATCTCGGGGGAATATTCGCAACGGTAGTTTTCGGGCAGCGTGTAATCCACGTAACTCTGATTGACGGTGCGCCAGCGCAGATTGCGGAACTCGACGGTCCCCCACCCCTGCTGGATGCCCAGCATCAGACGGAACTCCTCCATGCTTTTGGCGCAGGAGAAGTAGGTCGCGACAGTGATCCATTTCGTCTGGGTGCCCTTGAGCGCCGGGCAGGATTGGTAGCCAAAGGCACCATTGGTCTTGACGCGCGCGAGATATTTGGCACCGACGCTGGAATCCGAGTTGTCCGACCCGATGTCCTTGTAGCGCATCTCCGCAGAGAACTCAATGCACTTTCCCGCAAGCAGTTCCGGCTTGATGTCGTAAGTCGCGCCACGCGTCTCGTTCGTGATGGCAGGCGTCTTTGGAATCGAGACAGTCAGGACGTTGTTCTCGACCTTCGCGTACTTGCTCAAGGTCAGTTTCTTCAGCGGAATCGTCGTGTATTCCTGCGCCAGGACTCCCAGCGCCAGCAATGCGAGGCAACATGCAAATCTTTTCATCGGCTTGTTTCTTTTGAGTGGTTTGGTTTTTGAGTCTCAAAATCTTGCTTTACTGTAGCACCTTCCCTTCCATTTGCAAACGCAAGGAGGAAGGGTGAGAATAAGACGAGGAACTCCGAAAGACCATCTGCTGAACACTCACAAACTCCGTGTAGCGGATGAGACCGTTGCAGAACCCGCCGCCAAAGGGAAAAAACAATCCACCCAGACGGTTGCCTAGGTGGATTGTTATGCTGTTTTAGTAGCGGCAGACTTCGCCTTGCAGGGTCCAGAAATAGCCAGTGTTCGTGAGCCATTGGTCCTTGGGTATCGAGGATACCTTACGGTTCTCGGCGTGTCCATCCGCAAACTGGCAATTCATCGCGAGACCGTTGCTGTGGTGGAAGAGCGCACCATCGCCAACAACCAGTTCGGAGAATTCACCGACATTGGGACCTGGAGAACTTCGATTACACGCGTCGCGTTCCGTGACGGCGAGACGTGCACTGGGAGATCTGACCAATCATAAAGAACTTGCGGGGTTTGCCAATGGCGACGGTCTTGCCATCTGGCCTGCCTGCATAGCCATTGTAGTTGACGGCATAATGGACGTAGTCCGTTTTGGGATCAAAGTAATTGGGGCGATTCGGGCAGCCGTACGGGACAAAGGGCCTATACTTGTTCACACCGTTTTCAACGACTTTCGACCCTTTCATAAATTGACAATTCCAGGACGTGGAGGTCACATTGTACGCCGCGAGGTACAAAACGTCGAAGAACTTGCCTTGACCATTGTTGTCCAGATTGCCTGTGCAGCAGGGAATCACACCGTTGTAATCTTCGATGTACATTGCAGTCTGCAAGCCGATAGTCTTCAGGTTGTTGATGCAACTGATTTCACGTGCCTTCTCGCGCGCCTTCGCCAACGCCGGCAACAGCATTGCCGCTAGAATGGCGATGATCGCAATCACGACCAGCAATTCAATAAGCGTGAATCTCTTTTTCATTTGGGGTTCTCCCTGTTCTCTTGACCGTTCAGAATGAGACAAAAAATACGGAAATCGCTATAACGTAATCCCCCCCGAATTTGCAAATGGCCTTGTTGTATTTTGTTGGAAAAGGGAGTTTTTTTGTCTGTGAAAGCAGGGACGCGATGTTCCCCAAGAGGGAAGGAGTACCCAATGGATTCGCAATATTCCTCCGTGAGGGATTCCTTTTCAACATTTTTGCATAGGGAGGGATTGCAATTATGTAGCGGCGGGTTATATTGTATCAATGATACAAACTACATCCATGTAAAGAAGGAGAACCATTGTGGCACATAGTGATTTGATAGGGTCTTTGGTGAAGGGGCTGGAGATTCTGAAGTTGGTAAGCAATTCGGAGAATGGGCTGAAGGTGAACGAGGTTGCGGAAGCGATGGGATTGAAGCAGCCGACGTGCTACAACTTGGTTCGGACGATTGTATCGTGCGGTTTTATGGAGAAGCGCGGGAACCGTCTGGTTTTGGGGGAGGAGTTGTTGCAGTTGCTGCGCCGTCATTCGTCGAACAAGTTTGTTGTGGAGGCGGAGAAGGCGATGATGTCGCTGTACCAGAAATTGCCGAAGACGACCATCATTTATGCAGTGCCTAGCAACCAGGGAATGTTGCAGACACACCGTATTGCGTTCGACCGTCCTGGAGTGATTCAGCACTTGGATTCGCACCCAATGCACTTGTATGCAAGTGGTGCCGGCTTGATTTTCCTGGCGTTTGTAACGGACGAGGTTCCGCTGCTGGCGGCAAATGAGCGCTGGCCATTTGCGGAGTTCGGCTCTCATTTGTGGAAGAGCCGCGCAAAGTTGAACGCCTACCTGGAGGACGTCCGCAAAAAGAACTTGGCGGTCGTTCCGTTTGACCAGGATATGCTGTACCGGGTCTCGTCAGGCGTGTTCAATTCCCACGGGAAGTTGGTGGCGTGCGTGGGGGCGAGCGTCCCGATTCGCGCGAACCAGACGGTTGACACGAAGCGCGTCAACACAGAATTGCTGTCGGCGGTGAAACACCTGTCGGAAATGCTGGACTAACCGAATGAGGAGGAGCGAGACATGATTTCAAGATTGACGGGAACTTTGCTGGAAGCAGAAATGACGGAGGTACTGGTGGACGTGCACGGCGTCGGCTTCCAGGTCTTTATCCCACTATCGACGTTTGACAAACTGCCGCCGCTGGGGCAAACCGCGACTCTTTACACGTACATGGCGGTCAAGGAAGACGATATTCAATTGTACGGCTTTGCCACGAAGGAAGAACGCCGGCTCTTCTTGCTGCTGACCAGCTCGATTTCGGGCATCGGTCCCAAATTGAGTTTGAACGTACTGAGTTTTATGTCAGTGGACGATTTTGTGTCGGCGGTAGCGACGCAGGATGTGAAGAAGTTGTGCAAGATCAACGGCATTGGGAAGAAGATGGCGGAGCGGATGGTTCTGGAACTGAAGGACAAGTTGGGGAGCCTGCCTGTCAGCGGAACGGGAAATGCGGTTTCCGCCGGTGCGCCGGTCCCTGCGCGTTCGCAGGAGGTGGATGACGCCATTGCGGCGTTGGAGACGCTTGGATTCAAGCGAGATGCCGCGAGCAAGGTGGTGCAGAAGTTGGTGGAAGAAGCGGGCGATGTGGAATTGAGTGCCCCGCAACTGATACGGCAGGCGCTGTCGCGTCTGAACGGCTAGGGAGGTTCCCATGTCCAGCGAACGTTTCATTACCTCCGAATTGAACCAGAAGGACGAACGCGCGGAAGCGTGCTTGCGCCCGCAGGTCTTCGAGGACTTTCCAGGGCAGGACCGCGTCAAGGAACGTCTGAAAATATCCGTGGCGGCGGCGACGGCGCGGCAGGAACCGATGTCCCACACGCTGCTCTGCGGGCCGCCCGGTCTCGGCAAGACCACGCTGGCAACCATCATCGCAAACGCGCTCGGCGTCAATATCAAATCCACCTCGGGCCCCGTCATTGAAAAACCCGGCGACCTCGCCGGAATCCTCACGAGTCTCGGCGAAGGCGATATCCTCTTCATTGACGAAATCCACCGCCTCCCCATGCAAATCGAGGAATACCTCTACAGCGCCATGGAGGACTACGTTATCGACATTATGCTCGAGCAGGGGGCCGGCGCCCGTTCCGTGCGCCTCACGCTCCCGAAGTTCACCCTCATCGGTGCAACCACCCGCCAGGGAAAACTCTCCGCTCCTCTGCGTTCCCGCTTCACAAATACCTGCCATTTGAACTACTACGACGTGGAGAATCTTGTCAAGATTCTAACGCGCAGCGCTGGTGTCCTGGAGGTAGCCGCAGACGCGGACGGCCTCACCGAGATTGCCTCGCGCTCGCGCGGAACGCCCCGCATCGCCAACAATCTCCTGCGCTGGGTGCGGGACTTCAACCAAGTCAAAAACTCGCCTTGCATCACAAAGGACATCGCCAGCCAGGCACTTTCCATGCTGGACATCGACGACGATGGCCTCGACGAAATGGACAACAAAATCCTCGAGGCCATCATCATCAAGTACCGAGGGCACGCCGTTGGGCTCAAGAGCCTGGCGGTGGCGGTCGGGGAGGAAGAAAGCACCATTGAAGATGTCTACGAACCCTACCTCATCCAGGAGGGGTTCATCCTGCGCACCCCCAATGGTCGCATCGCCACCCCGAAGGCGCAACAGCGATACGCCGCCAAGCACCCTGGCTTCCTCACCCAGGATACGCTGTTTTGACCACTGACCACTGACCACTGACCACTGACCACTGACCACTGACCACTGACCACTGACCACTGACCACTAGCCACTCACCACTAGCCACTAGCCACTCACCACTTATGAAAAGCATGACGGGATTTGGGCGCGGAACTGCGCAAGGGAACGGAGTTTCCGTGACTGTAGAGATTTCTGCGGTCAACAGCAAGAAGCAGTTGGATTTGCATTGTGCCGTGCCACGGGAGTTGGGTCTTGTCGAGCCAGAGATTCGTGCGGTGGTTCAGAAGCGTGCGTCTCGCGGGACTCTGAATCTCTCCGTGAATTACCAGATAGATTCTGGAGTGGCGGGGTATCCTGTGAACGAGGATGCCGCGCGTGTGGCGGCGACGCGATTGCAGGCACTGGCGGCGGAGACGGGTCTGGCGGCACCGACCCTGGCGGATGTGCTTTCCGTGCCGGGCGTGCTGGAGGTGACGAAGTCCCCTGTGGAAGCGGTGAAGCCGTTGCTGTTCCAGGCGCTGGAGGTCGCGTTGTCCGAACTGGACGCGATGCGCGTGCGCGAAGGCAAGGCGTTGCACGATGATTTGGCGGCGCGCGGCGAGACGATGAGCCGCATGGTCGAAGCCATTGCAGCGCAAGAAGAAGAGGCGCAGAAAGTGACCCTCGCCAAATTGCAGGAGCGCATTGCGCAACTCGGCGTCGAACTTCCTTTGGACGACGAACGCCTCGCCAAGGAATTGGCATTCTACGTGGATAAAGCGGACATTACCGAAGAGACAGTGCGCCTTCGCAGCCATCTGGTGCAGTATCGCGGTATTTTGGAGATGGAGAACGACGCCGGACGCAATCTGGATTTTCTGTGCCAGGAGATGTCACGGGAGGCAAACACGCTTGCGGCCAAGACGGCGGATTTGAGCATCAGCGGCGAGGCTCTCGCGCTGAAAATCGAACTCTCCAAGGTCAAGGAACAGATCTTAAACGTGGAGTAAGCCGTTGTATCCACAGAAACCCTTTTAGAGTCCACAGAATACACAGAGGTAATTGCAAACCCCTATGGGAGTCCACAGAACACACAGAATACACAGAACTGTTTATCCGCGCCAACGCGCGGCTAAACACTTGATATAAAACAGAATACAAAGTGCAAGCCGCCGCGAAGCGGCGGATTGCCTTCTGTGTATTCAGTGGACTCAAAAAGGAGTTTTACAATTCTGTGTATTCTGTGGACTATTTTTTCTGTGCGAGGTCTGCGAGGCGGAGATCGATGGTGTCCCCGACCTGAAGTCCCAGGGATTCGGCAGTTCCGGCATTCAGTTCAAGAGCCGCAATGGCTGGTTTGACCGAGGAGTATGTCTTGAGGCGGCGACAGTAGGATTCGTCGTCTTCGTTGGCTTTGCGGGGTTCGGGAGGCATCGTGTGAATGGCCACCACGACGCCGCGTTCGTCCAGATAGACGACATCCAGCGGAATCCACGTGTCCATCATCCAGAACTTTAGCACGGACGCCTCCGGGAACACAAACAACATGCCGCCGTCTTCCGCCAACGTCTTGCGTTTCATCAGTCCCTGCTTGTGCTCCGATGGTGTCAGAGCCAGTTCAATCTTTGCAAATGGCGCGTCCTTGATGAGAAGCGGCCAATGCTTGGGAACCGCCTCCGCGCAGAAAGCCCCAGAAACGGTCAGAAACAGACCTAGAACGACGAAAAGCAGGAATTGTGGAATGGAGCGCATAATCAAGCCTGAACGCGTTCTGCGGCGTCTACGAACGCCTGGAAGATGCGGCAATGGGGTTCTTGTTTGAAGAGACGTTCGGGGTGCCACTGAATGCCGAGGAGGAAGCGTCCATTGGAAAATTGTGGCGCGATGGCTTCGACGATGCCGTCCGAAGCATGTGCGACGGCTTTCCAGCCGGGAGCGATGATATTGATGGCCTGGTGGTGGGAGGAATTGACGAGAAGGGAGTCACAACCGAAGATGGTGGGGAGAAGGCTGTCGGAAGCAAATTGGGCGAGGTGCATGTTTTCCGCAGGAGGCCAGAGCCTACGGTGCTCCATGGCTTCGGGGCGTTCCGCGGGAAGGTGTCGAATGAGCGTACCGCCGAGCGAGACATTGATGGCCTGCGCTCCCAGGCAGATGCCCAGCAGCGCAAAGTTCGTTTGCTCACAGACGTATCGTGCCAGCGAAAGATAGTACTGTCCCACCACTTCGGGAAGCAACTTCATTTCAGGGACGTTCTCCTGGCCGTAGGTCTTTGCGTCCAAATCAGGACCGCCAATCAGCAGAATCCCCGACAGACCTTCGCACTGCTGCGGAATGTCTTCGATGTTCGACAGTGCCGGCAACACGACCGGCACTCCTCCAGACTCCTCGACGCTACGGACGTAGTCTGACTTCACGCTGTAGCAATCCTCCAGCATCGAGGTGATTCCAATCTTTGCCTTTCGCTTCATCACAGTTTCTCAGGAAAATCTAGTTCTAGATGCGCTAGATGCGCTAGATGCGCTAGATGTGCTAGATGCGCTAGCAAAGCGTGCTGGATGTCGGTTTTGCAGGGCCCAAGAGGAGACCGGCGCCCGGAGGGTGCTTATGGGCCGCGGCGGAGCGCGGCCCTGCAAAACCTTGAAGCGGCAGAAGAGTACTAGAGCCTCTAGAACATCTAGAGCGTCTAGTTCTTTTATTTCACGGAGCCGGCGAGGTCGGTGGGACCTACGTTCTTGTCAACCTTTTTGACGAACTTGGAGTCCTTGATGAGTTTCCCCAGGAACTTCTGGTATTCGAAAGCCTTCATGGGGAGTTCGACACGCTGGTGCGTGATGAGTGAGTACTGCATCGCATTGGCGAGTTCGACGGCCTTGATGCCCTCTTCGGCGGGGGCGATAAGTTCCGCTCCATCCAGGATGGCGGCGACGAAGTTCTTCTTGATGCCGATGTGCTGTTCGCCACGGTTGTCGGGAAGCGGGATTTTCACTTCCCAGCATTCGGCGGTACCGAAGTTTTTCTTGGTTGTCTTGGAGTATTCCGAGGTGGGGACAGTGTTGAGGTAGAATTGGAGGCTGTTCACGCCCTTGAAACTTTCGAAGACGAGTTTGCCTTTGTCGCCGACGATTTCGAGGCGGTTGGTTCCAGGAGCCTCGCCAGTGGTGGTAATGAAGGAGCCGGTCGCACCGTCGGGGTACTCGAAGAGAGCGCAGCATTCATCTTCGGTTTCGATATCATGGTACTTGCCAAGACCACCGATGGCATAGACGGCACTGGGCATTCCGCAGAGCCACTGGTAAAGGTCAATGTTATGCGGGCACTGGTTGACGAGGACGCCGCCGCCTTCGCCGGCCCAGGTGGCACGCCAGCCGCCCGAACGATAGTAACATTCGGGACGGAACCAATTCGTGATAATCCAGTTGGAGCGCTGGATGCGGCCCAGGACGCCGTTCTGAATCAGTTCGTGAATCTTGATGTAGTACGGGTCCGTGCGTTGGTTGAACATCGCGCAGAATTGCAGTTTCGGGTTCTTCTTCTTCGCCTTTTTGTAAGCATCCAGAAGTTTCTGCGCATCATATTTGGTGACGGAAATGGGTTTTTCGACGATGGTGTGAAGGTTGTGGGACAGAGCGTCGATCCCGATGGTGGTATGCGCATAGTGCGGGGTCGCGATGAGGACGGCATCCACTAGACCACTGCGGATGAGTTTTTCAGAACTCTCGAAATGCTTGAGTTTGGGATAGGGCTTGAGGCGTTCCGGATTGATATCGCAGACGGCCACGAGTTCCATGCGGGGAACCTTCCCCTCAAGGATGTGCCCCGCATGCCCGGTGCCCATATTACCCATGCCGATGATACCGATTTTCACTGTGTCTTTTGACATTTTAGTTCCTCTTTGAGGGTGTTATGGAGAAGAAAAACTACTTCAACGCTTCCTTGATGACTTCCGAGTCCTGAAGACCTACGAGCACCTTGTCAGGTTCCCCGTTTTTGAAGATAATGATTGTGGGAATGGACATGATATTGTACTTGACGGCAATATCGCGCGCTTCATCCACATCCAGTTTGCCGATATTGCCCTGGAAGCTGTCTTCCTCGGCAAGTTCTGCCAGAATCTGCCCCTGCATGCGGCAGGGACCGCACCAAGTCGCCCAGAAATCGACGAGGACAGTGCCCTTTTTGAGGAATTCCGCGAAGGTATCTTGCGTGAGATGTTCGATTTTCGTTGCCATTGTGGGTCCTCTGTTTGGGGGTGAAAAGAAGAGTTTATGAAAGGGATTGGAGCCAGCGGGAAGCGTCCATGGCAGCGCGGCAGCCGGCGGCGGCGGCGTTGATGGCCTGGCGATAGACGGGGTCCGCGCAGTCGCCCGCGGCGAAGACACCAGGGACGCTGGTGGCGGTGGAAGGGGGATTCGTAAGATGGATGGAGCCGTCTTGTTCGAGGTCGAGTTGACCTTGGAAGAGGGCGGTGTCGGGAAGGTGTCCAACGGCGAGGAAGACCGCGTCGCAGGAGAGTTCGGTCAAGGTGCCGTCCTGGGTATTGCGCAAGGTGACGGAGGTGACGCGGCCCGTTGCGATGTCACGGATTTCATGAATGGTGCTGTTCCAGGCAACATGGATGGTGCTGGCGAGGACGCGGTCCACCATGGCCTGCGAGGCGCGGAAGGCGTCGCGACGATGTACCAGGGTCACGCTTTTTGCGAGGTTCGCCAGGTAAAGTGCCTCTTCCAATGCCGTATCTCCACCGCCGACAACGACAACGTCCTTTCCTCGGTAGAGCGGACCGTCGCACGTCGCACAGTACGAAACCCCGCGGTTGCGCAGTTCCGTCTCCCCGGGGACCCCGAGTTCGCGAGGGCGCGACCCCGTCGCAAGGATGAGCGCACGTGCGGAAAGCGGTTCCCCGCTGGCAAACTTCACGATATGCGGCCCGTTTTGCGAAAGTTCCACGGCGGTCGCGTTCTTGAACACGACCTTCGCACCGAGTTTCTTCGCCTGCGCCTTCATACGTTCCATCAAGTCGAAGCCTTCGACAAAATCGGGGAAGCCAGGGAAGTTTTCCACGATGCTGGTCTGCGTTAGCAATCCACCGGGGAGATTGCCCGAAAGCACAATGGGAGACAACCCTGCCCGCGACGCGTACATTGCCGCCGTCAGACCCGCCGGACCGCTGCCTAAAATGATGATTTGCTCGCTCATATCGCTTGATTTCCTAAAAAAACTCCCACTATGTAATGTGACCCGTTTTCTCCAAAAGTCAAGCACACTCTCCAGAAATAGTTGGAATGGTGCCAAAAGGTTCCCTTTCCGCGTGATTCCAAAGGTGACGGCGCGGGGCGTGTGCAAAACTACGCAGCAAACTCGATTAGCGAGGGAATTGAGGCGGCGGGGTCAGAGATGGTTTCGGTACCACTCGATGGCTTCCTGAAGACCGCGCGCGAAATCGTAGTCGGGAGAGTAGCCGAGGAGTTGGCTTGCCTTGGAAATGTCGGCATTGCTATGGCGGATATCGCCTTTGCGAGGGGGTCCGAAGACGGGTGGGATGTCAATTCCAAGTGCTTTTGTGATGGCGTGATAGATATCGATGAGGATTTCGCGGCCGCCATACGCGATATTGAACGCCTGCCCGTCGGCTTCAGCGGGAGCAAGACAGGCCTTGAGGTTCGCCTCGATGACATTTTCGATGTAGGTGAAATCGCGGCTTTGCTGCCCGTCGCCATGGATGGTGGGGGCTTGTCCCTGCAGGAGGAGACGGATGAACTTGGGGATGACGGCAGCATAGGCACCATCGGGGTTCTGACGTCGCCCAAACACATTGAAATAGCGCAGCCCAATGCAAGGGAGATTGTAGTATCGGGTGTACTGCTTGGCCCATTCCTCGTTGCAGTGCTTTGTGAGAGCATAGGGAGAAAGGAGGTTCCCTTCGCGACCTTCGGTCTTGGGGAGGGTCGGTTCATCTCCGTAAACGGAGGAACTGGAAGCATATACAAACTTCTTCACACCTGCCTGACGCGCGGCCTCCATCATATTCAGCGTGCCAACGATATTGTTCTGGCAGTAGAACAACGGCATTTCCAAGGAACGCGGGACACTCCCCCACGCCGCCTGGTTCAATACAAAATCTACTCCCTTGCAGGCCTTTTGGCAGGTCGCCAGGTCTTTGATGTCCCCCCGGATGAACTCATAACGGGGATTGTCCTGAAACAAATCCACATTCGCCTGAAAACCCGTCGACAAATCATCCAGACAACGAACGCGGCACCCTTTTTTCAGGATGGCTTCGCAGAGATTGCTACCAATGAAACCCGCTCCCCCCGTCACTAGAAAGAGCGTATTGGAAGGAAATGAAACTTCTTGGTAACCCATGTTGTTTCTCGTTGTGCTAGAAAGGCTAGAAGCCTTGTCCTTTTGTCCTTTCGGTCCCCCTAGTTGGTTCTATCCCATTTAATGTAACACTTCTTCCCGAGAAATCAAAGGAGCCTCAAAAAGGGACTGAAAGTTGAGCACGATTTGGGAGGCGAAGGCGTCCACGGGGAGGTTTCGGATTTGCGCGAGGGCAGCCAGGATGTCGGAGACATGGATAGGCGACGGGAGGATGTCGGGGGAATCGGTTTCCGTGAGAAGGCGGTCGAGAGGCGCGTATGCAGCGGAAGCGCGTACCTTCCGCGCATCTGGGTTCAAAAGAGGCTTGTTGAAAGACAGATGCAAGCCCAAATCGAGGGCGCGCCGTGCGATATCCGTGCCAGCGATGAAATTGTGGCAGTAGCCGCGCAGTTCGTTCCAGCCGAAGTCACGAACGATTCCGAAAAAGTCCTCCCAGGACTTGCGGTTGTGGAGACAGACTGGGAGATGAAACTCCCGCGCGATTTGCAACTGCCGCGCCAGGGCCTCGATTTGCCGTCGTGCATTGTCGCGTCCATTCCAGAAATCCAGGCCAATCTCACCGATGGCGACAATGCGTCCTCGCAGTGCAGGGTCCTGCAAATGCGCGAGCAGTTCACGTTCCGCAGTGTCGTCCCACTGTTCGGGCCAGAACGGATGTACGCCCAAAGCACCCAGGACGCCTTCCCGCTGCATCAAAGCCATGACATTGCCCCATTCGGAGACCTGCGCCGCATTGACAAGAACACGCTCCATTCCGTGACGGCGGCACTCCTCCAGAAGAGCCTGGTGTTGCGGAAAGACTCTCGCGTCCGCAAGATGGGCGTGCGCATCGCAGAGGGGAATCATCCGGGAACGGCTCCCAAAGAATGCAACGCCTCTACCAGGCGCCCCGTTTCACTCGCGCACTCTTTCTGGCAGTTGTCTCCCCATGCCTCCACGTTGAGACGCAGACGCGGCTCATTACCAGACGGACGCACCACAAACCACACGCCCGACTCCCCGTCGTCCCGAACCATCTTCAAATCCGGACAAAGTTGCTCTGCAAACGGGAAGTCCGCTTGCAGGGATTTCACGCAGGTGAGTTTGTCCTCGCCTGCCACCACGCCGAATCGCGTGAACTCCGCGGCATTCTGCGAGCAGATGGTCTCCAGCACCGGTTGAATCTGCTCCGCGCTGGCAAGCGTGAAGTTCCGCTCGCCGCTCCAGCAGTAGTTGTTTCGCCACTGTTCGAGACGTCGCGTCAACGAACGCCCCTCCAAAAACTCCTGCCGTGCGATGGCAAGGACGCGGAGCGAGGTGAGGACACCGCTGTCCACGTAGTCGAACTCAGGATAGAAGTAGTGTCCGGAATGCTCGCCGGCAAAAAGGACGTTGGCACGGTACTTTTCACTGCGCATCATCTGCTTGATGCGCCCATGGCCGACAGGCGTGTCCACCAGTTGCACGCGTCCCCCTTCGGGGAAGAGATGCCGCAACAACTGCGAGCAGCACAGATTCCGCATCACGACAGGCGTTCCCATAGCACTCGCTGCCTTGTCCTGCGCAATCAACGCCAGAATCAACGACGGCGAAACGGGCACGCCTGCGGCATCCGTGAAACCTGCGCGGTCGGCATCGCCATCGAAGCCGATGCCCAGTTGCGCGTGTTGCTCGCGAACGTGTTTCCCCAAACGTTCCATAAAATCGGGAAGGAGCGGGTTGGGAACACCGTCGGGGAAGTTTCCATCGGGATCCGTTTCGAGCGTCGTGAACTGGAATCCTCTACGGGACAAAAACTCCGCAATGGGCGCAAACGCCATTCCGCCCATCCCGTGACCGCCCAGAACGACCGCATGAAAAGGCTCTCCCTGCGGCTGCTCAGGCAATTTGTCCAAACCCGACAACGCCAGCATCCGTTGGAGATACGCTTGCAGGAACTGCGGGGTTTCTGCCTCGGGTTCTGGAAGCTCGATCTCCGCAGGTGGTACCGCCTTTGCCAGATTTTCGTTCGTACGCCGTTGAAGTTCGGCGAGGTCTTCCGGCGAAAACGGAAGGCAGCCGCTGTGCAGCAACTTCAGCCCCGTGTACTCCTTCGGATTGTGCGAGGCGGTGACCATCGCACCAGCATCCACCTTCCAAGGGCTTGCCAGCGAACACGAAAAGTAGATATGCTCGGTCGATACCAGCCCTAGATTGCGCACACGCCCGCCTGCGGCAACAACGCCAGACGCAAACCCCGCGCAAACGGCCCCCGAACCCAAACGGCAGTCACGCCCCAGCGAAAGCAACGGTGACGCTACCCCGCGAGCCTGCAACAACTCCACGACCGCACGACCGACCGCCGAGGCGATTCCACCATCCAATTGCTCGGGAAAAATCCCGCGGATATCATCACGCTTGAAAACTTCTGGTAACATTTTTAGGTTTAGGGGGGCACTACTAGCACTACTCTTAGGGGCACTACTCTTAGGGGCACTACTCTTAGGGGCACTACTCTTAGGGGCACTACTCTTAGGGGGGAGCACTACTCTTAGGGGCACTACTCTTAGGAGGGGTCGCGAGCAATGAGAACTAGATCAGGGTCCAATTGCCGCCATCCAAGCGGAGGGTAGCGGTTTCCTTGGAGTTGAGTTCGGTGATGACAAAGGAGTCCTCGTTCTGCTGGAGTTCCCAGTCTTCGTCAAACGCCTTGAGGCCGATATGGGGTTCCGTGCGAATGTGCCAGGCGGAAACCGGACCGTAGGCGTCGACCGCAAAGACGTGGACCTTGGTGCGCAGTCCCGTACGGGCCTCGGTTTCAATCCAGTCGAAGAGGAGTCCTGAACCAGGATGGCCTTCCCCCGGCTGGTCAGGCAGCGGGTGATAGGCGTCATGGACGTAGGAGTAACTCGGGCAGAGAGAACGCGGCTTGGAACCGTCGCCAAGGTGGAACAACTTCATCCCGGCTTCGCCGCGACGAACCACCAAACGATATTCCGGCTTGACGAACTTCCACTCCAACTGCCCATCGCGGTTGTTGAACAGCCAGTGCCAGATGGTCTTGACGGGGGCGCTGGTGTCGATGCGGTCAATGATGAAGACGGTGTGTTCTCCAGCGAGGATGGCAAAGCGCTCGAACTTGCTGATGGGGTCGCCATAGAGTGCTGCGGCGTCATTGCCAATCACGGAAATGCGTCCTTTGCGCGTTGCCAGGAGGAACTTTCCACCGCGGGGAACGGGGTCTGCGGGGATACCATCGCCGCGATTGTTGGGACGCAGGAGATGGAACGGTTGCGCACGCTCTTCCGTGGGATTGGCGTTTCGCAACTCGTTGAGACCGGTCTTGGCCCAATCGCTGCCACTGCACAAGAAGGTACAGGTGTTGTGAGAAGCGGAGGAAATGTTGAACGCGTGAGCAAGATTGCGGTAGCAGCAGTGGCCTGGGTCCACAAGCAGGCGTTCCTTGCGGTGCGCCAGAATGATGCTGTTGACGTCCCCGTGCAGGTGTCCCGCCGCATACATTCCCGACGAGGAGAAGCGGAACGCCAGCGAGGTATTGCCGGTGTGCGCGATGGCATCGCCGTTGGAGAACGCAGAAAGCGGCTTGTGCTCGAGGGCCGGTGCCGGTTCCGCAGAAGCCGGGAAGAGGCTGAGCGAGAACAGACCATAGCGGTTCAGGAAACCGAAGGACGCGCGGTCGAAGGGCCCTTGCGCGGGAATCTTCGCGTAGAGGTCGTCGAAGAGCCGACGTGCCAGCGCGGCCTCCTCGGGCATCGTATCCTTGGCGCGGGCGGCAATATGCATCAGAAGGTCGGGATCGGGTCCGCAGATGGCACCGGCATCGCCGAAGTTCGCCATGCGCGGACGCGGCAGTTCGCCCCAGCCGGCAAGCGGCTTGATGTACAGCAGCATCTGCTCGTACCAGTGGACGCTCTTCGCGTAGGGCATTTCCAGACCCGTCTGACCAGAACGCAACAGTGCCTCATGCGTCAACATCAGGAAATGGTAGCAGTAGCCGCTGTACTGGACGGTTTCCCCGTAGGAACCATCGGGCTGCACGCCCTGAATGAGCAAATCGTACCAGCGACGCGCCACCGCCAGATTTGCCTCGTCTTTCAAAACGGCTGCGGACACGGCAAGCCCCGCCAGCAGAATGCTTGCCCAGTTCGCGATGTTTTTGCTGTGGCTCAGCCATTCAAGACAGAGCGGAATCGCCTTTTCCCGCAATGCGGTTTCCAGCACCTTCTGCTCGTCCGCCGTGAAGATGTTGGGCACGATATCCAGAGCCAGCGCGACACCGATGGCGAGGTGCGAGGTTTCCAAATGCCCCGTAGGAACGGGGGTCGAATGGTTTCGGAAGGAGGGGCCGACCCATTCGTCAACGGGCAGTTCTGCGGTTTCCAGAATGAAATGGCGTGTGCGCGCCTTGAGGAGTTCGTCGCTCACCAGGCTGCACCCGACGACGGCGGCAGTGGCGTATTCGAGGAAGTTGTGGTAGAACTGGGTATTCGTGTCTGGCGTCTGGAATCCCGGCGTCTCCGCACCGGCGCGGGCGCGGTTGACCAGCCCCCAGTAGAGATTCGAGAGGACAGGATGCGTGTTGAAACGACGCACTGCAAGGCGTTCTTCTTCCGTAAAGAAAATAGGCATCGATTGCTCCTTTTTTTTGCTTTTTTATTTGATGAGGAAATTGATGTTGTCAAAGTTGATTTCGCGAATCATCATATATTCCGGCTGATCAAAGACGAACTTGATGACGCCTGCGACGTCCTGGGGTTTCAGGAACTTCTCGCGCTGCACCTTGCGGTCACCCCAATAATTGGAATCGACAGGGCCCGGATTGATGTCCGTCACCTTGATGTGGTTCTTGATGCACTGGTCCGCAAGACCGCCATTGAAACCGCGTGCGGCAAACTTGGACGAGCAGTACAGCGGTGCCCCGGGATTCGTGCGCTGGCCGGCCATCGAAATCAAGGTGATGACGTGCCCGGACTGCTTCGGCTTCATAATCTTCAACGCTTCCCGCGTGCACAGGAAAACACCGCGCACATTCACCTCGAACATCAGGTCAAATACCTTGACATCCGCTTCCGACAAATCGGGCGTCGCAATGCCCAGACCGGCATTGTTTATCATGAAATCCACCGTCCCGAACTTCGCCAGGCAGTCCGCAAACGCCGCTTTTACAGTCGCCTCGTCCCCGACGCTGCCAACCGTGTACGCCAGCCGATCGCTCTTCACTTCCGCAACCAAGCTTTCGATTTCATCCTGCTTGAGCGTTAATGTGTAGACATTCGCTCCAGCCTCCAGCAATGCAATCGCCGTCGCACGGCCAATTCCACTGCCTGCACCCGTAATGAACGCCGTCTTTCCCGCCAAACTCATCGTCTTGTCTCCTTTGGTGTTGGATGAATACAAATTACATCATTGATGAATGATTGGTCTATCAACAACAAACAACAACTAACATAACGACCTTTCCTCCCTTTGTCAAGTGATTCCCGCTTTTTTCTAAAGAATA
>JAFRLI010000118.1 GCA_017431255.1 Victivallales bacterium
GGAGCGGCGGCGCGGGGGAGCGGCAGCCCCCCGTCCTTTGTTTAGAATTCTGGCACAAAGCCAGTGCTACTCGCGAACATATGCGCACGAGGAAGCACCGCCCGCACTGGCTACCACATTTTTAGGGGGCAGTACTATACGCGGCATGCGCGCACGGAAAAGCGCACGGCCTGAGTACCCGCATCCGGGAGTTTTGCACAATGCCCGCGCATGCGCGCACGGAAAAGCGCATGACCTGAGTACCCGCATCCGGGAGTTTTGCACGATGCCCGCGCATTCGCGCGCGGAAAAGCGCATGACCTGAGTACTCGCATCCGGGAGTTTTGCACGATGCCCGCGCATTCGCGCGCGGAAAGGAGCATACTCCCCCACCAGTCCAGGTGGTCTCCTGCTCGCGCATGTGCGCGAGAGAAGGAGGCCGCGACCTGTCGCCCGACCTGAGGGGCGTGTGCTCGCGTATGCGCGCGAGAGAAGGAGGGCGCGCCAGTATGACCTTGTGATTGATGACCTCGGCATCGTGCACTCGCATGCGCGCGGGAAAGGAGGCTAGCGCGGCTCGATCGCCACGGCTCGGACGCTCGTGCTCTCGCATGCGCGCGGGAAAGGAGGCTTGCGCGGCTCGATCGCCACGGCTCGGACGCTCGTGCTCCCGCATGCGCGCGCGGGAAGGAGGACAAGGTTTGTAGGACACAGCGTCGGCATCACGTTCGTGCTCTCGCATGCGCGCGCGGGAAGGAGGCCCCCCACCCTGGGTGGGGGAAAATATCGCATTTGTCAAGCCATTTTTCAAGTATTTTCCTGAGTTTTGGGCAACAATCACCAAATACGCTAAGTTTTTGAGATATGAAAGTTCTATTTTTGAGAAAAATCCCTAGGTGCCCGGTGGGCAGGTTTTGCGAGAAGTGCGGCTCGGGTTTTCTGGAGTGGGGGTCCTTTGTTTTATGCCGGAAGGATTCCTCTGCAAACAAAGAATGGCCCCCAATCTCAATTCGTGAGGTTTTGCGTTTTTGGGGAGTTTCTACCTCGCTACTTTTGACCTGCAACTTTCCATCCGAGCGGGGGAACAACAGGGATAGAGGACGGAAAAGGGTAGGGAATGGGGGAGGGGAGTGGGAAAAAGAAACTCAGGAGCTTTACAATTGCGATTTTTCCATTATAGTTTAAGGATACTTTTTTCTGTTTCAAACGGAAGAGGGAATTGCAAAACTGCCGCCCGAACGCCAAAACACCGCAAGCGAGGGCAAAGAGCGAAGGCTCGGTGTGGGGAACACACCGAGTTGGAGCGATGAAGCCATAGAGTCGCGCCGTGAAGGCGGTTGGGATGAGAGGTTTGCAATTCTCTCTGAATATCGAGGTTTCCATGAAAATTGACTTCTATGGACAAATACGGAACCAGTACCGTGCCGCGCTTCACAATCATTCCACCACTTCCGATGGCACGTACACGCCACAGGAGATTGTGGACCTTTATGCAAAGGAAGGCTTTGATGTGTTTGCATTTTCGGACCATCGCAAGACAAACGCGGTATCGCGTTTGGAAAGTCGCGGAATGACGTTGCTGTCGGGGATTGAACTGCATCCGGATGGTCCGAACGATACCATGTGGCATCTGCTGGCGCTGAATGTGCCGGAGGATTATGTGTATCCGGAAGGGGATGTCAAGGCGCAGGACTTGATCGACCAGGTTGTGTCATTGGGCGGAATCGTGTACTGTGCCCATCCGCACTGGAGCGGTTTCTCCTCGTATGATGTCGCTGGTCTGCGAAACATCAGCGGAATTGAAATCTTCAATTCGAGTTGTCGGTTCATTGGACGCTCTTTCAGCCACCAGACTTGGGACGAACTGGCAGACCGCGGAATGGTCTACCCCGCACTCGCGGTGGACGACACGCACGGTCCCTCCCATCTGTTCCATGGCTGGACGCAGATTGTCGCGGAGGATAATACCCCTGCCGCCATTGTCCAGGCACTGCGGAATGGAACTTACTATCCGACGCAGGGACCGCTGTTCCAGCGTCTCTCCTGGAAGGATGGCTGGTTTGAGGCGGAGTTCACGCCTTGCGTGAATGTAGTGGGCGTCTCGAATGCAAGTGCGGGCTACACGGCTGCCATGATCGACTGGACGGGGCCAGGCGTTGGTCAGGAACCCATCACGCAATGCCGTTTCCAGTTGAAGAACCGCAAGAAATTCCAAGGCTGGTTCCGTCTTCAGATTCAAGACGAGGCGGGGCATTTTGCGTGGTCGCAGCCGTTGCGTCTGCCAGTAGGGCAGGGGATGTAGGAAATGACGCCGCTGTTTGAGCAGGAAGGGGAGGCGTTCCGCTGTCAAGCATGTGCGCATCGTTGCCTGGTTCGCGAGGGGAGGGCGGGAGCGTGCTGGGTGCGGCGAATCCAGGATGGGCGCGTGGTAATTCCTTGGGAGGAGGTCTCCTCGCTTGCGCTTGACCCGATGGAGAAGAAGCCGCTGTTTCATTTCCATCCCGGCAAATCCGTGTTGAGTTTCGGCACGCTGGGCTGCAATCTGCACTGTCCGTTCTGCCAAAACTGGACCATCTCCCAGGCGGGACGCGATCCGCGCGCCGAGCGTACAGGAAAACCGATTTCCGCGCAGGACATCGTCTTGATTGCACAACAGCAGAATGCACGCGCCATTGCCTCCACCTACAACGAACCTCTGGTCAGCCTTGAATGGACAGCGGAAATCTTTCGTCTGGCAAAGGAAGCGGGGCTGGCCACAGTCGCCGTTTCCAACGGTTGCGCCACGGAACGCGCTGTCGAATGCCTGGCTCCCGTGATGGATGCCGCCAATCTCGATCTCAAAAGTGGCACCGAACAGGGATACCGTCAACTCGGCGGCGATCTTCATGCCGTGCAGGAGACCATTCGGGAACTGCATCGCCGTGGAACCTGGCTGGAACTGACGACGCTCATCGTCCCGAACTACAACGATTCCGACGCGGAACTGTCATCCATTGCGGAGTTCATTGCCTCTGTCTCTCCCGATATCCCCTGGCACATCTCCTCGTACTTCAGCACCTACCGCATGCCCCCGATTCCGGCACGCACTCCGCCTGAACGCCTGGAGACCGCGTGGCGTATCGGACGCGCGGCAGGCCTCCATTTCGTTTTTACAGGCAATCTCCACAACGGCGCACAGCGCGAAGACACCTTCTGCCCCGATTGCGGCGAACTTCTCTTGCGTCGCGACGCCTTCCGAATCCTGCAGAACCATCTCGACCATGGCACATGCCCCGCTTGCCATGCCAAGATTCCCGGTGTCTGGGGCTAGAGAGTCGAGAATCTTCTTTCTAGTGGTTGGGATTTTTCGATAATTGCGCTACATTAATCGAAAAGCATATCCAAAAGCGAGGGCAAACGTATGAATCGAGCATTGGAAGTTTTCACGGCGGTACCGCGTCAGCACAATTGTGCGCAGGCGGTGGTATCCGGATTGGGACGGGACGACCTCAAGGAAGCGATGGGAGCATGTGGTGGCGGCCACGCGCCAGGCGGTCTTTGCGGGGCGTTGCATGCGGCGATGACGCTCGTTCCCGCGCACGCGGAGGAAATCCGCAAAGAGTTTTCTTCCACCTTGGGCGCGGAGACGTGCCGCGCGCTTAAGGGAGAGTTGCGCGTTCCCTGTCCTCGTTGTGTCGAAACGGCCGCAGCATTGGCGGAAAAGTATCTTTCTTAGTCGATGGCGAGGTATTTTCTCAGGCGTATTCTGTATTTCATTCCGACGTTGCTCGGAGTGAATCTCTTTGTGTTTCTGCTGTTCTTCCTGGTGAACACGCCGGATGACATGGCGAAGCAGGCTCTGGGCGAGAAAGCCTCCACGCCTGAGCAAGTGCTGCGCTGGAAAGCCGCGCGCGGCTACGACGTTCCCTATTTCTGGAATGCCCAGGCTCCCGGAATCCAACGAGTGACGAAGACCATCTTCTGGCAGAAAAGCCTGCGGCTTCTCTGGGGGGATTTCGGTGCCAGTGATATGTCCCTGGAACCCATCGGCGCCGAATTGCGACGTCGCATTGGTCCCTCGCTCTGCCTCTGCGTTCCCATCTTTCTGACATCGCTGTTCGTGAACATTGTCGTGGCAATGCTGGTGGCTTCTCGCCATGGGACGCGTCTGGAGACCTGTGCCCAGTTCCTGTGCGTGACGACGATGAGCATTTCGGCGCTCATTTACATCATTGCCGGCCAGTTCGTGTTTGCGAAGGAGCTCAAGTTGGTTCCCGTGTCGGGATTCCTTCCTGGCTGGGATATGCTGCGTTTCCTGGCGTTGCCTGTTGCCATTGGAGTGGTGGGCGGTCTGGGATCCAGCGTCCGTTTCTACCAGACGCTTTTCCTGGAGGAAATCGGCAAGGATTACGTGCGTACGGCGCGGGCGAAAGGGCTTCCGGAAACCCGAATCCTTTTCCTGCATGTCCTGAAGAATGCAATGATTCCCATTCTGACCACCGTCCCCGTCCAGATGTTGATGCTCATCATGGGAAGCCTGCTTCTGGAAAACTTCTTCAGCATCCCCGGCATGGGAGGCTACACCATCTCTGCCATTGCCGCACAGGACTTCGCCGTCGTCCGCGCGATGGTTTTCCTCAGTTCCGTCCTCTATATGGTCGGACTGCTTCTGACGGACCTCTGCTACGCGCTCGTTGATCCCAGGGTGAGGTTCTCATGACGACGCAAACTCTGGGACATATCTTCCGCAGTTGGCCTTGCCAGAACGCCATCGTGGCGCTTCTGCTCGTATTCACCGCCGCATTCCTTTGGAAACTTTCCCGCCGCGAATATTGGCGCCTGGCGGCCCGTGAACTGCGCTCTCGGAAGGGGGCCATGGTCTGCGCGGCCATCCTTTGCCTCTACGCAAGCATCGCCGTACTGGACAGCGTCGGCTGGCGTTCCCCCGCCATCGACCCCACCACGGGAAACATCATTCGCGTCAATGGACACGTGGTCTTGGACGAGGGACGCTCGGTTCTGGACCGCCTCCTGCAACCGCTGGCGAACCGTCGCGAAAAGACCTATTCCGCGCCACTCGGGACGGTCCAGTTCACGAAGAGCACCGTCAAGGGGCGGGATGGACGCATGCATCGTGTGAACGAGCCGCTCGCATTTCCGCGCAGCCACCTCCTGGGGACCGACATGATTGGGCAGGATGTCCTTCTGCAGGCACTCAAGAGCATTCGAACGGGACTCATCATTGGATTGCTGACGACGCTGCTGGCGGTGCCCTTCGCGTTGTTGTTTGGTCTTTGCGGCGGGTACTATGGCGGCTGGGTGGACGATGTGGTCCAGTATTTCTGCACGGTTTTGAGTTCGATTCCCAACGTGCTACTGATTGCTGCGTTGATGGTGGTGTGGGGGCAGGGGCTTCCGCAACTTTGCGTCGCGATGGGAATCGCCTCCTGGACGGGACTCTGCCGCTTGCTTCGAGGCGAAACGATGCGACTGCGCGAGGCGGATTTCGTGAGCGCGGCCACGGCGCAGGGCGTGCCTGGCTGGAAGATTCTTCTGCGGCACATCCTGCCGAACGTGCTGCACATCGTCCTCATCAATCTGGTTCTGCGCTTCTCCAGCGAGGTCCTGGCGGAGGCCGCGCTGACCTACCTGGGAATGGGGGTCGGTGCCGGTACGATGTCCTGGGGAACCATGATTAACGACGCACGCACGGAACTGACGCGGAACCCCGTCATCTGGTGGAAACTCTGCGCGGCTTTCACTTTCATGCTCGGCCTCGTCCTTCCCGCTAATATTTTCGGCGACGCGGTTCGCGACGCCTTGGACCCGAGGATGCGCACGCAATGAACGAGAACGAAACCATTCTGGAAGTCCAGGGATTGCAGGTGGGGTTCCGCAAGGGGAACGCCGTCGACCTCGCCGTGCGCGGGACGGGTTTCACAATTCATCGCGGGGAGATGCTGGCGCTGGTCGGGGAGTCTGGCTCAGGGAAATCGGTGACAGCGATGTCGTTGCTGGGATTGCTGCCTCGTGCGACGGCGGTGATTGCGGGAGGGCAGGCGCGGTTCCATGGGCAGGATTTGCTGCGAATGGACGATTCTGCGCTGAATGCGGTCCGTGGCAGTCGCATTTCGATGATTTTCCAGGAGCCGATGACCGCATTGAATCCCGTCCTGACCATATCGCGGCAGATTGAGGAGGTATTGGAGCGTCATACGGGACTGCGCGGGGATGCGGTTCGCCGTCGTGCGGTGGAATTGCTGTCCGAGGTAGGGATTCCCGAACCGGCGGCACGTGCGAAGGAGTACCCGCACCAATTGTCGGGCGGCATGCGGCAGCGCGTGATGATTGCGATAGCGCTGGCCTGCGGGCCAGAATTGCTGATTGCGGACGAACCGACCACCGCGTTGGATGTTACGGTCCAGGCACAGATCATGGAATTGATGGCGAAGTTGCGCCGCGAACGCGGCACGGCGGTTTTGCTCATCACGCACAATCTTGCGCTGGTTCGGGAACAGGCGGACACGGTTGCGGTGATGTACGCCGGGCGCATTGTGGAGCTTGCACCTGCTTCGCAGTTGTTTACACAGCCTCTTCATCCATACACGCGTCTGTTGATGCAATCCATTCCCTCGACCGAGCAGCGCGGGCGGCGTCTGGCGGCGATTGCGGGACAGGTTCCCGCGCCTTCGGAGAAACTGCCTGGTTGCCGTTTCGCGCCTCGCTGTCCGTTGGCGTCTCCGGAATGCACGCAGAACGTGCCCGAACTGGCTGAAAAAGCACCGCGGCATTGGGTCGCCTGCATCAGGAAGGAGGAACTGGCGTCTGCTGTTTCGCAGGAGAGTGTTCCCGAGGAGGCAAAGAGCGATATGCCTTTGCTAGAGGTGCGGCGGCTTCAGGTGCTTTTCCCCGTGCGACGCGGTATTTTTGCGCGTGCGCGGGAGTTTGTGCACGCCGTGGATGGTCTGGATTTGACGTTGCGAAGCGGCGAGACGCTGGCGCTGGATGGAGAATCGGTCTGCGGCAAGACCACCGTCGGCAAGGCTTTGATTCGTCTGGTGCAACCGACTGGCGGACAAATCTTGCTGGACGGACAGCACGATATCGCTTCGCTGCCGCCCCACGCCCTGCGACCATTCCGACGTCGCATCCAGATGATTTTCCAGGACCCGTTCTCCAGTCTGGACCCACGCCTGATGGTCGGCGAATCCATCTGCGAGGGAATGGATGAACTTGCCCCGAAACCGCCTGCCGAACGGGAGGGGTTCCTGCGCGAACTCCTCGAAAAGGTCGGTCTGCCCGAGGATGCGGCCACGCGATATCCGCATCAGTTCTCCGGCGGACAGCGGCAGCGTATCGGGCTGGCGCGCGCGCTCGCCGTCCAGCCGTCCATCATCGTCTGCGATGAATGCACCAGTGCGCTTGATGAATCGGTCCAGGCGCAGATTCTCAATCTTCTCAAGGACATCCAACGGGAACTGGGAATCGCCTATCTTTTCATCACGCACGACCTCAGCGTCGTGGCATTCCTGGCGGACCGCATCGCCGTGATGTACCTGGGGCAAATCGTCGAGGAGGGGCCCACGGCGCAACTCCTGGCCCATCCCGCGCACCCTTACACCCGTGCGCTCCTGGCCGCCGCCCCTCGAATGGACGGGGACCCAAAATCCGCAAAAATCCACCTGGCGGGAGAAGTGCCCAGCCCCATCCATCCGCCTTCCGGATGCCGATTCCACCCACGCTGCCCGCACGCTACCCCCGAATGCGCAACCGTCGCACCCCCCGCTTGCTTGCTTTCTGACGGCCACACCGTCCGCTGCCACCACGCATAACACAGTGGCACCGCTCCGCTGTGGTCCCAGTGTCGCATTTGCCCCCCAAAGCAAGTTTTTTCGGGACTTTTTTTGACAAAAATACAAAAAATGTCATTTTGCTCCTTGCAAAAGTGTAGAAGGGGGGTATATTAGGTAGAGGGTGGAGGGATTGTGCAGTAAGAGAGACCTTCCTGAGCAGGGGAGGCGTCAACCAAAGGGGAATTGCAAAACGACCGCGCAACCGCCAAAATGTTGCAATTGAGGGCGAAGAGCGAAGACCCGGTGCGGTGACCGCACCGAGTTTGAGCGAGGAAGCCATCGTGTGACGCGAAGACGGTTGGGATGAGAGTTTTGCAATTTCCTCCAAAGAATAAGGAGAAAGGAATGACGAGCAGAGTAAGCAAATGGGCGATGGGGATTGCGGCGGCGTTGTTGTGCGCGGAGAGCGTGCATGCGGCGGGTTTTGCGATCATTGAACAGACGACTCGCGGAATGGCGCGTTCGCTGGGTGGTATTACGGCGGATACGCGTGATACGAATGCTCTGTATTTCAACCCGTCTGTGATTGGTTGGTTTGACCACAAAGAGATTTCGTTGGGCATCAACTGGCTGAAAACCCGCATCCAGTACCAGGACCATGGCAGCAGTTCCACTCTGGGAGATGAGGAAGGAAACGACATCGGTGGCTGGTCCAACATCCCGAACATCTATTATGTGCATCCGTTGACGGAGAACGTGAAATTCGGTATCGGTCTGACCGCCACCTCCGGTACCAAGACTGACTACCACCCGAAGTGGATTGGACGCTACACCGCAGTCCTCACGGACCTTGCCGTCGTTGACATCAACCCCGTCATTGCCTGGAAGGTTACCGAGGACTTCTCCATCGGTGCTGGTCTTGCCATCGAGTACGCGATGCTGGAGCAGTCGCAGACGTTGGACTTCCGCCAGGCGGATGCGGCAGCGGCCGAGTTGTATGCGATGACCGAACAGTACTATGGCAGCGGCGTTGGCCCTGGCCATGTTCGCGACGCGAAGATTAAGATGGAAGGCGATTCGATTGCCTTCGGTTTTACGCTCGGTATGACTTGGAAGCCCTTTGAGAAGACCACCCTCGGTTTGGGATATCGCCATCGTATGCGCCACAAGGTGAAGGATATGAAGGTTCGCACTAACAACACCAAGGAGATGATGGAATTCCTGGACGCATACCAATCCGTCTTTGGCGAGCCTCTTTATCCAACCTTCAACACTCGCGGCAAGGCGAACTCCTATCTCCACCTCCCCGCCTCCCTCCACTTCGGATGGATGCAGGAACTCACCGAAAAATGGCGCGCCGGCTTGGACATCGCCTGGTCCGAACAGCACGTCATGGAAGACCTCCGCGCCAACTTCAACCACACGATGTATGGCCAGGTGAACAACCAAAGGCTCGCGCTCAAGTGGGAAGACAACTGGCGCTTCGCCCTCGGTACCGAATATGACGTTACCGACAAACTTACCCTCCGCTTCGGTACTGCCTACGACATTACCCCCGCCACGGACAAGCACCGCGTCACCAAAATCCCAGATGCCAACCGCTTCTGGCTCTCCTTCGGCGGTGGCTATCAACTCAACGAACACCTCCGTTTCGACCTCGGATTTGTCCAACTCTTCTTCCGTTCCCCCTCCATCCACCAGAAATCTGGCGAGGACGAATGGATTCACGGAAAAGTCCACGGCAATGTCAAAATCATCAGCGGTTCGCTGACCTACAGTTTCTAAGCACATCGCCATCTTGTTGACTCCCGCGCCGACGGTCTTCTCGCAAGCCGTCGGCGCTTTTGTGCTTGTGGCTCACCAATTGGGATTGCTGTGCTATGGAAAGGAGCAGGGAGAGCGAGGTGGTCACCCCTCCGCTCCTCGTCCTCGCACACGTCCCCACCCGCCCCGCCCGCCCCACTAGCGCCTCCCGCGCTTCACGCACC
>JAFRLI010000119.1 GCA_017431255.1 Victivallales bacterium
CAGAGAAGGTTTAGTTGTCGTCTTGGTACCAGGAACCACTGTTGTTGTCGTGGCGGTCTTTGGAGAAGTCATCCTTTTTGCGCGGGCGGTCGAACCACGAACCTTTTGAATGATCGCCGTCCTTGCGGAATGGTCGGTTGCCGTCCTTGCGGAATGGGCGGTCGCCGTCCTTGCGGAATGGGCGGTCGCCGTCCTTGCGGAATGGGCGGTCGCCGTCCTTGCGGAATGGTCGGTCGCCGTCCTTGCGGAATGGTCGGTCGCCGTCCTTGCGGAATGGTCGGTCGCCGTCCTTGCGGAATGGGCGGTCGCCGTCCTTGCGGAATGGTCGGTCGCCGTCCTTGCGGAATGGGCGGTCGCCGTAACCACCGCGCTTGGCGTCCTCGGAGCGGCCGCCTGCAAAACCACGGTCGCCGTCCTTGCGGAATGGGCGGTCGCCGTCCTTGCGGAATGGTCGGTCGCCGTCCTTGCGGAATGGTCGGTCGCCGTAGCCACCGCGCTTGGCGTCCGCGTAGCGGTCGCCGGCAAAACCTTTCCGGTCGCCGTCTTTGCGGAAGGAGCGGTCTTCTTCGTCGTCGAAGTCTTCGACTTTGCGTCGGAGATTGGGGCGTCGTCCGAGTTTTTGTGCGAGGGAGGCGATGGCGAGGCGTGCCGTGGCGAATGCGGCGTGAAGGTTGTAGCCGCCCGTGGGACCGTCGATGTCGAGGAGTTCCCCGGCGAAATAGAGGCCGCTGACGAGTTTGGATTCCATGGTGACGGGATTGACTTCGGAGAGGTCGACTCCGCCCATGGTGACGATGGCCTCCTTGAGCGGTCGAATGTCGCGGACGTTGAGGCGTCGCGCCTTGAGGGAGGCGGCAGCCTTTTCGGGAGTGAGGTCCTTGAGTTCGCGTTCGAGTTCATCGGCGATGATGCCAGGGAGGTTGAGTTTGAGAAGGTCTTCGTAGCGGTCTTCGCCCTGGAGTTGGGCGGCAAGGTCTTCCTGGGAAAGATTGGGGAAGAGGTCGAGGATGAGTTTGTAGCCTCGGATATTCTGTCGAGAGATGATGCGGACGGCGTCGAAGACAGCGGTTCCACGGAGTGCGGTGCTGGTGCAGAGAATGTTTCCGGAGGTGGTGGCGACGTCTACGCCCTCGTCGGTACGGATGGTGAGACGGGTGTCTGGGAGGTCGGTGTTGTCGCGAGGCTGGAGCCAGCGGTCGGTGACTTCGATCCCTGCGAGGGCGGGGCGCAATGGGGTGACCTTGTGACCGAGTGCGGCGGCGAGACGCTGTCCGTCGCCGACGCTACCGGTCTTGGGATAGGAGACCCCCCCTGTCGTCAACAGCAGATTTGCAGCCTGGAAGGTGAAACCGGCTTCGGTGACGACCTCAAAGCCGCCAGCTTCCAATGTGCGGATTTCTGCCACGGGGCAGTTGAGCATGAGGGGAGCGGCGAGCGAGCGCATCTGGTCGGTGAAGCAGTGCAGAATGTCGTCGGCGTCTTCGGTGGCGGGGTAGATGCGGTCGTGGCTGACCGTGGTGGCAATTCCTGCTGCCCCAAACCAGTTGCGCAACAAAGACGGGGAAAATGCTTCCAGAGCCTGCTTCAAAAAGGGACCGACTGGCTCCCCGTAGGCTTCCAGCATGTCTTCCACGCTGGCATCATGGCTGATATTGCAACGGTTGTTGCCGCACATCAGCAGTTTGAGACCAGGACGGTGGCGACGCTCCAGCGTGATGGCATTGATTCCGGATTCCGCAGCGTATACAGAGGCCATCAGACCGCCTGCGCCTGCTCCAATGATGATGAGATCGTTCATGGTTGTTGTTTCCTTATTTTCTGCGACCCACGACCCGCGACCCACGATTTTCGACTTGCGAACTTGTGGCATGCAGGGGGATGGGTGGGGAGGAGTTTAGTTTGGGTTGACTTCGATTTCGGCGGGGCAGAGGATGTTGGGGTTCTGGGAGGTGTTTCGTTGTGGAAGGTTGACGGCGGTTGCTTGCCAGCCTCGATGGATGAGCACGCCTTGGTAGGGAGGGGTTCCGGTGGGACGTCCAGTGATGCGGATTGCGCGGGAATCAAAGTCTTTCGGGACTTCGACCGTGCTGGATTCCTCCTCGGAACGGATGGGCTGGATGGCAAAGAGTTTTGCCAGGGTGCTGCGGCAGTCGTCGTGGACTTTGTGTGAGGCGGCCCCGACCTGGTCGTCGGAATAGGGAGTGAGGTCCTCTTGCAAGAAGTCAATGAGACGGTCTTCGCGCTGAAGGATGTTGAGGAGGTGGAGTGCACCGTCGCTGTCGCTGGAGGTAGTCTGTGGAAGGGAAGGCGCGGGCTGCTCCTGGGGGGAGGGGAGGGCGGGCGTTTGCTGGAGTGCATTCCAGGCGTCCGCCTTTTCCTGGTTTCTGAGAATGGCCCAAAAGGCCTTCCAAGCAATTTTGAAGTTCATGGGGAATCCTTACGTTAGTCGCGTCGAGAACCGATGGAACGGGCGCGGAGAATGTAGTAGAGAAGGGTCAGGAGCGAGGAGACCGCGCTCGCGATGTAGGTCAAAAAGGCCGCGTTGAGAACCGTCGCCGCATGGTCGCGTTCCTCCGTCCGCAGCAGTCCGGCGTCCACCATCGCCCGTTTGGCGCGAGCACTGGCGTCCCACTCCACGGGGAGCGTCACGACGGAGAAGGCAACGGCACATCCAAACAACGCGCAACCCACATACGCCAGCGTCTGCGCCTGAAACAACAAACCGGCCAGAATGACATAATAGGAGAAGTTCGAACCGATGTTCGCCACAGGAACCAGCGTCGAACGCACCCCCATCCACGGGTATCCTGTCGCCTTCTGCAACGCATGTCCGGCTTCGTGGCAGGCGACCCCGATGGAGGAGAGGGAACGTCCGTCGTAGACTTCGGCGGAGAGGTTGAGGGTGTTGTCCGAGGGGTTGAAATGGTCGGTCAGGAAACCGCTGGTACGTTGGATGCGGACATCGTAGACGCCGTTGGCGCGGAGCATGGCGTCCGCAGCCTGCGCCCCCGTCATTCCATTGGCGCAACCGACCTTGCTGTACTTGTTGAAGGTGTACTTCACGAAGAGAGAGGCCAGTCCTGACAAAACCAGTCCTGGCAGCAGCACGAGAATGAGATACATGGGATCAAAAACCATCTTGACCTCCTTGAAGGGATTTTCCCTCGTTGGTGATTTGAATCGGGCAGTGCGGAATCGAGTTGAGGAACTGCGAACCGTAGCGTTTCGTGACGATGCGGGAATCGAGAATGACGATGATGCCAGTGTCCTCCTTCGTGCGGATGAGCCGCCCGAAGCCCTGGCGGAACTTCAGAACTGCCTCGGGAACACTGTAGTCCATGAAGGAGTTGCCGTTGTTCTTTTCGATGAGTTCGCTACGTGCCTGCACGAGCGGATGGTTCGGCACCGCAAACGGCAGACGCGTGATGATGACATTGGAAAGCGCGTCGCCAGGCACGTCCACGCCCGTCCAGAAACTCGCCGTCCCGAAGATGACGGCATGCCCGTCCTTGCGAAACTCCTCCAGCATGCGGCGAGGCGACAAATCCTCTCCCTGCACAAGGAGGCGGATGTCCTCTTCGTCAAAGAACGCCGCCAGGCGTTTTGCCATCGTGCTCAACAGATAATAACTTGTGAAGAGCACGAAGGCGCGTCCATGCGTGAGGCGCAGATAGTGGCGAATCTGCTCCGCCGCCTGGGATTGAAACTGGTCCTTGGCACCTGGTTCGGGCATGTCCCCCGCAATGTACACTTTCACCTGCTTCTCGTAGTCAAACGGCGAATCCAGAATCAGCGCACGCGCGTCCTCGCATCCCGTTCGTTTCTGGAAGTACTGGATGTTTCCGTTGACGGCTAGCGTCGCGCTCGTCACTATCACAGGCGGTTTGCTGAACAACTTCTCCGACAACACGTCTGCGACATTGACGGGGACGATGTTGAAACTGATTTCCTGCCCGTTGTTCCCTTCTCGTTCGAACCAGTAGACGTAGTCAGGGAGTTCCATTGAGAAGAAGATTCGCATGGCCTCGGTCTGTTCCTCCAAGTCTTCCAAAATGGAGGAGAGTTCGGCCTTGACGGTGTCATCGCTCTCCTGGGAGACGACGCGTTCCAGTTGGGAGGTGAGGCGGCGAAGCGGTTCTCCGAGATAGTCGGGAATATGGTTAGGGACGTAGTAGCGGAGGGGATTTTCCGCCTGGGGTTCCAGCCATTCCAGGAGGCGCTGGAAGAACATCTTGGCGAGGCGGGTGCATTCGGTGACAGTCGCCTGCGTGGTAGCATAGATGGGGTTGGCGAGGATGCCGGTCTTGCGGTCGGTATGGTAGAGTCGCCCGAGGCAGCGTCGAATCGTGAAGGTATCGGCGCGGAATCCGAGGTGTTCGGAGGCGCAGTCTTCGAGGGTGTGCCCTTCGTCGAGAATGACGGCTGCGTAGTCGGGGAACGGCTTGTGGTCTTCGTCGGTCTCCTCGTCGTCCATGGCGAGCGTGGTGAAGAACTTGGCATGGTTGGCGATGATGAGTTCCGCATTGAACAACTTGCGCTTTGCGTGCTGCAAGTAGCATTTCTTGAAGAACTCGCATTTTGATCCAAGGCAGCCGCCGCGCTCGCAGCAAACGGTGTGCCAGAGTTGCGGCGAGACCCCATGGCGCATCTCGCTATAGTCGCCAGTAAGGGTCTGGCTGGCCCATTTCTGGAGGCGGTTGATTTCGGCCATCCTGCCGTCGAGGTCCAGGAGTGCCTGGTCGGTGTCAAAGAAGGTATTGTATCGTCGCAGGCAGAGGTAGTTGGTACGCCCTTTGGCGACGAATGCGGCGATGTCGTGACCGAGCATGCGCTCGAGCATCGGGATGTCGCGCGTAATGATTTGCTCCTGGAGGTTGATGGTATGCGTCGAAATCACGACTGGCATCTGCTGCTGTCGCGCAAACGCCAACGCGGGCACCAGGTAGGCAAAGGTTTTTCCGACGCCCGTCGGCGCCTCTACGCAGAGGTTCTTTCCGTCATCCAATGCATGTGCGACCGCAAGCGCCATCTCGACCTGCTGCGGTCGTGGCTCGTACCGGAATCCCTCCCCCTTGGCACGCTGCATCGGGGAATCCCCTCCGAAAAACTTTTCCACCTCTGGCGTAATCATTCGTTGCAAAAAACGGTCACTTCGACCGGATGTCCATTCCCGGTAATTGGAGATGGAGTTCCTCTTTGGGCGGTGGAGGCGGCACTGGCTTGTCCTCCTCTATTTCGATTTCATTCTTGGGGGCGTTCTCGGGCGCGTTCAAGTCAAAGACCGGCGGGCGATTTTTGCCATAGACCTTGGCATACTCTTGGTTGATAACCTGCTTGATACGCCGCTCCGACACGTTGGAAAGGATGGGATTGAGCAAATCCACATCGTGACCGAGATAATCGAAGTTGCATTTCTCGTTAATCCAGATGCTGATTTCGTCGTCATGCGACATTTCCAATGGCTCCAGTTCCCCACGGTCCGACTGCTCCTCCGTAACGCTCCGGTAGGTATAATGGATTTCGCTCGGCTTCGTGTCAAACGCCTCTTCGATTATCTTCTTAATTTGCTCGGGAATCTTCCCGTCCACCTTGTAAAGCACAACGATCTTGAGTTTCGCATTCTCGTTGCCTTTTTCGATTTTGACGGTGACAGGCGGGGGAGCGTTCTTCTCTTTCTCCAAAGCCAGTTCCCACTCATCGGGGAACGGGAACGTGTGGAAATGGTGCGCCAAACCCAACCATAACGCAACGAGAAGGATCACCGCCGGTATCACATATACCAGCGAACGCTTCCAGCGTTGCGATACCTCGTTGCTCCAATTCCGCTCCTGCTCCTGCACATTCTCCTTGCGCAGGTTGCCGTCAAACAACGGTCGCGAACTGCGGTCTTGTCCCTTTTCCGACATAATACACTCACCTCTCGTTGATGAAACTCCGTCTCTCATGAGATTGTCGCAAAAACAACCTCTCAAATATAATGTAACCCCCTTTCCCACTTTATCAACATCTTTCTAGAGAGAAAAATGATGGGGAACCGGGAAACAGGGAGTTTCATCGTGCGAATGAGGCGAAAAATGCACTGCGCACCGCAATGGCCGCCGCTCGCGGCCACGCGGGCCCACGCGTTGTTTTCGGGCACGTCTGGAATGTTGTGAACGTACCTGCGTTATGCATGGGCAACGGCGTAGAGGAATGATGGGGGAACGGCAAGGGTCCCTCATCGGCCGGAGGCCTCCCCCGGCCAAAGGCCGGGGGTCCGCTGGACGGGAACCCATCGGCCGGAGGCCTCCCCCGGCCAAAGGCCGGGGGGCCGCTGGACGGGAACCCATCGGCCGTGGAGCCGCTGTTGTTACTTCAGCATTTTCTTGAGATGCTTGACATAGTTTTCGGCGCCGCCTTGCTGGTATCCGGTCTTTCCGATGACGTTTTCCTCGGCGTCGAGTAGAAGCACGGTGGGAAAGCCTTCAATCTGGTATTTCTGCCCAAGTTCCTTATACTGCTTTTTCTGCTCCTTGGTCTGGTTGTTCTTCCTTGGGAAGTCGGCAATAAAGAGAACGAGGTTCTTGGAGGCGTACTTCTGGAACTCTGGCTGAACAAAGACCTCCTGGTTGAGTTTGACGCACCAGGGGCACCAGTCTGAGCCAGTGAAGAGCGCCAGGATCGGAAGGTTCTTCTCCTTGGCGGTCTCCTTTGCTTTCTCGAAGTCGGTCAGCCACATCTTCTTGGCGGCCTTTTCCTCTTTCTTGGTCACCTTTTCGGCTTTCGCCTCTTTGGCGTCTTTGTCTTTGGCGAACGCGGAACTAGAGAGCAATGCGGTGCAGGTCAACACGGTTAAGATTTTCTTCCACATCTGATACCTCCTTGGGAATTTCCAGTTTTTCAATGGCTGCTTTTCGAACCTGTACTGCGTGGATGCGGTCCAGGTCAAACTTTTGACTGCGGTCGAAGAAGAAGATGCCGTTGCACTCCTGGAAAACGTCGGTGAGTTGGGTGTAGCAATAACCGAACATGCGTGGATTGTCCAGGAGGACATTGCAGAGACCTTCGAATCGCGCATAGAACTCTTCGATGCTCTTGGGGCGTTCGCCGTATCCCCAGGAGGATGTGCCTGCTTCTTTGGGATTCCACCAGATGCCGCCGAATTCGCTGCAGAAGTAGGGCTGTCCCGCATAGGGGAGGCTCCAGGGGATGGCGTTCGGCTTGTCGAGCGGATTCGTGTAGGGTTCTCCTTTGGCGAGGGGTGCCATGAGGTTGGCGAACTTGTCGGCGTTCTGCTCATAGCAGTGGGAGTCGTAGATGTCGGTTTTGGCGATGCGGTGGCTGTAGCCCGAAGCGTCGAGAACGGGTCTGGTGGGATCCATGTTCTTTGCGGCGTAGAAGCAGGCGGTGGTCATATCATCGAGGGTGTGCATTTCGTCTGCGATGTCCTCGCGCGTTTCATTGAGGGCGCACCAGCCGATGATGGAGGGGTGGGAGTAGTCGCGGTTGAGTGCCTCGTTCCAGGAGGCGATGAGTGCGGAGACGGGCTGGTGAATGTCGGGTGCGGGGAGTCGCCAGAGCATTCCGTAGCGTGGGATGGTGCCCCAGTCGGCGAATTCGCCCCAGACGAGGTATCCGAGGCAGTCGGCGTGGTAGAGGAAGCGTTCCTCAAAGACCTTCTGGTGGAGGCGTGCGCCATTGAAGCCCGCGCGCATGGAGAGGGTGATGTCGCGGATGAGTGCCTCGTCCGAGGGTGCGGTGAGAATGCCGTCGGGGTAGTATCCCTGGTCGAGCACGAGGCGTTGGAAGACGGCCTTTCCGTTGATGAGGACCTTGAAGCCATCGATGGCGATGGAGCGGAGACCGGCGTAGGTGGAGGCGGCGTCGAGGACGTTGCCTTTTTTGTCCGTGAGCGTGAGTTCGATGTCGTAGAGTTGTCCATCCCCCGGTTGCCAGAGGCGAACGCGGTCTGCGGGGATGTGGAGAGTGAGGGTGGGCATGAACTCGCGTCCCGTGCGGATGGTCTCCTGGGCGACGACACCCTGGGAATCCTTGAGGACGGCCTGGATGGTGAGGTCGGCGCGCGGATTGGCAAGTGGAAGTTCCAGGCGGAAACTGGACTCGGAGACATTCGGGGTGACGCGCGGACGCTCGAAATGCGTGTCTGCAACCGGTTCCATCCAGACCGTCTGCCAGATGCCCGTCGTGCGGGTGTACAGGCAGCCGAAGTTTTCATACTTGAGGGATTGCTTCCCACCCGCCTTGTGCCAGAAATGGAAGTCCCGCGCACGGACCACAATCACCGCGCTCTTGCCCAGTGCGGACGCAGGACCCAAATCCGCCGTGAACGGCGTGAAGCCGCCACGGTGACGCACGACTTCCTTGCCGTTCACCCAGACCGTCGTCTCGTAGTCCACTGCCTGGAAATGCAGGAGAACGCGCCGCCCACGCCAGTCGGCGGGAATGTCAACCGTGCGGCGGTACCAGACCGCGTCCATAAAATCTACGTTGCCAATGCCGGAGAGACGGCTTTCCGGACAGAACGGGACGAGAATCTTGTCCGACAAATCATGTTCGAGGAGACCGCGTTTCAGTCCGGAATCGCCGCTGTCAATCTCGAATTGCCATTCCCCATTGAGGTTGAGCCACTCTTTGCGGGCAAATTGTGGCCGGGGGTATTCTGCGCGTGGAATGTTTGCCATCGTTGTGTTCCTTCTTGAATGGTTCTATCTTCCCACCAAAAGGCGGTCGCCTAATCGCTTCGGAAGACCAACTTCGTAAATCTGCTTGCGAACGGCTGCCGTGTCGTATTCGACGCGGTCCAGCCAAACTTCCCGAGACTCCAATTCGTAGAACACCACGCAGGCGCGGGGATTGCGGTCACGGGGCTGGCCAACGGAACCGACGTTTACCATCACCTTGCGGTCCTCTGGAATGGTACTTTTGCGGATGTAGTCGACCAGCGGCTGGTCTCCTTCCTCTTGGTCGAAGGCGATGAGCGGGGAGTGGCTGTGTCCGCAGAAGGCGAGTTGCGGGGTCTGGTATTTGAAGTTCGCCTGGAAGGTTGCCTCGTCCAGGCAATAGGCCCAGCGTGATGGGAAGAACGAGCCGTGCAGCACCTCGAAGTAATCCGTGTCGATGCGCATGGGAAGTTTCGTGAGCCAGTACAAGTCGTCCATCGAAAGATGTGCCTGCGTCCATTCGACGGCCAGCCTCACCTCTTCCCGCAGTTGCGCCACGCGCGGATCCATCAGCAGCGTCACGTATTCGTCGTGGTTGCCCATGACGGTTGGTATTTTGCGGTCGCGAATGGTCTGGATGCACTCGGCTGGCCACGGACCGTAGCCTACAATGTCTCCCAGGCAGAGGATATTATCGGCTCCGACGGTGTCAATGTGCTTCAGGACGGCGTTCAATGCCAGAATGTTGGAATGGATGTCGCTGATGAATGCGATTCTGCTCATAGATGGGTGTCCTTCGTTGGGGTATACACAATAATATATCACCCTTGCAGGGTTTTTCAAAGGGGGGTGGGCCTGGTGGGCAGTGGGGTGGAAAAGACAGAAAGGACAGAAAGGAATCGGGGAAGGGGCCGTCAGGTCCTTTTTGTCCTTTTCTGTCCTTTCTGTCCTTTGGAACCCTTCCCCCCTAGGAGGCACCGCCAAGGAGCCTCCCTCCTGAGAAGTCCCCCTTAGATGTCGAGACCCAGATCCTCGTCGAGTTTTTCCATCGTGGTTTTTTCTTCTCGCTGGATGGTCTTCGGCATTTTATAGGTGGGGAGGTAGCGGTAGTAGACCTGGAGGGAGAGTGCGGCGAGGGTGGTGGTGTACCACTTGTCGTAGTCGTATTTGACTTGCTTGGTCTTGGGGTCCATGTTGGGGCAGTCCCAGTAGCCAGTCTTGCCGCCGTCTTCGATGTGCTGCGAGCGGATGAACTCGGGCATGAACATCTTGTTCCAGGGATTCCAGGTCTTCTGGCCCGCGTGGAACATCGCCTGCGTCTGGTAGTACCAGGCGTAGATGAGGTTCTGGTGTGCCTCTTCGTGGCGGCTGCTGAATATTTTCCCTTTGCCTACCATGCTGTCTGGCGGATTCCATTTGACGACGAGTTTCTCGTCCTTCATTTTCTCGCAAAGTTTGTCAAGGGCAGTTTTGGCACGTTTGTCATTGCCTTCGCCGAGGAGTTGCAGGCAGAGGATGGCGGCGCCCTGGAGTCCGTCGGACCCGTATGGTTTTTCAGTGTTGGCGTAGATGAAGCGCTGCTGTCCGCTGTTCCAGGAAACGTTCTTCATGAAGGAAAGCCCGCGTTCAATGGCACGTTCCAGTCCCTTCACATCGGCCCCTGCCACGAAACCGGCCTTCATCGCCTGGTATTGCCAGCCGGCCACCGACATATCCCAGCGGGATTCCTTCTTGTAGCCGTAGTCAAAGCCGCCAGACTTCTGCTGGCCTTCCACGACCCAGCCCAGCGCCGTTTCCATCGGAACCTTCAGGAACGGAATCTTCGTCAGACCGTAGGCTTCGCTCAAGGCGTATGCAACGATGCCGGCGCGATAGTCACGCAGATCACCATTCGGTTTTGCACTGGGATTGTTGACGCGGTCCGCCAGGTACTGCATCGCCTTTTGGACTGTGGGACCAAACTCCTCCGAGTCGGGGGTTTCGCCGTGGGCCAGGTAGGCCAGCAACGCCAGACCGCACATCGCGGGCTTCTCCGACGGTGCCCAGGAACCATCGGGGTTCTGGGTCTTCTTCAGCCAGCGCAACGCGCGCAGAACGGCGCTTTCCGTGGCGTCGCTTCCACCAAATTTCTTGACGGCTGCCTTGCGGCCTTCGTTGGAACGTCCTCCGTAGAGGTTGGAGATTTTGAGAGGGGAGGCGTTGGAACGGATGTCGAGGACATCGGAGAAGTCGGTGTTGTCATCGGTGGAGGCCATGGCGTCGGAGAAATCGGCGACATTGGCGACATCGATGTTGGTTTCGGAGGTAAGTTCCGGCTTGTCAACAGTCGGGACGAGGTCCTGGGCAATTTCCTCGAGTTTCTGGAGTTCTTCCTGTTCCTTCTGGTCGAGTTCCTTGATTTCCATCTCCTGGGTTTGGACCTCGATGGCGCGGGAAATCTGGTTGTTTTCGGGGTGGTAGAACAGGATGAGGGAACCGAGCAGAAGGATGTGCACCACGAGCGAGGAGATGGGGCCGATGAGGCTTTCTACCATATGCCTGGTCTGGTATGCGGCAAGCGCGGCCGCCGTATCCATCTGGGGTTGCGGTTGCAGATTCTCCGCCTGCGGAGTGTCGTTCAAATCAGCCATGAGAAACCTCCAATCCTATTTTAAGGTGACTACGTTCAAGTTGACCAGACCCGCCTTGTCGCACAAGTCAAGTGCCGTGACCAAGTCCGAGGCGAAGGATTCCAAAGAGACCTTGACGAGAACCGTTAAATCCTTGTCTCCCTTCCCCAGGCTCACCAGCATCTTGCTCACTTCTGCTTGCGACAATTCCATTCCCTGCAACCGCAACGAACGCGGATGCACCTCCAGTTCCAGCATCTTCGGTTTGTTCTCAGACACCTTCGCATTGCCAGGAGACGGCAGGTTCACCGCCAGGTGAGCCTCCGTTACCTCGTCACGGGCCGTGACTATGAAATAAATGAGAAGTTGGAACACCACGTCGATCATCGAGGACATCGGGACCGCCAGTGTTTCCGGTGCTCTTTTCTTCATGTTCTTGACTCCTTTGCCCCTATTCCTCCAGCATCGCCACAATCCGAACGCGATACAGACCCGCCTCGGTGACGACCTGCATCACCTGGTCGATCTTGCGGTACCGTGTCGTTCCGTCGCAGCGGATGAGAATGGGCGTAGCATTGCCGCTCTGGCTACGCATGCTGATGAGGAAGTTGCGCAGTTGCGGAAGGGACATCGGCATCATGGCGACGTTGATTTCCCCGTCCGAATGGAGGTTGATGGTGACCGAATGCGGGTCGACCGTCTCGACGGCCGGCGCGTTCTGGGCACTCGCCAATTTGATGGATTCGTCGACGACGTCCTTGTCGATGGCGGAGGTGACGACGAAGAAGATGATGAGTTGGAATACGATGTCGATCATGGAAGTGATCGGGGTTTCCAGCGTGTCATCGGGGCGATGTTTCATAGTGGATTTCTCCTCTGCTAGGGTGTGGGAGAGGAGTTACTCTTCGACCTGTGCGTTGCGGAGAACCTTGATCAGGTCGAGCGTGGTGGCTTCGGTTTCGAGGAGGAGACGGGTTGCGACGTTCTTGTGGTAGGTGAAGAAGAGCAGGGCGGGGACGGCGATGATGAGGCCGACGCAGGTGGTCCACAGTGCGGTGGAGATGGACATGGCGAGGACCTTTGCCTTGGCGGCACCCGTGGCACTGGCCAGACCGGCGAACGCCATCACCATACCGGTGACCGTTCCCATCAGTCCCAGAGACGGGGCAATCTGGCCGCAGACGTTCAGGTAGTTCACGCGCTGCATGAGTTTTTCCGTTTCCATATCTGTCGCGGCGGAGACGGCCTGCTGGACGACCTCGTAGCCGTCGTTGATGTTGTCAAATGCCGCGCGTAGGATGTTGGCGAGGGGGCTGGGATAGGAATCGCAGCAGGTGACCGCCGCGCCCAAATCGCCCTGGGAGAGTGCGTCACGAACGCCATTGATGAGCGCGGGCGGCATGAGTTTGTCCTTCTTGACAACGAGGAACGCATCCACAATCAGCCACAAACCGATGAAGGAGGTGGCGAACAGACCGCACCAGATGCCGAGGTTGACGAGGGAACCGCCGTAGAGAATATCCCAGATGCCAGTGCCAGAAGATGGCGCGGGATCGGCGGCCGCTGCCGCGGCATCCGCTTCTTGGGCGAGCAGGGCGACGGAGGTAAACACGAGGAGGGAAAGAACCAGTTTGGCAACGTTGTTCTTGCGAATGGACATGGGATTTTCCTTGTTTGACGGGAGGTTATGTTGTTCTTGTAATCACCAAATGACAGTAAATTAGCACAGATTTCCAAAATCGCCAATCCACTTCTTGAAGAAAAGACGAGTTTTGGATGTTGTGCGTGAAATTATTTCATGTCGCGAATCTTTGCGGCACGGGGGTCGTTGAGTTCGTTCATGACGGCGACGGCGCGGCTGCGTGCGTAGTCGCGTTCCTTGCTGTACTTCTTGCCCTCGAAAAGCAGGAGGGACTTGAGGTATTCGAGGACGGCTTCGCGCTTCTGCCCTTGCGCATAGCGGAGGTCACCCCGGGTGTTGAAGACAAAAATCGCAGTCTTTTCTTCCTTGGACGCCATCAGTTGCTTCAGCGTGGCCTCGACCTGGTCGTACTGCTTCTCGTGGAGTTGGATGAGGATGCTGGCGTGGTGCACGCTGTCCATATTGCCGCCAGGAGCCTGGCGCGCCTCGGCAACGGCCGCCTTAGCTGCGTCAACCTTCCCTTGCGCAAGATAAGCTTCCGCTTTGACGGACGCCGCGTAGTCCCCCCAGCCCAGGAACTTGTACTCCTGGTAGACCTTGGACCCAACCTCGATGGCTTGCTCGTATTTCTTCTCCTCAAGAAGCTTGCCGAGCTGGTCGATGACATCGGGCCTGGCGACGACCGCGTAGCGGAGGCTGACACGGGGGACCATCTCCTCTTCCCCACCGGCCTGCATGCGGACGTACAAGTCTCCCTTGTCATTCATCAGACGGAGGGAGGCCACCTTTTTCTGGTTGCCATTGCGTTCGACGATGTAACTGCTCTTCTGCGCGAAAAGCGCACCTGTGCTCATTGCGAGAACAGCCACGAATGCAAGAACTTTTTTCATGGTGCCTGGTTCCTATGGATAAGGTTTGTTCTGGTTTTACTGAGCGAGTTGCCGAATGGTGCCGAGATGCTCTCCCTCGGGGAATGCCTTGGCGTAGCGTTCGAGAAGGGACCGCAGGTCTTCCGTCGCGCCTTCGCCGTTGAGGATTTTGGCGTAGGCGTACATGGCGCGTTCGACCCAGGGGCGCGCCGCCTCGTTGTCAGGATTGCCGAGGAGGGCGACGAGTTGGTAGGGACCGCGCGCCTTGTCCTGCTGGCCTGCAGCGGTATAGGCGTCGCCGATGAGGCAGCGTGCCTTGTCGGTAACGGCCTGGTCGGTGGCGTATTGGAGGATGGCCTCCAGTTCGCGGATTGCGCCGCTGTAGTCGGGCGGGGTGCATTTTTCGTAGGCTTCGGCGGAGAGGAACTTCGCCTCGTAGAAATAGGCGGTTTTGGGGTTGAGTTTGATGAGTCGCTCAATGTTCCGAATGGCGTCCATGGGTTGCCCCTGGCTGAGGTCTGCGGCGGCGAGGCGGAGGAGTGCCTTGTCGCGGATGGAGTTGGGAATGTCCTTGGCGGTGGCGGGGGTCCCGGCAAGTTCGAGGAGACGCTTGGCGGCGGTGCCAGAGACGTCGAGGGCGTTTGCCTTGAATCCCGCGTCGATGATGTAGGAGAGATTGGCGGGGGAGAGACTCGCGAGGGCGTCGGCATTGCCCAGGAGGTCGCGGAAGGTGGCCGCGGCCTTGGCGGCGTCGCCAGAATCCATCTGCGCACGTCCCAAGTTGAAACGGGCGGTCTTGTTGGCGTTGGATTCGGGGAACTCGCGCGCGAGTCGCTGGAGCGTGGCTGCGGCCTTGTCGTTGTCATTGAGGGACATGTAGACGGTGCCGAGGCGCGCCAGATTGTCTGCGGCCTTGGCGGATTTGGGATATTTCTGCAGGAATGCCTCAAACTGCGCCGTGGCTTGTTTCTTCCAGTTCGCAACCTCCGCTTCCGCAGGCTTGAGTTGCTCCTTGATGGCGGCGACTGCCTGGTCCAGTTTGGCGACGTTCTGCGCGGCCTCGTTCGCCAGGCGCTTCTGCTCGTTTGTGCGCAGGGCGGCTAGCTCCTTCCGGCTGGTTTCGAGAGACTGGAACGCCTTCGTCAGGCCAGGAACCAGTTTCTGCAAATCCCTGGTGGCCGCCGTACGCTCGTCTCCCTTCTTCGACAGAGCCGCCTGCGTCTTCCTATCCGCGTCCTTGCGGACCGCTTCATACGAAATGAGTGCCTGCAACATCGGTATCGTGGCAGTCGCTTCCTTCACCTTCGCTTCCGCCTTTTGGACGACTTCCTGCAAGCCAGGAGCCGCTGCCTGCAACGCCTTCAGGTTCTCGGCCAGCGCCGTCGGACTCTTCGCGTTCGTCGTCGCTTCAAACTGCTTTTTGACAGCTTCCGCGTCCGCAATCTTCCTGGCGTTCTCTTCCTGGACCTTCTTGGCTTCGTTTATCTTGCGTTGAATGGCGTTCTTGTTCTTTCCCGAATCGAGTTCCTTGTCCAGTTCCGCAATTTGTTCGCCGATGCGCTGCTGTTCTGCGGTGAGCGTGACGATTTGCTGTTCGAGTTGCTGCAGGTGTTCTGCGGAGCGTGTGGCCTCCTGGCGCACGTTTGCCTGTTCGTTGGCATTGGCGCTGACCGCGGTCTTGGCTTCCTGAAGAGCCTTCTGTGCTTCATCCAGAGCCTGCTTTGCCTGGGAAAGTTCCTGCTGGTGCTTCTTTTCATTCTCCTCGGCGGAGATGAGGTTTCCGTTGATGGTATCGGCCTTTTGCTTTTCCAGACCTTCCGCACGGATTTTGACTTGTGCGTGGAGTTCTTCCAGTTCCTTCTGCTTTTCCGGGGCACCGAGTTTTTCGGCCTCGGCAAACTTGTCCTTGAATTGAGCCAGGGCGACGGCAGGGAAGTCCAGCGAGAGTTCCGCGAGATACTGGTCGAACGCCTTGCGTTCTTCCACGAGCATTTCGCCTTCCTTGGCAATCTCTGCAATGTGGGAGTTGGCTTCTTCGCGTTTTGCGTTGGCTGCACGGATGGCCGTCTCCAGTTTGCCGAGTGCTTCGGCACTCTCCAGGATGGGTTGGCGCGCCGCTTCGCCGGCCAAATCATAGGCCCAGGGCAGATAGGCCGCTGCATCCTCGCGGACCCGTTTCGCGCGCTCCGTGTTCCCCTGAATCCCTTCCGGCACGTTCTTGCCGGCAAAGAGTTCGCCCAGTTCCTGGAAGATGGGAATCGCTTCGGACGGCTTCTCCCCGAACAGCAAGATATCTCCAGCACGGAACTTCGCTTCCAAACGGTCGTCGCTGAACTTCGGGTCGTTCTCCTGTTCGTAGTATTTCAGGAAGGCCTCGGAACCCAGTCCCACCAAATCCTTCGAGAGAATCGCGCGATTGCTCTCATCCGTGATTTCCTTGAGGAGTTCCTTGGAGTTGTTGTTGATGGTGTAGTAAATCCAGCCGAGTTTATAGTTGCCCCGGATGCCCTTGGGGAACGCGCTGAAGACTTCCACCAGACGCTGGTACAGCGGAACGGCCTCAATGTACGTGCGGAGCGCCTTCTTCTGGAGGTCGCGCTGCTTGTCCTTGGGTGCCTTGCGGGCCTCGGCGACAATGTCGCTGGCTTCCTTGAACTTGAGTTCCGCAATGGTGAAGGCGACATCGGGAGCCTTGGCGTGCGCCGGTGCGGACGTCACAAAGGTGTTCCACACGCGCAATGCCCGCGTCATCAGATTCGCCTTCTTCGCGGCATCGGTCTCCTGGTTTGCCTTCGTGAAGAGCAAGGCACCCAGGCGGTAGGCACTTTCCGCCGAATTGTCGGACTTGGGCATGTTTTTGAGGACGTAGGCGACTAGTTCCTCGGCCTGGTCGAAGCGGTTTGTCATGGCATAGGCGATGACGAGGCGGACCGCGACGTCGGGAACCTTGCGGCTGCGTCGGCCTTCCTTGATGGCCTCTTCATAGATGGGGATGCACGCTTCGTAGTTCTTGTTGGCGAAGTAGGCCTCGGCCTGCTCGATTTTCGCCTGGACAATGTCATTCTCGCCGCCTTCCAGGACGTCGAGTTTCTCACCGAACATGCGCTCCATGAGTTTGGAGCAGCGGTTGTACTGCTCGATGAGAGTGGTACGGATGGAACTGGCGGGATAGTTGGTGTTGATGTAGTTGAAGTACTTGATGGCGGCCTGCATCTGCTTCTTGCTCTGCGCAAGCAGTTTCTTGCCTTTTGCAACATTCTCCTTGTCCTGGGCCTTCGACAGGCGAGTCCCATCTTGGAAGGTGATGACGGCCTGGTTCATGATGGCAACGGCCTTGTAGAGCATGAGGTCCGCCATCGGAGACTTTTCCCGCTCGGCGGGAGACATCGTGCGTTCCAGTTCCTCCACAAACCCATCAGCGGTCTTGATGTTCTTTAGCGCGAGTTTGAAGTTGTTGATTCCCACCAATGCGGAGATGTTCTTCTGCTGCAAGGCATTCTTGGCACGGTGCTGCCCCATCAAAATCTGAGCACGCGCATACTGAATATAAGCAGAGGCACCGACACCGTCCCTCACAAACTGCAATGCCTGCAGGTCCTTGGCAATCTTCTCGACGGCACCGAAGTTGATGGGCTCGTTCTTTTCGTACTTGCTCTCTTCGGAATCCAAGGCCGTCTGGAGTTTCAGGAACTCCATCTGACGGTTGTCAACATTCAAGCTCTTGAGTTCGCCGAGTTTGGTCAGAATTTCGCCCGCCTCCTTGGATTTGCCCATGTCCTTGAGGACGTGGCTGAAGACCATGATGGCACGACGATATTGTTCCTGCGCCGCACGTCCCTTTGGGGCGGAAGGCAAACGCTGAAAATACTGCTTGTAGAAACGCTCGGCGTCCTGGTACTTGCGACGGGCGGCGGCAACTTCCGCACGCAACAGCAAGAACCCGTTGTAGGCCTCGGAATTGTGGTCAACCGAGTTCACAATCCGGTCCGCCTCCGCGACCTTTCCCGTGTTGTAGTAGAGACGCGCCGTCTCCAGTTTTAGGGCGTCCTCCTTGTCCGGATACTTTCCCTTCATCTGACGGATTTGCATCTCGGCAAAGTCTGAAAAGTCTATCTCTCCCAATTTTCGCGTGAACTCCAGGTCAAGTTGGTATTCATCGACCGCAAAGCAACCCAAAGAGGTCAGGAATGCGGCACCAAGCAACATTCTGCGGAACCGACGAGAGATGGAAGATTGGAAATCGCTCTGTAGCATGGTTTCACCTGGGTAGAATCTGAACACAAAAAAAGCCTTCGGTACACCGAAGGAATGAGAGAACAAAAATGTAACGTTCGAAAAATGGTCGGGGCGAGAGGATTTGAACCTCCGGCCTCTGCGTCCCGAACGCAGCGCTCTAGCCAGACTGAGCCACGCCCCGATTCAATTTTTCCAACAACATCTACTAATATAGCCCGATTTCTCACAAAAGCAATCGGCAAACCTCAAATTTCCATTAACACTATCCCCATTTTCCCATTTTTCAACCCCAACTGCGAAAAAAAATCGTTTCTGACGATTTTTCGTTAGGATTCAGAACCCCAGGAAGAGCGATGGCGCGTGCTGTGCGAACCCGCCATCCCTCTTCTGGGTTTCTACAGAGGTAATTGCAAAACTCGTTTTTGAGTCCACAGAATACACAGAAGGCAATCCGCCGCATCGCGGTGGTTTGCACTTTGTATTCTATTTCATATCAAGTGTTGGTCGTGCTTTAGCGCGGACAAACAGTTCTGTGTATTCTGTGTGTTCTGTGGACTCAAAAAGGAGTTTTGCAATTGGTTCGATAGATAAAAGAGA
>JAFRLI010000120.1 GCA_017431255.1 Victivallales bacterium
CCACTAAAAACTAGCCACTCGCCACTAGCCACTAGCCACTAAAAACTAACCACTAACCACTAAAAACTAGCCACTAACCACTAACCACTAGCCACTAACCACTAAAAACTAACCACTAAAAACTAGCCACTAACCACTAACAACTAGCCTTTAGCACCGTTCATTTGCCAGTGCCAGGAATCGCGGCACATGGTTTCGAGGTCGCGGTCGGCAGTCCAATGGAGGAGGGTTTTGGCCTTGGTCGGATCGGCGTAACAGGTGGCGATGTCTCCCGAGCGGCGAGGCGCGATGACGTAGGGGACTTTGATTCCGTTGGCCTTCTCGAAGGCATGGATGACATCCAGGACGCTGTAGCCCGTGCCCGTCCCGAGGTTGAACACTTCCGTTCCCGTGTGCGCTTCGGCGTACTTCAGAGCGGCGACGTGTCCCTTGGCGAGGTCCACGACGTGGATGTAGTCGCGGACGCCCGTGCCGTCATGGGTGGGGTAGTCATTGCCGAAGACGGAGAGTTGCTTGCGGATGCCTGCGGCGACCTGGGTGACGTAGGGAAGCAGATTGTTGGGGATGCCGTTGGGTTTTTCGCCGATAAGACCGCTTTCGTGCGCGCCAATCGGGTTGAAGTAGCGCAGAAGCACGACGGAGAGTTCCGGGTCGGACTTCGCGGTGTCGGTCAGAATCTGCTCAATCATGTACTTGGTCCAGCCGTAGGGATTGGTGCAGTGACCAGTGGGGGAGGTTTCGGAGAAGGGTGCGGGGCTGTTGTCGCCGTAGACCGTGGCGGAAGAACTGAAGATGAACCGCTTGCATCCATGCCCCCTCATCGTCTCCAGAAGCGTCAAAGTCGTATCCAGATTGTTGCGATAGTACTCGATGGGCTTTGCGACCGACTCCCCGACCGCCTTGAACCCTGCAAAATGCACCACGCCCGCAATGTCGTACTGCGTGAAAACACGCTCGAGCGCCACTTTGTCCGCTACGTCCAACTGCTCGAACACAGGACGCTTCCCCGCGATTTTTTCAATGCGGTCAATCACAGAGGCTTCACTGTTGGAAAGGTCGTCGACGATGACGACATCATATCCGGATTGCATCATTTCGACGGCGGTATGGGAACCGATGAAGCCGGCACCGCCTGTAAGAAGAATGGCTGACATAACTGGTTACTCCTTTGGGGGAAGATTGGGGAATGTGATTTTGAGAACGTGAATGTTGTCTTTGCCGCCGTTCTTGCAGGAAGCCGCGATGATTTCAATGCGTCCGTTCTCCCGTTGCAAGGCACGATGCGCCGTGGCGGCAATGGTGGTTTCCGGAAGTGTGGTGACTAAGACTGGTTTGTCCCAGGGACCGACGGGAAACTCCGACGTGGTCATCATGACATCCCTGGTATTGGGTTGCGCGTACACGCAGATGTAGCGCGACAGGAACGCATTCCAGTGGATGCTGAAATGAGGGGCGGCATGCTCCAGAATGGGCTTCGCCTTCGTTGCCTCGTAAGTCCATGTGCTTCCATCCCAGAACTGCCATTCGTCTCGATTCATCAAATCCTTGAAGCGAACGCGTCCTACGCGCACGCTCCAGCCGTGTTCCTCTTCATGGCGCGCCCCGTAGAGATAGACGAATCCCGCATTCACCATCGCGGCGTCATCGAGGCAGATGTCGTAATAGGGGAAGAGGAGTTTTCGAGGACGGATGGGATGCCGGGTGCCGCTGTGCCAGGTCGCAATGCCCAGACCGCCCTGGGTGGGGTCCGCCTTGTCGAAGCCGTCGCGAATGGTGTGGGAGTAGAGAATGTAGAGGGTACCGCCTTCGGGAGAGACGAAGGCGGGTCCTGGTCGCAGGACATGCCGTTCCTGCATTTTGGGCGGCAAATCGGGTCGGAAGTTCTGCTTGTTGAAGAGGGATTCCTCGGTGGTGAGCGGGAGGAATTCGATGCCGTCCGCAACCTCCTGCCATTCGAGGGAGCCCTGGCGGAACTTATCCACGGAGAGGTATGCGGCGGCGCTGTCAATGGTGCCGCGTCGATTCAGTCCCTTGTAGTTGAGTTTCGTATCCGCGAACAGCCACAGGAGCCTCCCGTTCCAGAGAACGCTATGCCCCCCGAAACGGCTGCGAATCCCCGATTCAAACTGCAACGTTCCGACCTTCTGAACGGAAAATAGGGGCATCTTCCATTTAGACGTGGAGGAACAGCCAGAGGCAAGCACCACCAGCAGAATCAGCAGAAAAGACCAAAAGGAACGCATTCTTACTTCTCCTGAAGCATCGCAATGAAACAACCGCCGACCACCGAACGCGCCTGGAAACCGCGCTTTTCGCCCGAAGTTGTCCAATACCAATCCGTAACGGGAACGCGGGTGGGGCATTCCTGGAGCCAGGTGAGAATGGGTTTGGTGATGGCGTCGAAGTCCTTGCGGTTTCCCGTGAGGGAGGCAGCCCAGTAAATCCAGTCAAGTTTGGTGTAGTCCTGGCGGGAATCGAGGGGGATTCCGTATTTGTTGAGTTTGGTCTTGTAGAAATCGACCTCCTTTTGGAAGACGGAGGCGGGGAAGAGGTTGAGTTTGAGCAAACGGTCCCAAATCAGGTTGTACTTGAGGGACCAGGAGTCGGGCTGTCCGTACGCGAGGACGGTGTGACCGTTGCCAGCCGCCTTCTTCGGCCAGGCCTTTGCGTACTTCTCGGCGATTTTGCGGTACTTGGCGGCCTCCGCCTTCTTTCCTAGCGCCTTGCAGATGTCTGCATGTGCGGCGAGGGCAACAATGGCTTTGATGGCGAGGTTTGCGTTGTGCGCGAGGTGCCCCGCAAAGTCGTCGGTGCAGAGTTGCTCTTCGGGATCCTCTCCGTACTGGACGAGATACTCCGCCCACTTTTCAAAGAGCGGATAGTACTTCTTCACAAACTCCATATCGTTCGCGTAGTGCAGCATCGCATCCGCCAGAATGATGACATTCCCGGATTCCTCGACGGGCATCTGGTTCTCCTCCGTCTTCTCCCCGCCGCCGTAGACCTGCCCGTTGGCAAGTGGATACGTGCCCAGGTCATGCGGTGCAAACGGGAACTTCCACCGCCAGGTCGCCGCATAGTCCAGGACTGGCTCCAGCATCCCCTTCACCAGGTCGGGATTGTACTGGAAGAACAGCGGCGTCGAAGGATACGTCACATCCATTGTCGCAATGCACCCGTTCGAGAAGTTCTCCTTCGAGAAGAACCAGGGATGACCGTCGGGAGATTCGACGAGTTTGTGCGCCGCAATCGCCTGGCGATACAGAATGTTGCACACGGAGACGTAGGCCTTCCCGCCAGCCTTGTTGGCGTCCGCGGCCAGCCGTTTGTCAAACTTGTCGCAGAGTTTGACGATTTCCGGGTAGTCCTCGTTGGCGACATCCAGCATATCGCTGAAGGACGGAATGAAGTGGTACCACCAGGCGCGCAGGCGGGTATGGAGGTATTCGATGGAGTAGACGTCGTCGTAGGCGAACATCAGGCGGCGCGAGGCGCTCTCGCCCGGCTTGAGGTTCAGGACGGTGCGGGCGTAGGCAACGATGTTGACTGCCGCGGACGGCATGTCCGAGCAGTCGCTGTCCATCGTCAAGCCCGTTTTGACGAACATTCCGCGACCTTCTTTCGCGCGGTGGTAGCCCGTCGTGAATCCTTCGCTCTTGGGGACGACGAGGCAGAAGCGCCCCCAGTCTATGAGATGGTCGTCCCCATAGGTTCCGAGGATGTTCTGGGAGACGGAGCCCATCGTGAGAATGTCAAGTGCGGCAGTTTGGAGACGTCCCCAGGTGACGCTCTGCGCGTTGCTTGCGACGGCGGGCGTCGCATTGGAATCCAGATAGAGTTCGATGGCGTGCTTTTTCTTGCCAGTATTCTGGAGGTCCATCGTGAGGTAGGTGACGGGGCGGGCAAGGATGTCCAGGCGGTCCGGCAGAAGCGGCGTTGTGAACGTCAATTTGAGCGTGATGTCTTTCTCCTGGAACTGGACGATGGTGCGGGTGGCGGTGACGTCCAGAGAGGTCTGCGGGAGTGCTTCCGTATAGAAACGGGGGCGGGAGAGGAAGGTGTGGGCCTGCCCGTCAATGCGGACAATGCCCATGGGGTCGAAGTTGTGTCCCGTCCAGTGACGCGGATAATCCACGTTGACCTTGTCAGAGAAGGACCAGATGGAGAAGAAGGGGTCGTGGACGATGAGGGGGTATGCTGGGAAACGCATGGATGAATCCTTTCCGGGTGGTTATTGGACATCGAAGGCAAACACATTACAGCGAGCAGCGCCCCAGGTGGTGTCTGGGACGAGGCGGATGGCGGTGGTCGTGAGGTCGAGAGGGACTTTCACGAGACGCTGGAAGTTCTTGTCAACGCGTGCGCAATCGCGCCAAGTGCCATCGACGAGCGCTTCAAAGTGGAATGCACGGACGAGGGTTTCGGGGGTGTGACGCGGCTCGCGGTGGAGCGCGTAGTTGCAGAGGCAATTTTTCTCGAGGATTTTGTCGAAGCGTACATCGCTGGCGCTCTTGCGGTTGAGGTCACTGTCAAAGACGACTCTCGCCAGGGAGAGTTTTGTCGGTTGTGAGAAAGTGTACTGGACGAAACCGCCTGGAACGCAGGACCAGTTGTTGGTTTTCCAGGGGGCGTCTGGAGACTCGCGGGTGGGGCGGTCCAGTCCATTTCGGAGAGGTTCCGGGTCACCCTCGGAGGCGGTGAGGGTGGCATTGGCGGAGAGTTCGGGGATACGTCGCGCATGCCAGGGGAGGAAGCAGTCGTCGTCCATCAGGGTCTGCTGTAGTTCCTCCAGACGTTCTTCGTAGACGCCCTGCGGCATGAGGTGGTTTTTGACCGCGATGGCGGCGGCGGTGCCGACGGCCTGCCCGCAGATGCCGCAGGTGGCCATGACGCGCGTCGAGGAGAGCGCGGCGTGCGTGACGCTGATGTTCCGCCCCGCAAACATCAGGTTTTCGATGTTTCGGGAATAGAGACAGCGGTAGGGGATGCCGTAGGGAGAAGGCGCGGGGTGGTAGATGGCCGGTGCGCCGCGCCAGAGAAAACCGGCGGGGTTGTGGTCGTCCATGGACCAGCCACCATAGGCGACGAGGTCATCGAAGCGTCCTTCTGCACGGACATCGTTCTGCGTGAGAATGTGTGCGCCGAGGTAGCGGCGGCTTTCGCGCTTGCCGGGAAGGAATCCAACCCAGTCCAGTTCCCAATTGTCGGCGCCGTAGTCGCCGTGGTTCTTGATGTGGTCCCAGACGCCGAATGCGACCTTGAGGAGGCGGTCGCGCAGTTCCTCGGTGTCGTGGATGGAATCTTCCTCGCCACCAAGTTCCATCCACCAGAAGTTGGCGTAGGCGGTATAATGCAGGTTGCGGTGGGGGAAGTCGTCTTCGGAGAGGTATTTGTTGGCCCAGGTCGGGGGCGTGTAGTGCACGGGATGGTCCGTTTCGCGGCACTGGATGAGGCAACTCATTCCCATGGTTTTGCGGTCCGCCACCTCGGGTTCGATATCCTCGCCGAACTCAATGCGCGCCTCGCGTCCAATGCGATACTCTGCGCCCGTCAAAGGTGCCAAAACACTGTCGCCTGAGCAATCCAGGAAGATTTGCGCGCGAATGGTGTGCCAGGTCTCCGCCGTGCCCTGCCAGCCCCGCACGGCCGTGATGCGGTTTGCTTCCATCTCCACGCCATTCACGGAGGTGTTCAGGTACAAATCCAGATTACTCTGGAAACGCGCCAGTTCGTACAGGACAGAATCCCAGATGGAGAAGTTGGACTGGGGATTGCGGTAGTTGTTCGCAAGGTTCAGCTCCTCGATGAGACCGGTCTCCCGCATATTCTCGCCGTGCGCCCCGCAAATCCACATCCGAATCTCGCTGGAGGCGTTCCCACCCAGCACAGGACGGTCGTTCACCAGTGCCACATGCGCTCCATGACGCGCGGCAGAAACCGCTGCGCACAGACCCGCTATGCCGCCACCGACTACGCAAATGTCAACTTCATGCTCCAATTGTCTCATGTTTCCCTCACATCACCTTGAACTTGGGCAAATCTTGAATGTCTACCAGACCCGCTAGGTGCCCTTCGGCATCCACGGCGAGGATATCGTCTATCTTGCGCTTTTCGAGAAGTTTCATGATGTCCACGGCCATGGAGTCCTGGCTGATGGTAATGGGGTTGCGAACCATCACGGTCTCAATGGGGACCTGCAGGACTTCAGGGTTCTGGATGAGGCGGCGGCGGAAGTCGCCGTCCGTGAAGATTCCCAGAAGCAGGTTGTTTTCATCGGTGATGGCGACGGCTCCCGAGCGCGAGTTCGTCATCGTCAGCAAACCGTCTTTGACAGTGGCACCAGGATGCACGACGGGGAGTTGCTCGCCTGTGCGCATAATGTCCTTGACCTTGAGGGTGATGGAGCGTCCAATGGCACCGGCGGGATGCAGGAGCGCGTAGTCGCTGAGACTGAAGTGGTGGCAGTCCAGAAGGACGAGTGCGAGGGCGTCCCCGAGGGCGACGAGCGCGGTCGTGGTCGTGGTGGGAGCGAGGTTGAAGGGGCAGGCTTCGCGCGGAACAGGCATCGGTACCACCAAATCCGCGACCGAGGCCAGGCGAGAATCCATCTTGCCCGTAATCGCCACAATGTCCACGCCCATGCGGTGCACCGAAGGCAATACCGCAAGCAATTCATCCGTTTCGCCGCTGTAACTGACCGCCAGCAGTAAATCGTTCCCCGCCAGAATCCCCAAGTCCCCGTGCATCGCCTCCACAGGATGAACAAACACCGCACGAGAACCCGTGCTGGAAAGCGTCGCCGCAATCTTGCGGCTGATGTGCGCACTCTTGCCGACCCCTGTCAGCACCAGTTTCCCATTCCCCCGCAGGATTGCCAGGCATTTCTGCACGAGAGCGGTGAAGGGAGAACCCAGTTCGTCACGCAGCATCTGGAGACCGTCGATTTCAATGTCGAGAACCTCCCGTGCACGTGCCAGGATATTGTTGGAATCCGTTTCAGTCATGATGATTTTCCTGCAATGGTAACGATTCGTTTCGATAGCGACGATGCCACACATGCAACGCGTAAAACGTTCGGGGAATCTGCTTCCTTGCACATGGGTTGAAGGAAGTGGAGACGCCTACCGCAATGCGTGCTGACAGTTTCCTCGCGCACGGAGTGGATTGCGACCGTCCACTGCTTGCACGACAGGGGAGACGTTGCCTCTCGCGCAAGGTGGATTGCGCTCGTCCACCGCCAGTACGATAGGAAAACCACTTCCCTCGCACAGAGTGGATTGCGACCGTCCACCGCCTGCACGACAGCGGAGAAGTTTCTTCTCGCACAAGGTGGCTTGCGCCCGTCCACCGCCTGCACGATAGGGGAGAAGTTTCCTCTCGCACAAGG
>JAFRLI010000121.1 GCA_017431255.1 Victivallales bacterium
CAGCAGCGCGAGAAGCAGCAAAAGGTGGAGGATGTGCATTGCGGGGCTGTGCATGCCTTTGGCCAGGGGGAATGAAACTCTCCTTTCGGGAAATATAACATCGCCGTGCAAATCTGTCAAACGCCGTCGTGCACTTTGTGGACGTAGGCATCCAATCAGCCCCCGTCCAGGCAGAAATCGAGTAGGAGGTAGGCGATTATTTCGCCTACCGTCCTCTCACACCACCGTGCATACCGTTCGGTACACGGCGGTTTCCAAGTTCACGCTGTGTGTACAGACTTGTAGTAGGTACTGAAGAACCTGAAGCCGGCCCTTTCAAGTCGGTCATTTGGCAGAGCACGGCTGATTTCGTAGCCCCTTGCTATGTGCCAATAACCTTTCCTGCTGTAGGCTATCTTCTTTGCGTCATCCTCATTCAGTCCCAAGTGCTTGAGGTTCTGGTGCTTTGTCTTGCACTTCTTCCACCTCTTCAGGAAGACCATGCGGATGCGTCTCCGCATCCATTCGTCGGTTCTTTGCAGAAGAGTTGCCATGTCCGCAAGTTTGAAGTAGTTCACCCATCCCATTACGAAACGCGCCTGCGATTGCGTCCACGTCTCTTTTGTCCGCAGTCTCCTGCGGTCGGTGAGTTCCCTTACCTTGTCCTGCATTTTGGCGATGGATTTGGCGTGCACACGCATACCAAAGCCTTTCTTGCCCTTGTAGAACCCATACCCGAGGAATTTGATTCTCCCCGCGTATGCCACGACCGTCTTTTCCCTGTTCACCTTCAGGAACAGTTTTCCTTCAATGAACGGAATGATGTGTTTCAGCGTCTGCTCCGCGCTGGCTTTGCTCTTGCAGAAGATTACCATGTCGTCGGCGTAACGGACAAACTTGTGTCCTCTACGTTCGAGTTCGTGGTCGAGTTCATTGAGCATGATGTTTGCGAGAAGAGGGCTCAACGGCCCTCCCTGCGGTACACCAACTTCCGTGTCCTCGAATCTTCCGCATTTTACGACACCAGCACGAAGGTACTTCGAGATGAGCGATATGACGCGCCCGTCCTTGACCGTCCGCGAGAGGACTTCCAGCAGTTTGCTCTGGTTCACTGTGTCGAAAAACTTCTCCAAGTCCATGTCGACTGTCCAGACATACCCTGCATCGAGGTATTCTCTGCTTTTCCTGATGGCGTCGTGTGCGCCCCGCCCTGGCCTGAACCCGTAACTCGTCTCGACGAATTGCGGCTCGTACATGGGCGTGAGCACCTGCGCGATTGCCTGCTGAACCATCCTGTCCACGGCGGTGGGGATTCCCAGCTGGCGCATTTTCCCGTTGTCCTTGGGGATTTCAACCCTGCGGACAGGGAGTGGCTTGTACCTGCCACCGAGAAGGTCACGCACGATTTCTCCACCATGGAGTTTCAGGTATGGCAGAAGTTCATCCACCGTCATCCTGTCCACTCCACCGCTTCCCCCGTTCCGTACCACCCTTTTGTAGGCGTCGTTCAGGTTGAGGGGATTGATGATGTCCTCTAGCGTTCCCATTCTCTTGTCTGTCGGCGTTGACGATGTCGGTTTCAGCCGTCCAATTGCCAATAAGCGCTCCGCGGTACTCTTCGTGTTCCGCACTATTCCTCACGCGGCAGCCACCGGTTCACGGTGTTTTGTGCTTTCCTATTCTCGGCTTTCGGCAACTTTCATTGACTTTCGTCTCCTTGGATTCGGCCCTTCGCCAGCACGTCGACTGAACTGGTTACTATGGCCTCTGCTGACTTCTTGCAGTTCGTTGTTACTGCGGCTTCCGAACTCAATCTACCACCGTCTGCAAGACCTCCCCTGGTACTCACACGCTCCTTCTCCCCGTGCAACTGCCTCATTTACTGGCAACGATTCCGTACAGCTACTGGACGTGAGATTGTGTTGCATCCTTGTCCTCGTTGCCTGCCTGATGAGGTTCCTGTTCGTCAGTTCAGGGATTTGCCTGCACCTTCCTTCAGATTCCACCTCACGATGGACACCCTTGGTGTTCGGCTATATCCTTCCCGCTGTCGGGTGGATTCGGGACTTTCACCCGTTGGAACGTGCGCTCGCAGGGCGCACAACAAAAGCCCCGCATGAGTGTCATGTCTCACGCGGGGCCTCATGGAATGCCTGGCGTGTCTTTCAGCTCTCCGGCTTCCAGTTGTGGGGCAGGAGCGTCCTGATGCCGGAGGCGGGGCGGCTGTCCAGCCTCAGGAGCACGTCCGCCAGCCATTTCTCGAAATCGACGCCGTTGTCCTTGCAGGTTGCCGCGAAGCTGGCCAGGACCGCCATGCTGACGCCGACGCCCCCGTTGCCGACGAAGAGCCAGTTCTTCCGTCCCAGGCAGAACGGTCGGATGACGTTCTCGCACGGGCTGTTGTCGATGTTCAGCTTCGGGTTCGCCGGAAACCGCCGCAGC
>JAFRLI010000122.1 GCA_017431255.1 Victivallales bacterium
AGTGGCTAGTGGGGAGTGGCTAGTGGGGAGTGGCTAGTGGGGAGTGGCTAGTGGGGAGTGGCTAGTGTGGAGTGGCTAGTGGGGAGTGGCTAGTGGGGAGTGGCTAGTGGGGAGTGGCTAGCGGGGAGTGGCTAGTGCCTAGCGGGGAGTGGCTAGTGGGGAGTGGCTAGTGGGGAGTGGCTAGTGGGGAGTGGCTAGTGGGGAGTGGCTAGTGGGGAGTGCCTTTCACCTCAGATCCGTTCGATTTCTGCCCAGAAGTTTCGAAGTGGAGGGTGAAGGTGAAGTGTGCCATCCGTCGTTCGCGTGTGGTGCTGGATGATGATGAAATGGAGGATGAGGAAATGGGTGCCATCCAACGTGCGCGAGAGGGGCTACTGTGCGTGTTTTGAGCATTGTGTTGAGGATCCCTCTGTCTGGACCACGGAATAATTTTATTTTTTTAGCGAAATGGATTTGCAAAGGTGGGAAACGGGGGTATATTTGTTACAGTCAATCGAAACATGTGAACAAAAAGGCTTGAAATGTCAACGGAGCGAAACATTTTATTGTGTGGTGTTGGGGGGCAAGGGATTTTGTTGTCGGCGAAGGTGATAGCGTCGGCAGCGGAATTAAGTGGGATGGAGGTCACGACGAACGAGATTCACGGGATGGCGCAGCGTGGCGGTTCGGTGACGGCGATGGTGCGTTTTGGGAAGGAGATTCATTCGCCGTTGATTTTGGAGGGCGAGGCGGATGTTCTGGGGTCGCTGGAGGCGATTGAGGCGTTGCGTTTTGCGCATTTTCTGAAGAGGGACGGTCTGGCGGTGGTGAATGCGCAGAGAATCATTCCCGTGACGGTATCGACAGGTGCGGCGAGGTATCCGGAAGATGTGGAAGCACGCTTGAAGGCTGTGTTTTCGCGGTACATATTCCAGGACTTTTTGCATTTGGCAAATGGTCTGGGAGACGCTCGCATGAGCAATACGGTGATGCTGGGTGCGATGTCGAAGGGACTTCCTGAGATTTCGGAAGGGATTTGGGAAGACGCACTGCGCCGTTGCGTGAAACCGGCCTTTGTGGAGGCGAATGTGCAGGCGTTCCGCCTGGGACGCGGTCAAGAGTAGTTTTTCATCCATACAAAACCATAAGGAACAAAACAATGACAGAGATGTACTTCAATCCAGTCGAAGAGACAATGAGTCGGGAACAATTGACCGCGTTGCAGGACGTGCGCCTGAAGGCGATGGTCAAGCATGTGTACGAAGGGAACGAATGGTATCGCAAACGCTTCCAGGAAGCAGGCATCAACCCCGATACCTTCGCGGGACTGGCAGATTTGGAGAAAATCCCCGTGATGGGGAAATTGGATTTCCGAGCGCAGTATCCCGAGGGGATGCGCTGCGTGCCGCGGGACCAAATCGTCGAGATGCACCAGTCCAGCGGTTCGACGGGTACGCCTGTCGTGATGCTGTACACGCAGGCGGACGTGGACCAGTGGGCGGAATGCATGGCTCGCTGCTACGTTCTGGGCGGTATGACGAGCAAGGACGTGCTGCAGATTACGCCTGGCCTGGGTCTGTTCAACGGCGGATTCGGCTGCTTCCACGGCGGTCGCAAATTGGGTTGCTACATCATTCCCGCCGGTCCAGGCAACACCGTGCGCCAAATCAAACTCGCAAAGGACTTGCACACGACCGCCATCGTCGCCGTCGTTTCGTACTGCACCCGCATCATGGAAGTCCTGGCGGAACTCAAAGAAACCCTTCCTGACCTCAAGGTCGGTTTCTTTGGCTCCGAAACCTTCACCGAGGCCATGAAGCAGAAAATCCGCGAAACCCTCGGCATCGATGTCTACGACATCTGGGGAATGACCGAAACAGGCGGCATCGGAACCCTGGGGCAGGACTGCCGTTTCCACTGCGGAACCCACGTCTGGGAAGACCACTACATCGTCGAAATCGTCGATCCGAAGACCTACAAGGCGGTGCCCGACGGCGAATCTGGCGAACTGGTCGTCACCTCGCTGACGCGCCAGGCGCTCCCCGTCGTACGCTTCCACACGGGCGACCTTACCCACGTCATCTCCCGCAATCGCTGCTCCTGCGGACGTAGCCACATTCGACTGGCCCCCATCACGGGACGCGTCGACGACATGATTATCATCAAAGGCGTCAACATCTTCCCGTCCCAGGTCGAGAAGTAGCTACTGAAGATTCCAGGCGTGCTGCCTGAATACCAGATTTTTGTGACGGACACGCACGGGGTGAAGGGGTTGTACGTGCGCGTCGAGGCAGAGCCTGGTGTGACGGGGCACACGGTGTGCCGCCAGTTGCGCGATGACCTGGGCTTTGCGCCCGAAGGCGACGTTGTCGCACCGGGAACGATTCCACGCGTGGACGGCAAGGCGAAGCGTGTGTTCTATCTGAAGGACGGGGAGAAAATCCCATGAGCAAACTGCTTCTTTCTGGAAACGAGGCGCTGGCTCGCGGTGCCTGGGAAGCGGGCGTGGGTTGCGCCTTTGGATATCCCGGTACTCCCTCGACGGAGATTCTTGAGGCTCTGGTCAAGTTGCCTGGACCGTACTGCGAATGGTCGCCGAACGAGAAAGTTGCCCTGGAAGCGGCCGCTGGCGCGGCCATTGCAGGTACACGGACAATAGTGACGATGAAACTGGTGGGTCTGAATGTCGCAGCAGACCCGATGATGACGCTATCGTACATCGGCGTGGTGGCGGGTCTGGTGATTGTCGTTGCGGACGACCCTGGCCAACACTCTTCGCAGACCGAACAGGACACACGTCACTATGCCCGGCTTGCCAAGATTCCCGTGCTGGAACCTGGCGACGCCCGCGACTGCGCGTCCTTTATGAAAGCAGCGTTCGAGATGTCTGAAAAGTATCGTTGCCCCGTCATTCTGCGGACCACGACTTGCGTGAGCCACTCGCGCTTTCTGGTGGAGGTCGGCGAGCGTGTGGAACGGGCGCGAATCCCGTTTGAGAAGAAGCCGTCGCAGTTCGTGCCACTTCCGATGTGGGGGCGCAAATTACGCGCGGACATTGAGGAACGCATGGTGGCGCAGTCCCAGGAAGGCGATACCAGTCCGCTGAACACGCAGTACCTGCGGGGACACGACCTCGGCATCATCTCGCATGGAGTCACAGCGTTGCACTGCCTGGATGTGTTTCCCGACGCAAGCGTCCTCAAAATCGGTCTAGGCTGGCCATTTCCAGACGGTTTGCTGCAGAAGTTTGCCTCGCAAGTGAAGCGTGTCCTGGTGGTGGAGGAAGGGGACCCGATTCTGGAGGAACACGTTCGTTCGCTCGGAATTGCTTGCGATGGGAAAGGTCTTGTGCCGCGCTGCGGGGAGTTGACTCCTGCGGTGCTGGCGGGAGTCAAAGCGCACCTGGAAGGGCGCGAACCCGCCCTGCCCCAACCCGTCCCCGAGGCCGCAGATTTGCCAGGCCGTCCACCGATGCTTTGTCCTGGCTGCCCGCACAGAGGTACCTTCTATGCGCTGGCGCAATTTGACGTCATTGTCACGGGAGACATCGGCTGCTACACGCTAGGTGTCTTCCCACCGCTCTCCCGCACGGACACTTGCCTCTGCATGGGTGGCGGTTTTACGATGGCGCACGGTATGAACAAGGCAGGGGAGACGCGTCCCGTCGTCGGCATCGTCGGAGATTCGACCTTCTACCATTCTGGCATCACGGGACTGTTGAACCTTGTCTACAACAAGGGAAACGCGACCTTGATTGTGGTGGACAACCGCACCACGGCCATGACTGGACACCAAGACCATCCCGGCACGGGGAAGACGCTGATGGGCGAACCTACGGTCGCCGCCAGCATCGAACAGATTGCCAAGGCATGCGGAATGCAACGCGTCCGCGTGGTAAACCCGCTGGACTTCACGGCAATGAAAGAGGCTCTTCAGGAAGAACTCTACTGCGGAGAACCCTCTCTCATCATTGCCCGTGCACCTTGCATCCTCAAGGAGCGCAAAGCCGCACGTCCCGCGCTCAAAATCAATCCGGACGCCTGCAAGAACTGCCGGGCCTGCCTCAAACTCGGTTGCCCCGCCATCGAATCCCCAAACAAACAGACAAAACCCTCCATCTCCCCTCAAACCTGCACTGGCTGCACCCTCTGCCAGCAAGTCTGCAAGTTCCACGCAATTCCGTAACGACGACGTCCCGCCGTTGCATGTCCCGACGGCATCCCGCCGTTGAAAACAAAGTCCCGACGACGTCTCGCCGTCGGGACTTTCTGGATTCTGAGAACAAGCAATAAGAGGCGGTACGCCGTTATTATTCTTGTCCCCGATTGCGGTTGCCACGACCGCCACGGCCGCCGCCAGGTCCGCGTCCGCCTTGGCCACCGCCAAAGCCGCCCCCGCCGCCGAAGTTGGAAGTCGCGTCGATGATGTTTTGGATTTCGGTGGCGACGGCAGCGGAGTTGCTGGAGGAGATGGTGGAGGCGTACTGTTCGAGGAGGATATTACGAATGTCGCCAGACATTTGGGAAATCTGGCGTTGATTCTCGAACATTTGGCGCCAGGAGTCGCGGTCGCCGTTCCCGTTTTGCATGGTCTGGCGGAGTTCTTCCTGGGTTTTCAGGAGGGCCTGGTAGTCGGAGACGGTGCGTCGTTGCTGCACGGAGAGGCGGCTGGTATCGATATTATTGACATAGTTGTCTCGTTTGGCGGCGTGTTCTTCCATCCGCTTCTGGAATTCCTCGCGCTGATTCTGCATGCGAGCGTACAATTCGGGATTTTCTTCCCGGAAGCGTTCCATTCGCTCCTGCATGTTCTCGCGGTTGGGGCCGCGGTCACGATCGCGGTCACCGCGACGGTTGCCAGAGTTTGCAGTTGCCTTGAGACGTGTGATTTCCGCGTCCTTTTCATCGAGAGCCTGCTTGAGGCGCGCGACGGCATCCGCGTCCTCGGAGGAGGTATTCTGCTGTGACAGTGCGAGCCGTTGCGAGAGGGTCTTGTTCTTTTCTTCCAATTCGGTGACCTTGGCAATGGCTTCTTCGCGTTCGGTTGCCAGAGATTGAGCAACTTCCTTACTACTGTTGCTATCGAGGTAGAAGAACGCGGACGTCGCAAGGAGGGCGACATTCAAGACAACGGAGCCGATGAGCAATTGTTTGAGTTCCATGTTTTTTTCTCCTAATTGGCCAGAGATGATAGTTCACTTTCTCAATAAACGCGAAAATTGTAAATTATTGTGTGGCAGTTTTGAAAAAAGTTTGGTTTTCATTTTGCCATGACGCCGATGGGCTGTCCGTAGAGGGGAATGGTGTTTTCGGGGAGTTTGAGGAGAGTCGTGGCGTTCTCCTTGTTGATACCGTAGACAACGCAAGTACCCAGCCCCTTGGCGGCGCAAACCAAATAGATGTCCTGCGAGATGCAACCAGCGTGCATATGGGCAAACTGTATTTGAACCCCTTTGTCCTGGACGCGCTTCAGTTTGTCCAAGTTCGAAGCGATCAGCACGACCGCCGCCGACTTGGCGAACATATCGGTTCCGCGACGGTCCAGACGCGTGCGAATGTCCTCGGCCAGAACCAGTTCCAGGGTGTTGTTCTCAGGAATGTACTTGTAGGCACCTTCGGGCAGCGCAACGTAAATGACGGGGTCTTGTGCATTCATCGCAGTGGGAATCGTGTGGAGCACGCGGGGGTCTGTGGCGTTGACGCCCCAGGCCGCGTACAGGATGTCAGAAAGGTCCTGGCGGGAAATCGTAGCCCCCGTGTAGGCACGGTTCGTACGGCGCAACGTGATGGCCTCCATCAGGGGCTTGCCGCCTTTCGTGTCGGGTTGTGGCAACTGGATGGTTTTCTCCGTAGCAAACAGACCAGCGCAGACGGTCAGGGATAGAACGATGTTTTGTAGACGCATGTTGGTTTTCCTTTTTTACGACTGTGAACACTACTATAACTACCATCTAGAACCTCTAGAACCTCTAGAACCTCTAGAACCTCTAGAACCTCTAGAACCTCTAGAACCTCTAGAACCGCTAGAGCAATTTGACGGCCTCGGGGAGGATTTCCCCAATGCCAGCGTGGACGACGAGCGCGGCCTCATTGTCGGCGGCGGTATGGGAGCGGTTGAGAATGACGAGAGGAACGCCGTCTTTGCGCCAACTAGGCAGGGAGGCAGCGGGGTAGACCACGAGGGAAGTTCCCAGCACCATTGCCAAATCGCAGGAACGGAATGCCTTCATGGAACGAGTGAACGCCTCCTCTGGCAACGACTCACCATAGAACGTGATATCGGGCTTCATCAGTCCTCCACACTTTTCGCAGAAAACGGTCTTGCCGGCCTGGAAATCCGCCAGGTGCACGTCATCCGTGGTCTGGTGCCTGCACTTCAGGCAGGTGAGCGTGTGCATGGTCCCGTGGACCTCGTAGACGTGCTTGGAACCGGCCTTCTGGTGCAAACCGTCGATGTTTTGCGTGGCGATATGGACGGTCTTTCCGCAACGTTCCTCCAGTTCATGGAGTGCCAGATGTCCCGCGTTGGGCTGCGCCTGAACAATGGAAGTGTAGAGGGGACCGATGACCTGGTAGAATTGCTGAGGAGCGTGGTGGAAGCGGTCGATGTCAAACACCTCTTCGCTGGTGAGGGTGCGGTAGAGGCCATCCGTACTGCGATAATCGGGAATGCCGCTTTCGGTGGACATGCCGGCACCCGTTAGAACGGCTATGTACTTGGCATTTTTGAGAAGTTGCGCCAGTTGTTGAATCTCTTGTTCATGGGACATTTTTATCCTCCTTATTGTTGCGATGACAATTTCGTGCTATATTATTCTACTAGTATAACCCCTTTTGGGGATTTCGCAAAACAACATAACGCTTTTTTCTAGATGCACTAGATGCGTTAGATGCACTAGCCCATCTAGAGTATACTTTCCCCTGCGAGGTGACAGAATGAGTTTTTTTCTAGAACATTTGTGGAAAGATCCCAGTTTTTTCTTCAGTTGGATCATCATCGTCATCTTTTCCATCTGCATGCACGAATACTGCCATGCTTGGACAGCATTGCGCTTCGGGGACACGACTGCGCGTGACGCAGGAATGCTGAGCCTGGATCCTCGCCGTGTGATGGGGATTCCCTCCATGGTCTGCCTCTGTCTGTTTGGCATTGCGTGGGGCGCGGTTCCGATTGCACCCTGGGTGTTTCGCAAGTGGCAGCGTTCGCTGGTCTGCCTGGCGGGACCGTTCTCGAACCTTGGGCTGGCCTTCGTCTTCTCCTGGTTTGCGTTGATTTTCTTAAAGTTACGCATAGCACCCGTAGGAAACTTCTTTGGACTCAGCGTTTTGGCGAACTGCTTTTTGTTCGTGTTCAATCTGTTGCCGGTACCAGGATTGGACGGCTGGGGAGCCTTGGAAGCGTTCTTCCCGAAAATGTCCGAACTATCACGGCGACATGGCGGAACCATCACCCTGATTATCATCCTTCTCCTGTTCGCGACCCCTTTCAGCAACATCATCTGGAAGGTGAGCAATGCCGTTTCTGCCGTGCTCACCTTGTGCGCCAATTTTGTCATTCGAGTGTAGGGGCTACTCGCGCTTAGGTTTTCTGGGGCGAAGGGGCGTGTTTTCCGATGGGGAGTGTCATGGCGACGGCCACGAGAATGAGGAAGGTACCCGTCAAGGTGTAGACATTCATGGCATTTTTGAGAACGAGCCAGGCAAAGATGCAGGCGAGAACAGGCTTCAGGAAGAAGGACATGGAAGCCGTGAAGGCAGTCGCTCCCGCAATTCCCCGGTAGTAGAAGCAGTATCCCAAGATGGTTCCGACGACAATCAAGTAGGCAAGGCTGGGCAGCGCCGGGCGCAATTGGCCCACGAAATCGGCCGGCATGCACCACAACGCGTACGGGAGGCACAACAGCGAGCCAAACAGCGACGAGGTGCCCATATACAAATACGGACCATATCTGCGCACTACCCTTTTCGTGAAGCAGACGCTCAATGCAAATAACGCGGCGGACGCGCTCATCACCAGAATCGCCTGCAACGCCCCTTTGTCAGGCGTCCCCTTTTCACACACGAAAAAACCGACGCCGACCACGCCCAGTAGCACGGCAAACCACTTCCGAAGCGTCATGGTCTCCCCATTGATGAACCGCGCAAACACCACCGTAAACAGCGCGTTCGCGCTGAACACCACTGCGGCAGACGACGCTTTCGCAAACATCCCGATTGCCAAGTGATACAGAATCAGACTCGCGAAGATTCCCAGAATACCATTCAAAAGCCATATGCCGAAGTCGCCAAGGCCGAGGCGGTTCTTCTTCAGCCAGCCAGGTAGGAAGCATGCGGTCAGGAGGACACCAGTCGGGAAGAACCGCAGGAAGACCATCATAAAGGGTTCCACATTGGCTTTGGAGCCGATGAGTTTGCTTGCAATTTCAATGGTGCTGAAGAGCGTAATGCCTATCAGCAGCGAGAGGATTGCCCCAAAGGAACCTTTTTCTTTCGCCATCTTTGTCTTCCTTTTTGAGTAATTTTACCAAATGCGGGAGGGTGTCTTGCTTTCGAGTGCTTGCTGAACGTCTTCTGGGAGTTCTGGGAAGAAGTCCAGCCCTGTCAGTTCCTCGACGCGGTCCACGCTAGTCAGATAGTTGTCCAGTTGCACATCGTCAAAAGAGTCCTGACACTCCTGCGGGAACAGGAATGCAAGGACGCGGAGGCGTCCATGTCCCGCGTCCAGAATGATTTTATAGAATTGCGCGGGCACGAGGATGCCCGTTCGCAAGATGCCTGCCTGCTGTTGCACGACGGGCCCCGCCATCACCCAGATTTCACCGAATCGCCCCGCGTAATTGCGGGCCTCACGCACCTCCAGCGCCCTCCAGGCACCATCGTTCAATTCGTGCCGTTGCGGGACGACGTTCGTCATCAGGAAGGTCTCGATTTGGGCCTCACGCCCAAAGCACCGAGCGATTCCCCAAGAAGGGGCGAGGTGCCCGCGGTCATAGCCGCTGCCCGTGTAATCCGCCGAAAGGACCGGCTGCGGCAGGCGAGAATCCTCCTGGAACTCCTTGGGACGCCACTCCACACGGCCCGTGGCACGCATCAGGCGGTACGCCACCCAGCGTGGAAGACGCCAGATTTCATCGTAACCGACGCAGTACGCGCGGTTTACCAACAGCGTCAAATCGCCCTCTGGGAAATGAGGCATTCCAGCATAGACGGGAGCATTCTCAGGAAGGGTTACGCGCTCTCGCAAGGGCTTCCCCTCGTCGTCAAGCACCAATCCCCCTTGCATCGCGACGGCGGGCGCATGCGGTACCGACGGTACCTCCACGCTCCCGCGTCCGCGCGAGAACCAGTCCGACAGTGCCTCCCGCAGCGGAACCTCGCCACGCATTCGCAAGGCGCGCCAGGCGTCCTGGATGCATCCACGCTCCGCCGACGTCCTCGAAAAATACCACGTCCCGACCAGCGCAACGAGCAGTGCCAGAAGTCCAACGCACAAATGCAGGAGACCGCCGCGCCGCGCTCTGGCCGTGCGGTGATGTGTATCTTCCTTTGGCTTGTGCTTGTGCTTGCTCATAGGAAAAGCAAAAGGCCCGCCAATGCAAACACTGGCGGGCCCAAGAATCGAAGGAGGTTTATGCCTCGGCGGGAGCCGGCTCCAGCGGGAGGACATTGATCTTGCGGCTGCTCTTCACGAACTCGACCGTCCCATCAATCAGCGCAAAAATGGTGTAGTCCTTGCCCAGACCGACGTTTTTGCCGGGATGGAACTTCGTGCCGCACTGGCGGATGATGATGCTGCCAGCGGTCACTTTTTCGCCGCCGTAGGCTTTCACGCCACGGTATTTCGGATTGCTGTCGCGACCATTACGGGTGGAGGATTGACCTTTCTTGTGTGCCATTTGTGCGTTCCTTCTATGTTCTTATTATGTGGATGATTTGTTGTTTACAAAAACACGGAATATCAATATAGCCTCATTCCTGCATTTTTCAATCCCATTCCTCGCTTTTTTGCACAAAAATCAAAGGAAGAGCAATGGTTCCGAGAAATGGCAGCCATTTCCCAATGCCACTTCCCACTTTTTCGGGGGGAAAAATGAAAAATAACGCTTGACATTGATTGTAGAGTATTTATAGTATGTGAAAAGAATGAGGGAATTGTAAAACTTTCATCCCAACCCCCTTCCCGGTGCGGCGCGATGGCTTCATCGCTCAAACTTGGCGTGGTCACCACACCGAGTCTTCGCTCTTCGCCCTCGCTTGCGGCGGTTGGGCGGTAGTTTTGCAATCACCTCATCAGACTAGCCAGTGGAGGAAACGATTTGCAAAAAACGGAGAACCAAGATGCCGACCTACCATTTCACCGAAACGTCCAATTTCATCTATGATGCGACCCTGACGCAGGGTCTGCTGAACAACGTTCTCAGTGACATGCGGCATTCCAGCGGCTATGATACCGTGCAGTATTCCCTGCCATATGCCGCCGGAACGCTGTCGCACTTTACGGGTTCTCGGCATACCCCAAACCCTGAAGTCTATTCCGGCGAATATGAGGGGAATGAACCGCATCCTTCGATCGTTTACAATTACTACCAGAACTTCACGATGGCCACGGGTGTGAACTTCGCCGAAGTGCGGAGCGCAGCGGCCGCAGCAGGATTGAACTCCAGAACCTTCCCGAACGGACTCACGCTGTATGACAACACCGCCGCGGGCAATGTGACCTTTGACAAGGGGGGCGAGATCGATTTCGCGGGCAGCAATACGGTTGCCAATGACATCACTTTCACCGACGGCGGCATAGTCTATCTGCAGCCGGGACCGGGCGCGGGTTCGGGGACTCAGACCCTGACTGGATTGCTCGCATCCAAAGATCTGGATGAAATCGCGATCGACAAGGTTGCCAGGGGCGGGAGTGTTACCATTTCCGGCGGCCAGGTGCGGCGAAATCTGCGGGAATTGAAGGTGGGAATGGAAACCAACGGCTGGACTCCCGCAGCCAGCCAGACCGGTTCCGGTATTCTCGTTGACGGACTCGTGGTCCGCGGCGTGCTCAACAGCGTGTATGTAGGCAGCGGCGCGAGTGTGAACCACCTGACCGTCGGGCTCCAACGGGAATGGGCGGCAAGCGACGTCAGTGCATTCATCTATATGAGCAACGGCGTTCCGACACCTCAATATTGGGGATCCCAGACCAATCTGACCATCGCCTCTGGCGGAACCGCCACCAACATCACCCTGGGCAACGGCGGACGGGTGATTGTCTCCGGTCTGTCGGACACCGTGTCCAGCACATACAATTCAACCGCGAGCCAGTGGGAAGTCACCACGCATTATGCCTCCGGAACGGGCGGCATCCTGAAGGACCTGAATATAGCGTCCAACGGCGGCCTTCAGTTCGAAGGGATCAACGATCCCAGGGCGACTTGGAACTATCCGTCGAATGGGTATCTCAACAGCAGTTCTTATAAGAGCGGTTTCATCGCGATCGCACCGCAGAGTGCGTATGTTTCGTTCGGAAGCGGCGCCAGCGGCAGCGGCATCAACATAGGCAATGGCGGCGAACTGTGGGTCGGAAAGGGCGCGCACGTCAGCAGCATTTCCATGGGCGGACTCACCACCAGCACCTTTTTCGTCAACAACAGCGGGACCACCGATACCTGGGTCGGCGACCGC
>JAFRLI010000123.1 GCA_017431255.1 Victivallales bacterium
CTCCTCCACGCCGCCACTCCTCCACGCCGCCACTCCTCCACGCCGCCACTCCTCCACGCCGCCACTCCTCCACGCCGCCACTCCTCCACGCCGCCACTCCTCCGCCCTCCCGCTGCACCGCTCCCCCCGCTGCATTGCACGCCAAAACAATTAGGGAGGCCTTGCAAAAATCTGAAAAACTGCAAAAACTTTATGAGGTTTGGATTTGCAGAATGAAAGATAAGTAATATGTTATGCGCATGCAAATGAGATTTTTCAGCGAGAGAACCGATGGAGACGCCATTTTTCACGAAGACTGAGGAATTAGAAGGGTTTTGTGCCGAAGCGCTACGCCAGAAAATGATCGGGATAGACACGGAGTTTGTATGGTCCCGAACCTACTATCCTTTGCTGGGTCTGGTGCAACTGGCCTGGGACGAGGAGCATTGTGCCCTGGTGGATCCCATCGCTATCCAGGAAACATCTCCTCTCAAGGCTCTTCTGGAGGCACCGAATGTCGTCAAAATCTTCCATGAAGCAGGCAGCGACCTTCCGATCCTACGGCGCTGGACAGGTGCCCTTCCGCGAAATGTCGTCGACACCCGTTACGCGGCCGGGTTCTGCGGTCTGACCACCAAAGTCTCCCTCGCAAAACTGCTGGCAATCGAGTTCGGGCTCGTCCTTCCCAAGACAGAAACTCGTTCCGACTGGACGCAGCGCCCTCTCACCACCGCCCAACTCGAATATGCAGGCGATGACGCCACGCACCTCCCGCGCCTCTACACACGTCTCGCTGAAAAAATCGACGCGCTTGGCAACACCGATTTCTTCCAAGATGAAATGCGCTGCTATGAATCCGAGGAGTTCTACCGGGAGACCGATGTAAACGAAGCGTGGCGTCGCCTCGAGCACATTCCGGGAATCCGCTATGGTCAGCAGGACCTCGCAATCCTTCGCGTCCTTGCAGCCTGGCGTGAAACCCTTGCCCGACAGCAAAATATCACGAAAAACCGCATTCTGCGTGACGAACAACTCATCCACCTCGCCGTCCATCGTGTCAAAGACAAGAAACAAATGGCGGATACCTATCAAATCCCGTGGCAGTGCGTCAAAAATTATGGGGAGCAAATCGCGCAACTCATCGCCCAGGCGGAACAACTACCCATCAGCGAATGGCCATCCATGCCGCATTCGTACTTTGGCGTCGACCAGCGCATGGTCAAACAGCGTGCAGACCGCGTCCTCTCTCTGGCTCGCAAACGCGCCGAGCCGCGTGGCATCGACCCGACGCTCGTCGCGTCGCGACGCGAAGCCGAACACCTCGCCCTCGCAGCAAGCCACAAGGAAGAGAACATTCAGAGCCCGCTCTTGACCGGTTGGCGCCATCAACTGCTTGGACCGGCGTTGGAGGAAATCTGCCAGGATTTCCGCAACAAACCGCTCTAACCACACCGTCATGGAAATCTTCCGACCACTTCACCAGGAACTTGTCGCACGATGGGAGATTCTGCGCGCACCCAAGGCCGGATGGGAAAAGAAGTTTTTCGCGGCAGCGGAACTCTTCTGCTTCCCTGTCAGTTTTCTGACGATATTCGTGCTTCTTCCCCTCACGACCTCCGCGCGCCATCTGGGCTATGACCTTCCTGCATGGCTGGTGAACTGGGCGGAACCAATCCTGCTTTCCGCCGCTGTCGGGTATTTGACGAACTGGCTGGCCATCAAGATGTTGTTCCACCCCTACGAACCGATCTCCTGGATTCCCTTTTGGAAACAGGGACTGGTTCCACGCAACCGTGCGGAAATCGCCCGTGCCTGCGGACAGCAAGTGGGAACCCTGCTCCTGCAGCCGGAAGCGCTCGCAAACGAGATTTGCGAGGAATTATCGCATTTCCTAGCCAATCCCGTTTTTTTACGAACGACCACCGACCGTTTGCAGGAGTTTCTTCAAACGCACGAAGGGGACTTCGTCAAGTTTCTGCTTCCGCTTGCGGAAAAGAACTTGGAGGACACGCTGGAAAGCGTCATCACGCCAGCCAATCTGCAACGTCTTTGGGACCAGGAGTTCCAGCCACTTTTGCAGAAACCTGAGTTTCGCGCCAACACCGCAAAACTCCTGATGACAGCGTTTCGCGAGTGTGCACCGCAACTCAGTTCAGTCATCTACCGCAATATGGAGGAGTACTTGCAAGAACATCTGACTTGGGTGCTTCGCCCCGCAATCCCCCTCGTTCTGGCATACATTACCCCGGAAACCATCCAACACCAGGTGGAAATCGCCCTGGCGAAGGAAGAAAACCAGGAACTCCTCCGGGAGAAAATCGGGCAATTCGGTGAGTTCCTGCAAAAATGGCTCCAATCCCCCGAGGGACAACTCAAATTGCGCGAGGTTTCCTCCTACTCCAAGGGACGTCTTGCCGAGCGCCTCCAGTTGTATCTTCGCGGTCTCCTCCCAGAAGTCGTGCACCAGGCCACAGCCTCCCCTGCCCTCTGGAATTGGCTGGAGCAAGAAGGACTCCCCTCCCTTCGAACCCAAATCATCTCATTCGTCCAGGAAAACCGCGAAACCATCATCGAACGTCTCAACATTGCCCAACGCATCGAAAACGCCATCAATCAACAGGATATCCGACAATTCCACAGAATGGTCGACCACGTCGCGGCACAGCACCTCGGTGCCATCCAAGTCCTCGGATATTTCCTTGGCGCTCTCATCGGATTCTTCAACCTCTTCCACTAACCCGCCCCCAAAAATCTCCCTTCTCCATTTCTCTTTCTGCACACCAACCACTTGACACCTCGCCAGAGTAATATATAATATAATATTAGAGGAAACATTCTCCCGCACCGTTCCTTCCATCACCTCCAACAACGGGCTGCCGTTGCACCCTTCCTCTGCGTCAACCATGATACAGCCTACTTACCCACACCATTCCCACATCCGAGTCACCATCATCGGTGTCTTCTTGATGCTCCTTTTCTTGGCGATGTTCTTCATCAACTTCCGCATCCTGAGAAAAAGCCAAGCCTACCACGTGCTATATGAAGACCTGATCCGATACGAAGAGGCCGGGCAGAAACTTCGTCTGGGTTCCGACAATCTGACTTTCGCGGTGCGGCGTTTCTCGGTCAATGCCGCAATGGAGGAGCTAGACGCCTATTTCCACGAAGTCAACGTGGCGAAGAACCGCGAGGATGCCCTGGCTCTCCTCGACTCCCTGCCGAACGGTGCAAAAGTCAAAAAGGAACTTGACGAGGCAATGGACTATTCTCAGCGATTGATGGACATCGAATACCATGCCATGCGGCTCCTTGTCAAACCGGAAATGCTGTCAAGGTCGGACTTTCCAGCTGTCGTGCGGGACTATCCCTTGAGCGAGGAAGAACTTGCCATGTCCCCAGAAGAGCGCAGCCAGAAAGCCAGAGACCTCCTCTTTGGAAGCCGCTACGAGTTCTTCAAAGAACGCATCTATTTCCACATCTCCCAAATTTTCCAGCGAGCCATCCAGGAACAGAAAACCATCCTTAACCATACCATTGTGACGCAACGTTTTCTCATTCACATACTGGGCTTCACGATGATCGGTCTGCTCCTCCTCCTCATCGTCCTGTCCTTTGTCGTGCGCTCCTCCCTGTACTGATACCTTCTTATAGTAAAAACTGAATTACAACAAGGTTATACTTACAAGATCGTCTTTTTTTATCATATTTGTTGAATGATATCATAATTCGTGTATATTGTTTATTGAGTATAGTTTTGTCAAAGTCCATCTTTTGAGGCAATCTATGGCAGTTGAACGGAAGTATGCTTTCTCGTGCTTCCCAAACAAATAGGTCATCGCATGAGCAACTCACAATTACTTTCCCCTGGGGACGAGTTCGAGAAATACGTCGTTGAACAGGAGCTGGGGCATGGTGGCATGGGAGCCGTATATTTGGTGCGCCATCGTTTCCTAGACACGGAGTTTGCCCTGAAAGTTCTCTATCCCGAAGTAGCGGAACGAGATAAGCAGTACGTGGAGCGTTTCATCCGCGAGGGGCGTCTTGCCTGCCAGATTCGCCATCCCAACCTGATCGCCGTCTATGACGCCGGGCAGAACGAAAAGAACAAGATGTTCTACCTGGTGATGGACTTCGTCTCAGGCGGCAATGTTCGCGACAAGCTCAAGAAAGAGCATTTCATCAATATGCTGGAGGCCATCTCCATCGTCCGTCAGGTCGCCTCTGCCTTGGAAGCCGCACAAAAGCATAACATGGTTCACCGAGACATCAAGCCGGACAACATTATGTTCGACGACAAGGGAGTTGTCCGCCTGGCCGACCTCGGAATTGCCAAGGCGACCGATGACAACAACACGGGACTCACGATGGCGGCCTCCGTCTTTGGTACGCCTGCCTATATGTCTCCCGAACAGGCACGTGATTCCAGCAAGGTCGATACCCGTGCCGACATCTACAGCATTGGCGTCGTCTTTTTCGAAATGCTGACGGGACGCCGTCCCTTCTCTGGAAACACTACGATAGAAATCCTCAGTCACGTCGTGGACTCGGAGCCGGCCCCCGATGTCCGTACCTTCTTGAAGGATGTACCGGAGGATGTGGCGAAACTGGTTGCCGACATGCTCGAAAAGGACCGAGAAAAGCGCATTTCCTCTCCGACGGAACTGATTCACCGCCTGGACGCGCTCAATTTGTCCGCCTACCAGCCAAATCAGATTCAGCCGGAAGCGATTCCTGTAACGGAATCCGAAGCCCCCACTGGTGTCACGTTGCCGACAATGGCAGGCGGGCAAGTGCCGACGCCATCCCAGGTGCAACCCACGCCCCAGCCGGCAAGCAATCCGCAGAGTGTGGGAGCAGTGTCAGGTTCTCCGACACCTGCCGCACCCTCGACGGATACCATTTCAGCGCCGTCACCTTCCACAGGAAAAGGAGCTGCCCCCGAAAAGAAGCGGGGACCGTTGATGTATGTGGCGCTGGCGTTTTCGGTACTGCTATTCGTTGGCATGTGTGCCTTGTTGTTCCTGAAACTCAAATCCCAGGAGTCCCAGCCCCAGGGGACTACCACGATAACAGAACCCTCCCAGTCGGGGAAAACTCCCCAGAAAACGGTAGCGGTGAAACCGGCAGAGAACCCCACGGTGCCTTCCTCTGAAAAGCCTTCCGAGAATCCTTCGGAGAAACCGAAGACGGTTGCCTTGCAAAATGCAGAAAACCAAACGACGGAGGTCGCTCCCTCAAAACCAGGAGAAAAGCCCCAGGAGACTACACAGGAAGTGAAAACGGAAGAACTCACGCCTGTCGCCGATGACCAGGGAAAGCCCCAGGAAGCGGCGGCCAAGCTTGCGGAGGAGGCCAAGGCGAAAGAGGCGGCGGCCAAAGCAGATGCGGAAGCCAAGGCGAAAGAAGCTGCCATGCAGCAGGAAGTTCAGGTCTGGAGCGAGGAACTGAAGAAGGCGTTGGATGAACTTGAGTCTGCGAAGATTGACCGCGGGCAAACCTTTGGCAAACATCTGGACAATCTGGAACGCAACATTATGTCCGCGCAAAACGTTCTGGAGACGGACAATGCGCAGCGTTTCGTTCTGGCACATGATTGGTTGCGGACGGCTCGTGAAGAAAGAAAGTGGATTCACGAAAACGCCCCGTTGCGCGAAAGGATTCAGAAAAGTCTCCAGAACATCCAGGAAGCAGAGCAAAAGGCACGTGCCGAAGGTGCCGTGCTCCAGAAAGTTTCAGAATATGCGTCCGCCAGCGATGCTGTAGAGAAACTTAAATTTCTCTTCGAGCAAGGAGACTTTGAAGGGGCGGAAAAGCAGGGAACGGTTGCCTTGAATAAGTTTACGGAGGCTTTCGAACTTGCTCGCCAACAAAACCTGAAGACATCCATCCACGAGGCACGGCTTGCCTTCCATCGCAAAAATTGGGACAAGACCATCGCAACCGCAGAAAAAATCCTCAAGAAAGACCCGGAAAACGAAATTGCCAAACAATTGAAGTCCCAGGCCGAGGAAGGACGCAAACAACAACTGCTGGATGGGATTTTGGCCGAGGCTCGCAATGCGAAGAAAGCACAGAACTGGGCATTGGTTCAGGCAAAGGCGCAGGAGGCGCGAAAACTCCAAGCCGACCATCCAGAGGCAACGGCCCTGGAGACCGAAGCGATCAAAATGCAACAAACGTGCCTCGTTGCGACATTTGCAGTCAACGGGAAAACCGTGGACGCCCAATACACCATAACCCCCAATGTGCCAGGCACGCTTGAAAATGGCTTTTTCCTTGAAAAAGGCAAAACCTACCATGTGGAAGCAAACTATAAGGAAAAGGAAGACGAATGGACCGCTATCCAAGATATCACTGCAAATTGGGAGGGGAAAAAGCAGGTTGCGATTGAATTGCAACTGAAAATCGGCAAGGTTTTCACGGTCCCGCTAGAAGGTTCGCCGCTGAATCTGCTTCTCGTCAAAGCCGGACGTTTCCAGATGGGAGCACAGCAAGGCGAGCGCGGAAGCACGCCGTTCGAGACGTTGCATTGGGTGACCCTGAGCAAGAATTACTGGCTGGGCGCGACTGAAGTCACCCAGGGGCAATGGAAGGCCGTTATGGGGAACAACCCATCCAAGAATACAGAGGGCGACAACTTCCCTGTGGAGAAAGTTTCCTGGCAGGACGCCATGGTGTTCTGCAAGAAACTCAATGAGCGCTTCCGTGAACATCTTCCGGCAGGTTATGAGTTCTCCCTGCCGACAGAAGCCCAGTGGGAATATGCATGCCGTGCCGGCACCACCACCACACTCAACAGCGGCAAAGACATCACCACCGAACTCGGTTCCTGCAACAATTTGGACGAAATCGGCTGGTACAACAAGAACTCCGATGGGGAAACCCACCCCGTCGGCCAGAAACAACCCAATGCCTGGGGATTCTTCGATATGCATGGGAACGTTCAGGAATGGTGCCGCGACGGATTCTACGTCTACAAGGAAGCCACGGATCCCGTCGGTCCATCCGCTGCCAACCGAATCTATCGGGGAGGAAGTTACGACAGCCGCGTGCGGGATTGCCGCACCGCCGTGAGATTCTCCGTCAGCCCAGACAAACGCTACGTGAGCCTCGGCTTCCGCCTTGCCATCGTCCCCAAGCAACCATAACCCGGATTTCCAATTTAGCCCCGAAGGAGCGATAAAAGTATAGCCGTGGATGAGCAAGCCGTAGTCGCGGCCCAATCACCCACGGGGGGCACTTGTGGAAAACGTCTTTCAGTGCGCTTTGAAAAAGGGGCAAATCAAGGAAATTACAGAAGTATCAGATGATTTGCCCCAAGAAATCGCATTGTCTATGGAGAGACGATGTCCTTTACCTAAGCGGCCGAACCATTCCGATCGAGGGAAAACTACCGCCCAACCGCCAAAACGCCGCAAGCAAGGGCTAAGAGCGAAAGCGAAGCGTAGTGACCACGCTGAGTTTGAGCGATGATTACTGTTCAGAATGGTAGCCGCGTGATTCCGGTCTCTTGTTTTTTATCCACAAAACACACAAAATACACAAAAAGAACTGTCATCATTCCTGTCTCTCAAAACGCGCTGAAGTCGCGCTGGCTTCCTATGCTGTCCCCCTGTGGGAAAGGTCAAGACCGTTCCAGCAGGGGGACAGGCAGGAAGCAACGGTTCTTTAGAACCTTTTGAAGAGACAGATATTCCCAATGTTTTTGTGTATTTTGTGTGTTGTGGAAGAAAGTGTTCCGAAGCGTTACTATGATCCAGAGTTCTGAATAATATCGAGCGATGAAGCCGTCGCGCTACGCCGTGAAGGCGATTGGGATGAGAGTCTTGCAATTACCTCGATTGATTAACGAAGGCGGAAGGTCTTGTATGGAGTATTCTGGTCGCAAGAGAAGAAATGGACGAGGACAGCGTCGTCGGAGACTTCGAGGCGTGCGAAACCGGCACCCTGTGCAAACCAGTATCGTGTGAGGGTGGGACGCAGTTCGTCGAAGATGGGAGTCATGGAATCGTTCTGATAGACGGGCATTTGCCGCGAGCCGTATTGTTGCGGGGAGTCTGCAATGACTTCGGGAACGGAAGGGATATTGGAAGACCAGACGGAGGAGGTGAGGAATTGTGTGATTTGTCCTTCGTTGGTGGTGCATTCCTCGAGTTCGAGGTAGTGGGTGTGTCCGGAAAGACCGATTACATTGTACTGAAGGAAGATGCGAAACAGGCGGCGTTGCAGGGGTGTCATTCGTCCAAGGAGATACCAATGGGAGAACTTGCAGTCGGATGGAAGAATGGGGCCGTGAGTGACGACGAACTTATACCGCGCGTCCTGGTTATCTCGCAGGGTCTGTTCAATCCACGGAAGTTTCCATTCCTTGAAATCGAGAAACAGGAAGAGGTCGGGTCCGTGCCGGAAGGAGAAATTGACATCTTGGATGGGGGTATGGAGTTGTTCGGTGAGGAAGGGAGGCATCATCTGGTGGTATGCTTCGCGTGCACCAGTGCCACGGATGTCGTGGTTGCCAACGACAGGAAGGAACGGTAGAGGAGCAAAACGTTTCCCGAAGAGTTCCAGAGAATCTTGAAGCATTTTCTTGTGGACTTCAGGATTGCCGCAATCCCCTTGGATGAGGTCGCCCATATGAAGGACGAGTTGCGTATCGGGCTGGACCTGTTGAAGTGCGGCGGCGATGAGTCTGGGACCGCGTTCTCGCCAGATGTCGGCGTTGCGGGCAAATTCCTCCCGCTGGATGCGGTTGAGTTTCTCGTTGGGTTCGTTGTAGTCGGAGTGGTAGACAGAGGTTTCGGTGTCGAAATGGGTGTCTCCCAGCAAGATGGCAGAATAGGAGCAACCCGTATGGAAGTGATTCTGAGGAAGAGCCGTTGTTCGCGGACGCGGATGGAAGACTGGCGGGAAATCAAGAGCGTCGGAATCTTGAAGTTCGAAGCAGGGGACGAATCCAAACTCCTCCTGCATGAGCATCATGGCGGGAACTCCCAGGACGAGGGGGAAGACGGCGTTATTTACAAATATGGACCACGCCAGCAAAGTGGCATCGACCTCGGGATAGGCAATTGCCACGGCGGGCGTGATGATGGCACTCCCCAGCGCCGCAGAAAATAGAATGAGTACGGTGAAAAACAGCAAATCGGAAATGGTGCGTAGCGAAAACGGGCGCTTCACGTAATGCTTCCACCCATACCAAATGGCCATCGGTGCCAGGAAATTGGCGGCGAATCCGGCAAAGGAGGACCAACGCAATGCATCGTCCATAATGTCCGCCAAGACATTCCCACACGCCAAGGCAAAACACCCGATGGGACCGTAGAAGATGGCGTAAATCGGTCCCAGTGCCGCGACAGGCCGCACATCCGTAAAACCTGGAATCAAGGTCATCACCTTGAATGGAAGGGCAACCATCAGGAACAGAAAGACCAGAAAAAAGAAAAAGGAGATGCGACGAATCATTTGGAATCTCCAGAGTGTTTTGCTCTACGCCACCAAGGAAGATTTCGCAAATCGACAATTTCTATCAAGCTGCCCAGGAACACCAACAGTGCACCCAATAGGAGGAGGGGAGTGAGTTTCGTTTGTTGTATCAGGCTGGAAGGAAGGACGACCCCCCAGAAGAGGGAGAACAGGATTTCCACGGAATAGACCACGGTCGCATTCGCGGCAGTGAGATGCTTGAGCGCATAGATATTGAATACCTGGGCAATGGCAACAATGACAAAAGCGTAGACGACCCACACGGCAACCAAGTTTCGGGACCACGGCAGCGTAAATAACAACCCATGGTCCGAGCAATACCAGCCGAACAGGGAAAAAAGTCCGGCAAAGAACTCCGGGAAGAACGCAAGGCACAAGGGGTCGTAGTCCTTCGCCAAATCCGTCACCTCAATAATGCAGAGTGCGCGAAGCAGGCAACCACCTCCCATCAGGAGCAGTCCGGGCAATTGCCACCCGTCCAACGTCGGTCCCAGGACAATCACAATCCCCGCCAGCACCATCGTGGCAGATAGCCACGTCTCCAGATTGACTTTGCGGCGAGCAGTCAGAAGAATCACGGGAAGCACAACCACTGTCATGCAAAACGTGAAAGCACCGGAGGCCACATCAAACGATTTCAGCCCATTGAGGAACATGGTGTTATAGGTGGCACTTAAAATCGCGACAGCGAAGCATTTCCCAAGGAAGGATTTGCCGTGCTTGCGGCATTCTGCAAGCATCCGCGAGGGGAAGGCCGCGAAAATCAAAAAGCTTCCCACGAGGGACGTCACACAAGCGGTGGAGAATGGAGCCACCTTTGAAGGAATGCAAGCATACAGAATCACTTCCAGTGACCAATAGAGGGTCACGCAGACAAGACAGATGTTGGCCTGGAAGCGATTCATGGATTGAGCTCGGGATTTTCCACAGAGGGACAAGGTCCCGCCATGGGCTTGCTTCAGTTGAAATCGGAGAGCATTCCGTCGCGGATGTGCGCGGCAAAATATTCATCGCAGAGCGTACGGATGTCATCCATGTTGAGTTCGCCAGCGATGTGCGGGTCGAGCATGGCGGCCTGGTAGACGAGGTCGCGGGAATGGGTTGCGGCGGCCTCGATGGTGAGCATCTGGACGTAGGCCTGCTGCGAGTTCAGCGCTGCGCAAACCAGCGGCAGTTCGCCGACGCGACATCCCTGCACGCCGTTGCGATTCACCAGGCACGGAATCTCCACCACGGAATCCGCAGGCAGGTTCGTGACAAGACCGTTGTTCAGCACGCTGGCCTGGATTTCACAGGCCTGGTTGGTGACGATGGCGTTGATGAGCGGTGCCGCATATTCCGAGGTCTTCTTGTGGGTGAGTTTGACATTCTTGCTCGTGTCATCGCGCATCTTGCGCCATTTTGCGATCAGGTTCTGGCAGCGTTCGGGATATTCGTCCAGTTGAACGTTGAACTCCTCGGCGATTTCAGGGAGATTGCGTTTGAGGAAGAACGGCGTCAGTTCGGCGGCCTCCAAGGAGGAGCCAGTGGGATAGTATCCAAAATGCCGCAGAAGTTCAAAGCGGACCATGTCATTGTGTTTTTCCCCGTCCTTGCGGCGAGCGGCACGGTTCTTCTTCTCGGCGATCTTGCGAATTTCAGGATAAATGTCCTTGCCGTTCTGGGAAAGCGACAGAAGCCACGACATATTCTCCAGTCCCGCAGCGCGCCAGGAAACATCCGTGTACTTGTTCTGCAATTCGGTGGCAGCCAGAAGGTCGGCCACGGTATCTCCAATGTTGCGCCCCAGACCCACGCACTGAACGCCGCCGCGACGGAGCAGGTATCCCGTCAGCGCACCCATCGGATAGGTGTAGTTCAGGAACCACGCATTCGGGCAGACTGCACGTACATCGTTTGCAAAACCTTCCATGACCTTGATGGTGCGCAGGGCGCGGAAAATCCCGCCGATGCTCCCAGTGTCCCCTACCGTCATCCCAAAACCGTACTTCTTCGGAAGTTCAAAATCCACCACGGTCGACGGCGAGTAGCCGCCCACTTGAACCAGATTCACGACAAAGTCCGCCCCGCGCAATGCCGTGCGGCGATTGCGAACCGCCAGATACGGTGTAATCTCCGCACTCCCCTTGTTCAGATTGGCATTCAGGTTGTTGGCCATTCGGTACGCCTCGTCCAAGCGGTCCTGGTCAATGTCGTAAAGAGCGTACTGCGCGTCTTTGAGACTATCCGTCAGCAAGCAATCTCCGATGAGATTTTTTGCATAGACGGAACTTCCCGCACCCATAAATGTGATTTTTACCATGATTTTTTCCTGTAAGCGCTTGGCGGATTCTTCACACGGCATTTCCCGTGAAGGTTGGTTTTGTGAGAGGTTATTAATATAATCATTTTCCCGAAAATCGCAAATTGCAGTTGCCTGGAAAGATGGCGTTGTGAGGAGAAATCTGGCGTTTTTGGGGAACAAAATAGAACTTTCCGCAAAAAAATGCAAGTTTCTGGCTTGTTTGCAAGAAGAAAGAGGTTATAGTTAAAGGTAAG
>JAFRLI010000124.1 GCA_017431255.1 Victivallales bacterium
GAACACACAGAATACACAGAACTGTTTGTCCGCGCTAACGCGCGGCTAAACACTTGATATAAAACAGAATACAAAGTGCAAGCCGCCGCGAAGCGGCGGATTGCCTTCTGTGTATTCTGTGTATTCTGTGGACTCAAAAAGGAGTTTTGCAATTCCCTCACTTGGAAAAAGGAAGTTCGTATGAAAAATGCTGGAATCGGTTGTGCTTTCTTTGTGGTGCTTGCCATCGTGGTTTCGATGTTGTTGCCGTCGAACGTGTCGTCGACGGCGTGCGCGTACGCCATCCTGGTCAGCATTCCGCTGTTTGCCATCTGCCAAAACGTCGTCCCCAACTATAAGCGGTGGTGTTGGGTCATTTGGAGCGGTGTCTGGGGAGTTTGCATTGCCGCCGCTTTTCTCCATCCGATGACGGGGAAGACCCAAGACACGGAAAACGAGGAGGCAAGGGAGACCGCCAAGACCGAGGCCGTTCAGCAGAAGACAGCCAAGACGGAAGCGAAGTCTGGCGAAAAACAGCAACCGGCTCCGCAAAAGACTTTGGACGAGGCACTGGCGGAACTGGATGGTCTGATTGGCTTGCAGGAGGTCAAGGCGGAGGTGCACAAACTGGTGGACTACACGAAGGTCGTACAGGCGCGCCGTGCCCAGGGGCTCAAGGTTTCCCCCATGTCCTATCACTGCGTCTTCACAGGCAATCCTGGCACGGGCAAGACCACGGTTGCACGCCTGCTCGGAGACATCTACCGCGAACTCGGCATTCTTCAGAAGGGGCATTTGGTGGAGACGGACCGCTCGGGACTGGTCGGCAGCTATGTCGGCGAAACCGCCAAGAAGACCAATGAACTCATTGACAAGGCACTGGACGGGGTTCTGTTCATCGACGAAGCATATGCACTCGCAGGAGGCAAGCAGGACTACGGTGCCGAGGCCATCGCCACGCTTCTCAAGCGCATGGAAGACGAACGCGACCGCCTGATTGTCATCGTTGCCGGGTATTCGGAAGAGATGAAGGCGTTCCTGGATTCCAACAGCGGAATCAAATCCCGTTTCACACGCTATATTCATTTTCCCGACTACACGCCCCAGGAGCTTGCGGATATGTTACGCATGCGCGCCAAGAAGAATCAATATCAACTGACCGCCGAACTCGATGCCGGCTTGAACAAACTGATGGCGCGTGCCACTAAGCACAAGGACAAGCAATTCGGCAATGGACGCTACGTTCGCAACCTCTTTGAGGCAGCGCTCGAACGCCAGGCCATCCGCCTCGCCAAGACAAAGGACTACTCCAAGGAACAACTGACTACGCTCACCCTAGCAGATGTCGATGAAAAACTCGCGTCTCTGGATGACAAGCCTGTCACGGTGGAAGAAGCATTAGCGGAACTGGACGAACTCATCGGGATGAAGAATGTCAAGCAGGAGGTACGGAAAATCGCGGAGTTCTGCAAAATTGCAAAGGAGCGTGAAGACGCGGGGATGAAGAACGCGCAGTTGAGTTATCACTGCGTTTTCACGGGCAACCCTGGCACGGGCAAGACCACAGTCGCACGCATTCTGGCAAAAATCTACAAGGCGCTCGGCGTATTGGACAAAGGGCACCTCGTTGAAACCGACCGTTCGGGACTGGTGGCGGAGTATGTCGGTCAAACTGCCGTCAAGACCAACAAACTCATTGATGAGGCACTCGGCGGCGTGCTTTTCATCGATGAGGCGTACACGCTGGTTGACGGTGGCCCCAACGACTATGGCAACGAGGCCATTGCGACGCTTCTCAAGCGCATGGAGGACGACCGCGACCGCCTCATCGTCATCGATGCCGGATATCCTGCGGAAATGAACAAGTTCATCTCCGCAAATCCAGGACTGCAGTCCCGTTTTACCCGCTACATCCACTTCCCCGACTACACCAATGCCGAACTCGCGGACATGTTCCGACTCTACGCACGAAAAAACCACTACATCCTTTCCAAGGAGTTCGACGAGAACCTCGTCGGTGCCATGGCGTTCAAAACCAAGAACCGCGACAAGAACTTCGGCAATGGACGATTTGCCCGAAACCTCTTCGAGCAGGCCGTCGAACATCAGGCGGGGCGCCTGACCTCTCTGCCCGACCGTACTCCCGAAATGCTCAAGACCCTCGAACTCACCGACATCGGCCTCGTCATCAAGAAGAAAGACGACAGCACTTCTGGCGAGCAAAAATGAGGCAGGCGTTGCCTTTGCGGAAGGTGGTCACTGTTCGGAACAGTGATAACGTCCCCCTCAAAAATGGGGCAATGGAGGCATTTTCGTGTGATGCGGAGCCTCGCGTCATTTGTGACTAGTCATTCTCCACGATAGGGGCGATATTGAGGGTGCCTGTGATGTGATGGAGGACGATGGAGGGACCTTGGGGAGTGTCTTCCCAGACGGGTTCGAGGAAATCGCCTTTCCAGCGTGCGGAGTGGTAGTTTGGGTCGGTGCGGTCGTTGAGGTGGCGTAGTTTGATTTGATTGCACTTCAATGGAGGGAAGAAACGCACTTCGGCGTCTTCGAGACCCGCGAGGTCGAACGGCATGATAATATTGAGATTTGCGTGGACGGTGGTTCGGTAGTAGACTCGTCCGTGGGATTGTTTGACGAAGACGCGGCATTCGAGGTGGGGTGCGCGTGGGAGGGCGTAGTGTCCGTGGCTGTTTTCGAAGGAGACGTCCTGCTCGAGCGGGATGGGAGAACCCCAGGGAGTGTCGAGGTAGAGGGTGGTGGAGGTGTCGGGAACGAATGCGCTGAGGAAGAGTGCGTTGTCGTGTCGGGAGAGGGTCATGCAGGGGAGCCAGGCGTCGTTGGTGACGGTGCGGTAGGTGATGTCCCATCCGAACTGCCGTAGCACGAGACGCATGAGGCGGTGGGACGGGTATCGCTCCGAGCCACGGGAACGCATTTCGCGGCGCTGGTGCAACGTGGGATTTTGCGCGACAGGGTCTTTCTCCAGCCACGGCGAAAGGCTGCGGACGAAACCGACGCGGCCCAGCCCGCGCTGCACGATGGAGGCGAGAACGCGCTGCTCGTCGTCCAGACCGGCAGTGGCAAGGACTTGGGCGTCGGTTGCCAGTTCGGAGAGACCGCCGTCGTCCATTTGCGGGAGCAGATTGATGGAGGTGGCGTAGTCGCCCTCGACGCAGATGTCGCCGCACGGGGTGAAGGCGGTCAGGTCCCCTACAAGTGGCGTTCCTTCCGTGAGACCGAGGAACTTGCGCGCTTCCTGCGCAAGATGGTTGACGGAGCCGTAGACGATAAGGTCAACGCCGTCTTCGACGAGGTTGCGGAGGCAGGCGAGGTTTTCGGGAGTTTCCAGGACGGTTGCGGGGACAATGGGGATGGTCTTGCGGAACCAGCGCGGGTCTTTCTGGGCGAGGGTGCGGAAGATGTCAGTGGAGATGACAGTATTGATGGGAGTGCCGCCTTGCAGGAGATCGTTGGCGAAGCACTCTTCGCTGAAGGTCTTTTGAATGTTGTGGAGAGTGCTGTACTCCTGGAACGGGTAGACCCAGAGGAAGGGACCCGGGCTGTCGGGCAGGTCGCGGTATCCTTCGGCGATGAGCGGCTGGACCTCAAGGGGAACTTGTTCGGGCATATGGCCCCAGGAATCATCGCAACTGAGGAACGCAAGGGAGTTGGAGCCGGAGACGGTGCCATCGGGGTTGACGCGTCCTATGGCGAGGATGGTGAAGATGTCCCAGGGCTGTCGTGCGTAACGGTCGAACCATGGGGTATTGAGGAACCAGGGGTCGTGGATGTAGTATCGGAAGGGGATGCGTCAATTGGGAGGCAGTTCGGCGATGTGGCTCATCCAGGCAATGATGGAGAGACCCAGGTTGAAATAGATGGCGGACTGCGGTGCGTTGACGGGGGCGGTCGTGTAGTCGTTCTGGTAGAGCCAGGGCAGGGGTGCGGCGTCTGTGCACATTTCGATGCCAGCGGAGAAGTTGCTGCCCCGGGACTGCAACTTGATGTCGGGATTGGCATGAAGTACCTCTTCCCAGAAATCGACAAGTTGCTGGCGGAGTTGGGGAGCGCGCTCGGGGAAGAAGGAATGTCCGTCAAAGAGACCGCCCGTCAGTCCCCAGGTTTCGAGACCGAATCCCATTCCGTTGGAGAGCCAGAGATAGTCGAATCCGAGGTCTTTTGCGAACTCGTGGAACTGTGCGCCGAGGAAGCGTCCAATGGTGGTTCCTTCGGGGATGCCGTTGGGGAAAGCGGCGTAGTGCACGTTGTCGGCATGGAGGACTGCAGTGCAGGTGACAAAACTGTTGGGATAGATGGAATGGGCATTGGCGATTTCGCGGTGGCGCTTGAACTTGAACGGGGAGGGACCCAGTTCGGGACCATTGTCCAAGGTGGCGCCGATATCAACGGGAAGCCCCGTCGGAGCGGCGGTTTCCCGAAGGATTTCGTTGAGGCGCTTGAGCCAACGGTAGGTGCGGGGCTTTGCGTCGGGACGGACTAGATGGGTATTTTCACCTTCGCGGGGATTTGCTAGCCCCATAAGGTAGCACCAGTCCATTTTCTGGTCCAGGTCACCGCTGTATTCGTAGATTTCGCTGCCATCTCCAATCCAAAGCAGGAACGAAAGACGCTTTGCATGGGCAACCAGATACCACCACTGGCGAAGCATGGTTTCGGCGACGCGACGCATCTCCCCCTCGCTGTCGTCCATAAACGCCTTGGCACTCACTTCCAGAACTAGATTGTCCAACGAAAAATCGTTCATAAGTTTGCGGCTGCTAGATGGGCTAGATGACTAGAAGACCTAGATGGGCTAGATGACCGAGCTCATCTAGCCCATCTAGCCCATCTAGAATATCAAGAGAGCCTAGTAGAGATTATACTTATTGTGGAGGTTTTCCAGGGAGCGTGCGAGGCTGTCGAAGGGGTCCATTTCTCCGCGGTCGCGTTCGACGATGACCCACTTGGTGCCAGCGTAGCGGCAGGCTTCAATGATGGCGGGCCAGTTCTGGGTGCCGTCACCGATTTCGCCCATGAGCATGGTGTGGTCGCGCTGGGGGATGGTTTCCTTGAAGTGGACGCAGGGGATGCGTCCCGCGCAGCGGCGGATGTATTCGGCGGGGTCTGCGCCTGCGACGCTGACCCAGTAGGTGTCGATTTCGAACCAGCAGGGAGCCTCAAGGTGTCCGAGAAGGAAGTCGAACGGGCGGATGTCGCCGGCCATTACGAACTCATGGCTGTGGTTGTGGTATCCGAACTGGATTCCGCCTTTGGCGAGTATCTTGGCGACTTTGTTGAAGCGGACGACGAACTTTTCCCAGGTTTTGCGGGACCAGTCTTCCTGCGGGGGGAAGAAACCGCCGATGGCGCAGTAGGGGGTGCCGAGGATGTGGTGTTCGTCAATGAACTTCTGCGGGTCGGCCTCAATTTCGTCGATTTTGCGGTGCGTGACGCAGCAGGTCAGACCAGCGTCGTCGAGCATTTTGCGCTTTTTCTTGGGGTCGATGGGACCGTCTCCGGAGAGTTGGATGGAATCGTAGCCGATTTCCTTGATGCGTTTGCAGGTTTTTGCGAAGTCTTTCGGGGTCTTGAGGAAATCACGGACGGTGTAACCTTGTGCGGCAACTTTCAGCATGTTTTGGGGTTCCTTGAAGTGGTGGGTGGAGGATATTGGAACAATTAGTAAAGATTGAACTTATTGTGGAGGTTTTCGAGGGAGCGTGCGAGGCTGTCGAAGGGATCCAGGAGTCCGTTGTCGCGTTCGACGATGAGCCATTTGGTGCCAGCGTAGCGTGCGGCCTCGAAGATGGCCGGCCAATTCTGGGTGCCGTCGCCGATTTCTCCCATGAGCATGGTGCGGTCGCGCTGCGGCATGGTTTCCTTGATGTGGAGGCAGGGGATGCGTCCTGCGCAGCGGCGGATGTATTCGGCGGGGTCTGCGCCTGCGACGCTGACCCAGTAGGTGTCGAGCTGGAACCAGCAGGGGGCTTCGAGGCGCGCCAGGAGAAAGTCGATGGGACGGATGTCGCCGGCCATGACGAATTCATGGCTGTGATTGTGGTAGCCGAGACCGAGACCGCCTTTGGCGAGTGTCTTGGCGACTTTGTTGAACTCTTTTGCGAAGGTTTCCCAGAGTTTGCGGTTCCACACGTTCTCCGGGGGGAAGAAGCCTCCGATCGCGCAATTCGAGGTGCCGAGGATTTGGTGTTCTTCGATGGCCTTTTCGGGGTCGGCTTTCAGGACATCAAGGTTTCGTCCAGTGCCGCAGCAGACGAGTCCTGTGTCGTCCAGGATCTTGCGTGTTTCCTTGGCGGAAATCGTGGCGAACTTGGAGACCTGGATGGCATCGTAGCCGATTTGCTTGATGCGTTTGCAGGCTTTTGCAAAGTCCTTTGGGGTTTTCGTGAAATCACGAATGGTGTACCCTTGAACGGCAACTTTCATCATGATGGCTTTCCTGAATGGATGTGGACTAGGTCAATTTTGTTCTTAGTTCTTAAGATAGAGAGGAAACGGGAAAAATCAATTAAAGGAAGAGATTTTTTGTTGGGGCGACGGGGTCAAAGGTGAGAGAGCAACCGAGGCGTCGAAGTCCTGATTCATCACCGGGGCTGGGGATGTGGGTGAGATGGACGTCGCAACGTGCGAGAGTCTGGATGTGCTCCAATGCGATTTTGGCACCAGGATTGGTGTTGGCGGAGACCACAAGCGCGATCAGCGCCTCGCCAACATCGAGGCCCGGGGAACGGACGGCGCCGAGGTTGTCCTTGAAACTGGCGACCGATTCGAGGATTTCGGGAAGGAGAAGGTGGAGTCCGTCTGGAATGCCGGCGAGTTTTTTGATGGCGTTGAGGACCATGCTGGAGGCCGCGTGCATCAAAGGACTGTTTTTGCCCGTGACGATGGTCCCGTCGGGAAGTTGCATGGCAGCACCGCAGAAGATTCCCTGGCTTCCCTTACCGCGAGCACGTCCTTCCTCCGCGGCAGCACGCGCGGCTTTCACAACGGCGCGCTCCTGCGGGTCAATGTTCGCTTTGACCGTGATTTCCCGCATGCGGTCCAAGGTTTCCTGGTCGCCGCGTCCGAGTTGGCAGTCTGCATAGCATTGGAAGTATCGGCGTGCGATTTCGAGGTTGGCGGCCTGCTGGACGGCAGCGTCGTCGACGATGCCGGTAGCGATGCAGTTGACGCCCATGTCGGTCGGGGATTGGTAGGGGCATTTGCCGCCAGTGAGGCGGTTCAGAACGGCGCGTAGGAGCGGGAACGCCTGCAGGTCGCGATTGTAGTTGACGGAGGTCTTTCCATAGGCCTCGAAATGGAAGGAATCGATCGCGTTGGCATCCTTGAGATTGGCGGTGGCGGCTTCGTAGGCGATGTTGACGGGGTGGAGCAGGGGGAGGTTCCAAACGGGGAAGGTTTCGAACTTGGCGTACTGCGAGATGTGGCCCTGGCGGGCTTCGTGGTAGATTTGCGAGAGGCAGGTCCCCATTTTTCCGCTGTTGGGACCAGGCCCCGTGACCACCACAAGCGGGCGCGTTACCTCAATCCAGGGATTTGCGCCGAACCCTTCGTCGGAGACGACGTGGTCGATGTCGGCTGGGTATCCGTGGATGCTCTTGTGAAGGTAGACACGGATATTGTGGCGTTCGAGGCGTTTCTGGAACTCTGCTGCTGCGGGTTCGCCGTTAAAGCGCGTGATGACGACGGCGGTGACATCGACTCCGCGGCTGCGGAGGTCGTCGATGAGGCGCATGGCGTCACGGTCGTAGGTGATGCCGAGGTCGGCGCGTCGTCGTCCGCTCTGGATGTCGGCGGCATGGATGCAGACAATGATGTCGGCCTGGTCGCTGAGTTGTTGCAGGAGACGGATCTTGACATTGGGGTCGTATCCGGGGAGGACACGTGCGGCATGGAGGTCTCCAATGAGTTTGCCGCCGAATTCGAGATAGAGGCGGTGGCTTGTGGTGTTGACGCGTTCGAGAATACGCTCTTTTTGCGCCTTGAGGTAGCGCTCATTGTCAAAGGCTGGCATAAGGATAGGCTCCAGGAGGTAGACCGCAGGAACGGCTTTATGCTGGCCCCGCGGTTCCTGCGCGACTGCGCGGCCAACGGGGATGTTAATGTAATATGAAGTTGCCGCGAATTCCAATCCTTCCCCACGCAAAAAAAGAGTTTTTTTTGCATCGGGAGGTGGTTTTGCAATTCCCTCACGTCTCAAGGCGTTTCGCGTGCGAGTTCGAAGAAGACGGCCGGACCGCCTGGCAGGGTATCAGTGTCAAGATGGATGCGAAGGGCGTCGTCTTGGACTTGGAAAGGGAGGGGGCAGCGGCGGTTGCCGTTGATGTCAAGGGCATAGAGGGTGAATTGAGCAGGATGGGCGGTCTTGACGGTCAGGTCAAACTTGCCGGTATTGTAGAGGATGGGGCGGAAGTTGGCTTGGATGAGCCTGCTCTCGTTGTCCTTGCAGACTTGGAAGTCTTTGCCGATGGTTCGTGTGGAGAGGGTGAGGACCATTCGTTGGGAGGAGGCGATGGGCTGACTGTCGATGGCTGTAAGAGCGGCCATCACGTTGATGCTCGCGTGGTTGACGGCGAACTGGGAGAGAGCGGGACCTTGTCCTGCGGGCATGGAGACGGCCTGCGTGCGTGGCGTGTCTAGTTGCAGCAACTTGCGAGGGGCATTGAGGAGGATTTCGCCTGTGTCGGTCTGAAGGATTCCCTTTTGCGGGTCGGTCTGGTTGCCAGGTGGGAGGACGCCGTTTTGGCGGAGGGCGGCGACGGTTTTTTCGAGGGAGAAATTGGCGTCTTGTGCATCGATTGCCTCGGAGAACCAGCCATGGGTGCGGATGCCGGCAGACCCCGAAATCGGCAGGGCATAGTCGGGCTTGCGGGTTTGCGCGAAGGGGTTGCGCGGAGGAAGTTCGGGGAAGGCGTAGGCGGTTTGCGCGAGGAGACCGACTTTGCTTTGCTCCGTTGAAGCTGCCAGTGTACCTTGTTTGGAAAAGAGGTAGGAATTGGGGATGGTGATGGCGATTCGGTGTGGGGAGGGAGTGACGTCCCCACGCAGGAATAGGTAGGCTCCGACAAACTCGCTGGCGCGGAGGACGGGGTTGAGTCCGCAGGTGAAAATCCCGAGTTCGCGGTTGGTGCCGGCGGGGACGTCAGGCAGGACTGCTTCGGAATGAATGTCGAGAGTGCTGTAGTTGGAATGGGTGGCATAGGCGACGAGTGCGAGCGGGAGTTCATACTGGTAGGGGTTCCAGAGGCAGTAGTTGAACTCGCCGACGCCCATGGAGCAACCATAGGGACGGCGGCTGTTGATGGTTCGGAAAATCGTGGCGTATGCTTCGACGGCGCTGTGCTGCGCGACGGTGGAGGTAGGGCGAATCCAGTTGCTGGGATGGCTGAAGTACGCGTGGCTGTCCAGGTGCAACAGCGTGTTCCAGACCACGCCGATTTCGTTGACGGACTGGTGCGTGTTGTTTGTAATGACGCCCTGGTAGCCAAGTTCCCGAAGGGTCTTTTCGCACCAGCGGTTCATCTCGATGAGGTTGTGATTGTGGAATGCGATTTGCAACGCCTGGAGTTCTGGAGAGCCGACGCCCACTTGGAACATTGGTGCTTTCTCGATTCCGTTCTTGCGCAGTTCTTCTGGCCACTGCTCCCGGGGACGGTTGAGCAGAAATACCTTCAGGAACGCCTTCCACTTGTCCTGTACAAACTGGAACTCAATCGGGTACTTGTGGATGACGCTTGCGATGCGCGCAAATCCCAGATAGTTCTCGTTGTGGAACTCCACGATTGCCAGCGCCGGATCATCCTTCCAGGCAATTCCCGTGTAGGGATTGACGTGGTTCAGCAGAACCTTCGCCCCCGCCTTCCAGCGTTCCCGCTCCCAGGGACGTCCCACTCCCATCATCACCTTGTGCAATTCGCGTTTGTCAAAGGATTCTCCATGATCCTGCTCTGCCTGGTAGAGATGGTAGGAGAACACGACATTGTGCCAGTAGATTCCCTGCTTCTTGAACTCCGCGAACATCCAGTCGAATCGGTCAACCATTTCGGGATTGGGCTGGAGTGCCTTGTTGGAGCCGTACATGAGCCACGCGTCGATTCCGTTGTCGCGGAAGCAGTTGTAGCCTTGCCGACGGCAGTCCATCGCAAATTGGGTGATGTTTTTCTTGGCGGTCGCATTGTCGCAATTTTTCCATAATGCGGGTGGTGGGAGACCGCTGGAGACGCCCTTCAGGCGGACGGAGCGCTCAGGCGCTTTCTCGAATCCCAGCGCGTCGTTTGGTCCCTGGATGACGCGCCCGTATTTGCCGGCAGGTGCGTCGATGATGTTCGATTGGTCGAGTGCACTTCCCGGCAGGATTTCGGTTTTGTCCATGTCGATGACGCGCCAGCCGGGACCTTCCTTGTAGACGTGGGCCTCTGGCGGACCAGCTTTGCGCGGGGGACCGAAGAGGAATGCACTGCCGCCCGAGCCGGCGTAGACTTCCGCGACCAGGACATTGCGTCCTTTGCGGATGGGAAGCAACGCGAAGTGTTGCGTCAACTGGAAGTCGAATCCGTTGCCCGTTTGCATCGTGTCAGTTATCAATTGCCCATTGAGATGGACACGCATCCACCAGTCTGCCGCAAACGAAACGAGAAGGTGCTCCTCCACAGGCGAATCGAACACGTTGTAGAGCAACGAGCACTGCATAGATGTCATTTTGCCGGCTTCTTTGACGAGGTCCAGCCTCGTTCCCTCTGCCTTCACAGGGCGGTTTTTCAGAAGCATTGGCTTGACATTGCCGATGGCTTCGGGCGGCGTGTCGGCAATGACAGGCGTCGCGACGCGGGGGTAGAGCGTCCAGTCAGGGGAGAAGGGAGGGAGTTTCGTTTCGTTGAAGAAGCCCAGGGTGGGGACGTCTTTGCTGGCGGTGATATGGTATTCGTAGAGGACGCCTGGAGTTGCGTTCAACTGGAAAAGCAGGATTTGCTTGTGGTTGACACGGTAGACGACATGCGGTTGGTTCGCCAGTAAGATTCTTGGTTCGGGCGGGTTGGGGACGGTGAGGTAGCGGTCGGGGATGCCATTTGGCGGGAGTCCCTGTGTGAGAAGGGTATCGAATCCACCAGGTGGAAGTTGGTAGTGGTTGCGTTCCACCTCGTGGATGAGGCACCATTCGTTCTCTTTCGTGGCCTGGAAGGGACCGCGCAGAGAAATCGTGACGGGAGATGGTTCCGTCACCTTGAAGCAGATGGAGAGCGTGGTGGGGCTACCGTTTTCCGCCAGGTTCCCGTGACCCAGGAACACCCTTGGCTTTTCGCCCTTGTCCCAAGAGGCACGTTCGAAGCGGAGACCCTTCTCCAGGAACACAAACTCGCCTCCACGCTTGAGGGTCAAATCCACGCGTAGTTGCGGAACTGCCATGCAAACACTTGCCAGGGACAGGAAAACAAACAGAAACTCGTGTTTCATAGTTGACAATCCTGGTAGAACAAGGGCTTCTTTGACTGGAACGGGAGAAATTAGGTTTCACAGGACCGCGCGTCTGCGCGGTCCAGATGCGACGGAAAGGATTGTGGGAAGATATGCTACCCACTACCCACTAACCACTACCCACTAACCACTAACCACTAACCACTAACCAGATAGATGAAACCATTTCGATTTGCAGTTTTCGGAGACACGCACTATACCCTTCGTCCCAAGATCGAAGGGGCTTTGCTCGGTGCTGCGGATGACTTTGCGCGCTACGCCATCTTCAACGACAACCTGCCTCGCTTCGCGGAAAAGGTGCGCGGAAACGTGCAACTGGCATTTCACACGGGCGATCGCATCCAAGGCGGGACGGACGACCCGCGCGAAGATGCGGAATCGTGCCGCATTTTGTACTGCGGCGTCCCCATGAGGTTGGCACGCGGTTCCCACGACTACGCCACTCCTACCCCTCGCTACGGGACATTTGAGCACGGAGGCTGCCGTTTCATCCTCCTGGACTACACAGACTGGAATCCTTCCCAGCGCGACTTTCTGGAAGACGCGCTCCAGAAGGGACAGTCCGCGCAGCATGTGTTTGTCTTTTCCCATGCTCCCATTCATGCTTGGGGACGCGAGTTCTTCGACAATCCGGAATACCGCGAGGACGTCCAGGCACTCCTTCAAAAGTATCGCATCGATGTCTTTTTCTGCGGTCACACCCACAACCAGGCGTTCAGTTGGCACAGCCCAGGCTACCTCCAGGCGATGCTTTCCACGGTCGGCGAACCGACTGGTGTCCGCGTGCCTTTGACGCGCTACCACGCGCTCCCCGCTCAGAATGCGGACAATCGTTTCCTCTGGGGACTCTTGGAGGACAGCGATCCCGCCTTGCTTGTTGTCACTGTCATGGAAGACAATATCCTGATGTTCCAACGTCTTTCCCTTTACGATTCGATGGGGTTCCTTCTTGCAAATCATTCGTTTGACGAGTCTGGAATCGCACCTTTGCTGCAGGAGCGGGAGATTCCCAGACCTCTTGCCAAGGGGGAACTTGCGCACGCAAAGCAGGCCACTCTTGTGATTTTCCACACGGAAAAGGACGGCTACTGCCACGCGCCCATCTCTGTGAACGGAATCTCCATCGGAACGCTACCGCCCAATTGTTCCTATGCCAATCGACGGCGCATCCCGCTCCCCGCAGAGGCACTGCGAACGCTTCGGGAATGCGGAAATGTCGTGGAGATTGCGCCGCCGATGCGCCCGCCTTTTGCGATTGGATCCGTGAGCCTGGAGGTTGAACTGGCGGACGGCAATTGGGTGCGCACCATCCCTTCAACGCAGTATGTGACATGCGGCAAACATCGCGACTTTGTGTACGGGGCACGCTTTGCGCGGCAAATCGCAGCCGATCAGCCTGTGCGCATCACGTTGGACTTCCCAGAGGCATAGCGGCAAATGGAACCTGGCATTTCGAAAACGGAAGAACACTCTTTGGAACACTGGGACAGCCTCCTCAAAACACCGCTGTCCTTGACGGTCCGCCATTTCGCGAAAGGTACTTATACGGCGCGCAATCCCAAACAACTGACTGCGCTCCATGTCAATCGTGTCTTCTCGGTACTCTCCAAAGAGGCGTCCGCAGATGAACACATTGTCTGTTCCGACGGGCACATTCTTCCTCTGGAGCCAGGTTGCACCTATTTCATTCCCTCCGATTGTCCTGTCTGCATGTTCCTGGACCAGCGACTTCGATTCCTCTCCCTGCAATTCTCCCTGGAAATCTTCCATGCCATTGACCTTTTCTCCGGCTGGAAAGATGTCACCGTCCTGAAACTCCCCGAACTGCTTTCCGCCTCCCAGAACCTTTTTACCTCTTCCAGCGGACCAGAGGTCCTGCTGCAGATTCACAGCCTCGCCTGGCGTGTCGCATGCCAACTGCTTCCCCATTGTCCTCCAGGATATCTGGAAGCTTTCCAGCGGCTGGCACCCTATCGAAAGGTCGTCGAATATCTCCAGAAATACGGCGACGGTTCTTTCCGCATCACGAACCTCGCGCCTTTGATGGGAATGACCTATTCTGTTTTCTATCGAAAGTTCACCCGCGACATCGGAATCTCCCCGAAGACTTTTGCACAGCGTCTCTTGTGCGACCGTGCAAAAAAACTCCTGGAACTGCCCGACCACAACGTCAAGACAGTTGCCGACAAACTCGGTTTCGGCGAGGCGTCCGCGTTCAGTCGTTTCTTCCAGAAATGCACGGGACACTCCCCTTCCGCCTACCGTGCGCAAATCACCAAAAACGGGGTGAGTGGCTAACGGTGTGCGTGGACATGCGTCCTGAGTTACGGGCAGGGACTATCTGAACGACATGTCGAACTGAAGCACGGCGTCGGTGTGTGCAACGCCTTTGCTGCCGCCTTTGCGGGAAACGGCACGGTCGTCTTGAAGGAATTCCCTCCCCAACTATCTTGCCCATTGCGATTGGCAAAATCTTATTGCGCTATTATCTTAAGCGATAGTCAATAGCCTCACATGGGGTGGGGTTCTGAATCGTTGCGGTATTCATGAAAAACAAGGGAACATATAACTTCTCATTGACATCCGGCTCTCTGTTGCCTTCGGAAATGCGTCTCCTGGCAAGTGAGTATATTCGCGTCGGAGAATGGTCCATTGTGCAACGCGAATGCGGCACTGGCAATCTTCTCACCTTCCGAACGCTTGGGACCCGCCGAAAACTCGGGGCAGTTCTAATATCACGCCTGAAGGAATTCTCTCCAGGGAAACTTTCTTATTTCACCGGGGCGGACACGGAGGAAGGAAGGTTTCTCTGCTGGGTTGCCGTCTGTCGAAGATATGCTTTTATCCGTGATTTCATGGCCGAGGTCGTCCGCGAACGCTATTTGAGCGGGATGCCGGAGGTCACCTATTCCGACTATGCCTCCTTCTTTAGCGACAAGGCACAGTATCGGATTACTTCATTATGGGCTATAATTCAGAACCCTAGAAAGAGCGTTCATGCATCCTAGGACAGAAAGGATGGACTAGTTTTTCTAGAGTCTCTAGATTTTCTAGAGTCTCTAGATTTTCTAGAGTCTCTAGATTTTCTAGAGTCTCTAGAAAAACTAGTTGGCTATTGGCGACAGTTGGCTCATTTGTAGGAGAACGAGCCGTTTTGGAAGGAGATGTGGAGGGTTTTTCCTTCGGGGAGTTCGCCTGCGATAATCATTCGCGAGACGGGGTTTTCGAGGCGTCGAGTGATGACACGCTTGAGGGGACGCGCACCGTAGACGGGGTCGTATCCCTCTTCGGCAAGAGCCTGGCGTGCCTCGTCCGTGATTTCCAGGGAAATGCGCTGCGATTCGAGGCGTTTTGCAAAGGAGTTCACCTGCAAATCCACGATGGCGTTGATGTGCTTTTTCTCCAGGCGGTGGAAGACCACGATGTCGTCGAGGCGGTTGAGGAACTCGGGACGGAAGGCGTCTCGCAGTTGCGCAATGACGCGGTCGTGCATCTTCGTGTAGTCCTTGCCATCGAAGTCGACGATGTCGCGGCTGCCGATGTTGGAGGTCATGATGATGACGGTGTTTTTGAAGTCGACCACCCTGCCGTGGGAATCGGTGAGGCGTCCATCGTCCAGAACCTGCAGGAGGATGTTGAAGACATCGGGATGCGCCTTTTCGATTTCATCGAAGAGGAGCACGCAATAGGGACGTCTGCGGACGGCTTCGGTGAGTTGACCGCCTTCGTCGTGGCCGATATATCCTGGAGGCGCGCCGACCAGTCGGGAGACGGCGTATTTCTCCATGTATTCGGACATATCGATGCGGACCATGGCGCGTTCGTCATCGAACAGGGATTGCGCAAGGGTTTTGGCGAGTTCGGTTTTGCCGACGCCCGTGGGACCTAGGAAGATGAAACTGCCGATGGGGCGGTTCGGGTCTTTGAGACCCGCGCGGGCACGGAGGATGGCTTCGGAAACGGCCTGGACGGCATCGTCCTGGCCGACGACGCGGGTGTGCAGCTGCTCGTCGAGATGCAGAAGTTTCTCGCGTTCGCCTTCCATCAATTTGGCGACGGGGATGTGCGTCCAACGGGAAATGATTTCCGCGATATCCTGTTCGTCCACCTCTTCTTTGAGGAGGCGTGCGTCGCCAGCGGATTGCACGCGTGCCTCTGCGTCTTCAATCTGCTTCTTGAGGCCAGGAATCGTACCATACTGCAACTCCGAAGCTTTTGCATAGTTTCCCTGACGGCTTGCATTCGCCATTTCGGCCTTCGCCATCTCAATGGCTTCCTTGAGTTCCCGTACTTTCGCCAGTTGTTGTTTTTCCGCCTCCCAGCGTGCCTGGAACTCGTTTGCCTTCGCCTGGAGTTCCGCCAGTCCCTCTTCCAGTTTCTCGGCACGTTCGCGGGACGCGTCGTCCTTTTCCTTGCGGAGACCCGTCAACTCAATTTCCATTTGGGTCTTTTTGCGGATGACTTCATCCAGTTCCTGGGGACGCGAGTCGATTTCCGTTCGCAGACGCGCGGCTGCCTCATCGACGAGGTCGATTGCCTTGTCGGGCAGGAAGCGGTCGGCGACATAGCGGTCGGAAAGGACGGCAGCGGAGACGAGTGCCGTGTCGCGGATGCTGACGCCATGGAAGATTTCGTAGCGCTCGCGGAGACCTCGCAGGATGGAGATGGTGTCTTCCACGGAAGGCTGCTTGACGAGGACGTTCTGGAATCGGCGTTCCAGGGCCGCGTCTTTTTCGATGTACTTGCGGTATTCATCCAGCGTAGTGGCACCGATGCAGTGCAGTTCTCCTCGCGCCAGCATGGGCTTGAGGAGGTTGCTGGCGTCCATCGAACCTTCGGAAGCACCTGCACCGACAACGGTGTGGAGTTCATCGATGAACAGGATGATTTCGCCGTTGGATTCCGTGACTTCCTTCAGGACGGACTTGAGACGCTCCTCAAATTCGCCACGGAACTTCGCGCCGGCGATGAGCGCACCCATGTCAAGGGAAATCAGACGTTTGTTCTTCAGTCCTTCAGGAACATCGCCGTGGTTGATGCGGACCGCAAGACCTTCGACGATGGCGGTTTTGCCAACGCCTGGCTCGCCGATGAGCACGGGATTGTTCTTCGTGCGGCGGGACAGGATTTCGATGACACGACGGATTTCCTCGTCACGTCCGATGACGGGGTCGAGTTTGTTCTTGGCGGCCAGTGCCGTCAAATCCTTTCCATATTTTTCGAGGGCCTGGAACGTTGCCTCGGGGTTTTCGCTGGTGACGCGCTGGTTGCCGCGGATTGCCTGCAAGGCCGACAGCACGGCGTTGCGCTCGATTCCGTTTTCCTGCAGAATCTTCGTGACATCGGGGCACTTCTCCATCAGCCCCAGCAACAGGTGTTCCACGGAGATGTACTCGTCCTTGAACTGTTCCGCGACATCGCTGGCCGCCTGCAGGGCTGCTGCGGCTTCGCGGCTCATATACACCTCGTTTGCGCCTGCGCCGGTCACGCACGGCTTCTTGTCCAATGCACGGGTCACATCTCCTGTGACAAGACGTACATCCTTCCCCATTTTGCCGAGAATTGCGGGGACAATGCCTTCACCATCCTGCAACAGGGCCAATAGAATGTGCAGTCCTGTCATCTCCTGGTGGTTCCGTCCCGCTGTCAACTGCTGTGCGGTTTGCAGTGCAATTCTTGCTTTTTCCGTAAAGTTGTTGTTCATAACTGTTTCCTCCGTGCCAGTTCTTCTGGCAATTTCTGGTTGATGATACTTTGGTCAAGCAAGTGCCGTGCCAAAATCATCGTGCAGGAACCTCCCCGTCCCCTCTCCCTTTCGTCTCCTCGAATGCGACATTTTGTCGCACCCAACCTAAAAATCGCGCCATTTGGACACGCACTTGACTTCAAAGGGGGAAAATCCTCCCCCAAAGGGTTCCCCAAAAAACAATTGATTTTCCAGAGAGGTAATTGCAAACCCCTATGGGAGTCCACAGAACACTCAGAATACACAGAACTGTTTGTCCGCGCTAACGCGCGGCTAAACACTTGATATGAAACAGAATACACAGAAGGC
>JAFRLI010000012.1 GCA_017431255.1 Victivallales bacterium
AGAGAGGGGGTTGGACTCAAGTCCTGAAAGGCAGAGAAAAGAGTTGAGGACTTGCGTAAAATCTTCGGCTTTTCGGGAGGTTTTTGGTTTCTCTAGAGAACCGAGAGAACGGCGGGAGAAAAAGCCGTAAGTCGCCTAGTTTGAGTGAGTTTGCGCGGAAATGACAAGCCCCGTGAAGTGGGTTGGACTTCACGGGGCATTCTCTGTCTGAATGGTGGAGCACTTGGACGGATTTTTAACTCATTCTCTGACTAGAAAATAGCTTGAACCTCGGTACGCAATATTTCTCTACATTATTTGAATGCCATGAAGAATCTCAGGAGGCGATTTTAGTGCCTGTTTCACTGTAGCAGCCCCGCGCTATTGTTGTCACCTAAGAATTCGTCCTATGTCGTTGTGACAGAAGTCACTGCATCCCAGAAAAAGTTGAAAGAGATGTTTTATGCTCTGGTTGTGTCCATAGGTGACAACTGTCGCCATTTTGAAGGAGATGTTCCATGGCCAGGTTCCATCCGTGGATGACAACTTCTTTTATGTTCAAGAAAATTCGCTTCCGTTTTTTATACGTCTCGTCTTTAAAAACCTTGTCCTCCTCCCTGACAGCATTTTTCGTCTGATTTTGGATTAAATCCTAAATTAGACGACTTTTGGAATTCAAGCACATAGGCATTGGATAAACGCATAAGTGCTGGGAAGAGCACTTCACAAAACAGTTACATTTTTGACAAAATGCTTACTTTTGGCACTGTTTCTTAAAAAATGCTTACATTTGACGCTATTTAAAAAACGCTTACTTTTGCCCCGCTTCAGGCATCAGCACATCCTTGACGACTTCGCCAAGGATGTACACATGGATGCTGTCAAATCTCTGCAAGAATCGGCACGTGTCCAGACAGAAGCTTCCAGATTGGCACGACCTGCACGCCCCCGTCCAGTTCCTTCTCCTCGTCCCAGGTGACCAGAAGCAGGCGTCTGATGCCGAGCTCCTTCCCTGCCTTCAGAAGCGTGGGGACCTCCCGCTTCAAGGTATCCGGGGCGTTCAGGCTCCAGCAGACCTGGACGAGGCTGCGCCTGCGGTTCTGTCTGTCCGAGACATGGAAATCGACCTCCTTGCCGTCGGCTGTGTTGTAGTAGCCGACCTGGCATTTGCAGCGGCGCAAATGGAGGTACACCAGGTTCTCAAGCAGCCATCCCCTGTCGGCGGTCGGGTCGTCGGCCATCGCACGCACCAGCCCGACGTCCACCATATACACCTTGTCGGGATTGACCATCTTCGCCTTCTCCGAAGATGTGTGCAGCTCCGTGCGGTACAGGATGCACGCCTCCTCAAGAAATCCAATGAAATCAAAGAGGTCGTTCTTCGAGCACTTCACCTGCATCCCCTGGTTCAAGGTCTTCCAGAAGTTGGTCACACTGAACTTCTGCGAATCGTTGTTGTATAGAAAGGAGAGAAGCCGACGCAATGCCGTGATGTTGGCGACCTCGTGGCGTTCCACCACGTCCTTGAGCACCACCATGTCACTGTATTCCTGAAGAATTTCGCCTCGGGTCATGGCATCGGCATACTGGTAGACTTCAGGAAAGCCGCCAAGCTGGAAGAATTCGTCCATCCCGTGTCGCAGTCTTGCGATGGCGTCGTCGGACAAGTGTTCCGGAACATCATCGAACACTCCGCGATGGCGCAGATACTCGCCGAAGGAGTATGGCAGCAGTTCCACGCTGACGGAACGTCCGCGCATCGCGGTGGCGATTTCCGTCGTGAGCAGCTTCGACGACGAGCCCGTGAGGATGACATGCACGTCCATTGTGTCCAGAAGACGGCGTACGAACCGTTCCCAGTTCTCCACGTTCTGTATCTCGTCGAAGAAGAAGTAGCATTCACGACTGCGGTTGTCGGGCCAGAGGCTGTAGTAGGCGTCCAGTATGCTTTGGCAGTCCTCCAGACGGAAGCCCGCGAGGCGGTCGTCCTCGAAGTTCAGGTAGAGAATCTGCGTCTTGTCAAGGCCCGCGTCCATAAGCTCCCGCATCTTCTGGCGGCAGAGGCTGGTCTTGCCCACGCGCCGCATTCCCGTGACGATGGTCGCCTTGCCTTCCAGAACAGGCAGGACTGCATCACGGCGGGTGATGGCGGGCAGCGGACGTTCCTGGAACTCCAGCAGTATTCTCTTCAGTTTCTCAAGCATGGTCATAGTCTCCCTGTGTTTGACAACACGCTTAAGATAATGCCATTTCAGCCACTTTCAAGCCAATCTGTCTTTTTTTGGGAGACAGAATAAAAGAATTAATCCAGAATAACGCGAAATCCGATTTGTAAAGCAGGAAAGACGGATTCAAATAAAAGCGTGTTACCAACCAACTGGAGGCAAACATGACTGAATCAGATGACACGCTTTTGAAGAATCTCCTGTCGGAGATTGAACAGCTCGGCATCGTCGAGGTCCGCAAGTACTTCAAGGACCTCTACGGATTTGAGACAAGGCAGATCAACTGGCACTTGCGGTAGCGGGCGAGCGCGGCCTTGTTGACCTCCTCGGCCTGGTCAAGAACCTCCTCGGTCAGCTCCCACACGCCGGTGCTGAACGGCTCGTTCTTCTCGACGGCGACTTCTGGCAGGAGGCGACCAGCACCGAGCGCAGGCGGATGATCGAGCTGCTGGTCGCAGAAGCGGTCCTCTACGGCGACCGCCTCGAACTGGAACTGCAATGCGAGGGCATCAAGTCAATCATGGAGGAAATCGAGAATGAATCCAGTCAGAACTGAACGGCTTCCGAACGGAAACATAAAGGTCATCATACCCGTCGTCTTCCGCCAGACCGCGACGGGGCGGCGCATCGACGCGGCGGACGAGCCGCCTGCGGAGAGCGACAACCGCCAGGCTATGCTTCTGGCCATCGCGCGTGGCCGCCGCTGGCAGAGGCTCATCGACGACAACGAGGTCGGCAGCGCGAAGGACATCGCGGAGAGAATCGGGCGTGACGTGAGTTACGTCGCGCGCATCATCCGAATGGCCGACCTTGCGCCAAGCATTGTCCATTCGATAATCGCGGGCGACTGCCCCGACAGACTCTCCCTGGACA
>JAFRLI010000125.1 GCA_017431255.1 Victivallales bacterium
AAGCACAGGTACCAGGGCTTCTAGCCCCCTCTAGGGCATCTAGGGAATCTAGGGCGTCTAGGGCATCTAGGGCATCTAGGGCATCTAGGGCATCTAGGGCATCTAGGGCATCTAGGGCATCTAGAGTTTTCAAAGGAGCGTCTGATGAAACAGAAGAAACTGGTTGTTCATGTTGTGTTGAATTCGCATTTAGACCCCGTATGGCGTTGGGGGCGTGGTGCAGGGATAGACGAGGCGATTGCAACGGCGCGAACTGCTTGTGACGTGCTGGATGACTTTCCGGAAACGCATGTGACGCGTGGGGAATCCTGGGTGTATGAGACGGTTTGCGAACTGGACCCGAAGACATTCAAGCGGATGCAGAAGCATGTTGCGGCAGGACGCCTGCACATTGTCGGTGGCTGGTATGTGCAGCCGGACTGCAACCTGCCATCCCCGGAGACCTTCCGTATGCACGCACGCGTGGCTGGCGAGTTCTTCCGGAAGCATTTTGGCATTCGCCAGGTGGCGACGGGCTACAACGTGGACAGTTTCGGGCATGGCGCGTATCTTCCGCAGTTCTATTCAGAGGCCGGTTTCCAGAACTACATCATGATGCGTCCTGGCCCTCACGAAAAGACCCTTCCCCGGGAGGTCTTCCAGTGGCGTTCCCCGAACAACTTCCAGATTCTGACGGCGCGCATCCCCGTCGCATACAACTGCGGAATTTACAATATCGAGCAACGCCTGAACGGCATCTTGGAACTGGCGGACCGCAACCTTGGGCACACCCTCTTCTTCTGCGGTTTGGGCGACCATGGCGCAGGTCCAACCCGTCTCGAAATCGAGTACCTCTTGCAGCATTGGAACGACTATCCGGATGTCGAATTCCGCTTCTCGCATCCCGATGCCTTCTTTGACGCCGTCCGCGCCACGCGCGTCAAGTTCCCTGTGGTCACGGGCGAACTGCAGCATCATGCGATTGGCTGCTACAGTGCCATTGCGCGAATCAAGCGCGAGTTGCGTCTCACGGAGGATCGCCTGTTGCAGGCGCAGCATCTCGTTCCCGAAGCAGAACGCAACGACCTTTGGAAGCCCGTTCTGTTCGCAACCTTCCATGACGTTCTGGCGGGTTCGTCCGTGGAAAGCGCATATCCAGAACTGTATGATGAACTAGCGGGAGTTCGTGCGCACCTTCAGACGCTCGTCAACAAAGCCGTGCGCATTCCCAGGCAATCGCTTGGACCCGACAAGAAGAAGCGCCAGTTCCTCTTCCTGGACAACTTCTCCGACAAGCCTTTCCGCGGTCTGGCGGAAATCGAGCCGTGGGTCAACTACGGTTGCAACGTCCAGGATGGCACCATCGATTTCGTGCGCATTACGACCTCCGCTGGCAAGGAAATCCCCTACCAGCGCATCATCCACGAGGCCGCCTCCTATCCACGGCCGCGCCTCGCCATCCCCGTTGCCATCCCGGCTCATGGACGCCTTCCCCTCTTCCTGGACTACAACCACATCCCCGTCAAGCAGACCTCCGAGTTCCCCGTCGACGCCGATGAACTTGCTTCCTTCCGCCTGGGACGCCGAAACTTCCTGGGGGCCCCCATTCGGTTTGACGTCCTGTCCGACGAAACCGACACCTGGTCCCACGGCGTCAACGGGTACCCCACCAAGGTTCGGCGCACGCTCAAGCCCGTCGGTCCCTTCCAACTGTACCAGACAGGTCCCTTCCTGGAAGAAGCCATCGCACGCTATACCGATACCCATGGAAACACCATTGACATTGTGCGGCGACGCGAATCTACGCTGCCAGGAATCCGCCTGCGCCTCCGCGTCCGCTGGAATGGGGCACGGGAAATCCTCAAGATGATCATTCAGCCATCCTTCCAGCCCACACGGCGTATCGACGGCGTGTCGGGTGGTCCTCTGGAACGCAAGTTCGACGGCGAGGAATACCCCATCTTCAACTACATCTGGCTGCAATCCAAGTCCGCCTCCCTGGCGACCGTCTCCAAGGACATTTTCTCCGCCGACGTACAGCCCGACGGCACCATACGCCTCACTCTCCTCCGTACCCCAATCTACTGCCACCACGACCCATTCGTCCCCCCCACCGTCCAGCACTACCCCGTTACCAACCAGGGCGAATCCACTTTCGATATCGCATTCCTTCTCAACCCAACTCAACAGCAACTCGACGACGAAATCACCCGCCAGGCCAACCCTCTCGTCTTCTCCGAATCCACCCTCGGCGTTCATCGCTTCCCTGAATGGACAGAAGAACAGAAAAAGTTGGCAGAAAGTGTCAAATCAAAAAAATAATCGGATTCAGTATTTGCATTCTCAAAAGGTGGGTGTATAGTAACTCTCGGTAAGCAATCGAGTGTGACCGTTTTTTCAACCTCTATTCCTACAGGAATTACGTATGAGTGCAGACAGTATCCAGACCGGGTTTCTTTGTCTCCGCATGCTCTTTTCGAGATTTCGGCGGCAAGTGAATATTGACGCCTTGCTGACGGAAGACGTCCGCAAGGCCTATGAGGCCAATGCGGAAGAGGCGTTGATTGCGCTTGCGTCCGAGCAGGCGCTTGCGCCCGAGAAGCTGGCGGACAAGTCGGCGCTGTCCGCCGTGACGGGGCCGTTGCTTGCGCAGGCCGTCAACGGAACCTGGATTCTGCTCACGGACGCACGGCAATTGCAAGGTGAGCGCACCGTCGTCTATGCGCCGACCTCTCCTGACGACACGCGCCTCCTCTCCGTTCCTTCCCAGAAAGTCCTCGACAACATCGGCGACACTCTTCTTTGTTTCCGCAAACTTGCAATCTTTGACAACCAGCAGCACTCCCGGCTCTTTGCCTTTTCCGCCATCGCCACGCACCAGAACTCCCCCGTGGATTTGCGGGAAGTCATGCACCAGTATGCAGTTGGTCAGGAGGAGGTTTCGGAGGCGTTGTTCCGTCAAATTGCGGAGGACTATCGGTTCAAGGTCAAGACGGTCAAACTCAATTGGAAGAAGTTGCAGGACAGCCAATCGGTTTTGCCGTGCATCATGCACAAGTTGAACGGGAAGTTTGCGGTGCTGTGCGGATTCCGAAAGAAGGAAGAGAGCGTGGAGGCGGTGCTGGTGGACCCGGAATCGGAGGAGATGAAGTCCGGGCAGCATTTCACATTCCTCTCGCAGGAGCGGTTCGAGGAATTGGGAACGGGGACTTTCACCCTCCTCAAGAAAATCTACAAACTCTCCGATGAAAACCAGCCCTTCTCCCTGGCCTGGTTCATTCCGGAGTTCCTCAAGAACAAAGGCATTTTCTTCGAGATTGCCATTGCCGTGCTGCTGCTCACCATTCTTTCGCTTGTCACGCCGCTGTTCTTCCAGATTGTGGTGGACAAGGTGCTCGTCAACCAGGCCTACAACACCTTGAACGTCCTGGGGATCGGGATGTTGGTCGCCATCCTCTTCAACGCCATCGTATCCTATGCGCGAAGTTACCTCCTGCTCTTTGCCTCCAACAAAATTGACATTGCGACCGCTACGCGCACCTTCGCGCACCTTATGCGGCTCCCCGTCGATTTCTTCGAGCGCGTGCCCTCGGGCGTGCTCCTCAAGCACATGCAGCAGAACGAGCGCATCCGGGGATTCCTTTCCGGAAACCTCTTCTTCACCATTCTCGACCTCATCTCCCTCTGCGTCTTCATTCCGTTTCTCCTTTTCTACAGTGCGACGCTCACCGCCATCGTGCTCGGGTTCTCCGCGCTCATGGCGCTCGTCATCGCATCTCTCATCAAACCCTTCCAGCGACGATTGGACGAACTGTACCAGGCGGAGGGAAAACGGCAGAGCATGCTGGTCGAGAGCCTGCACGGCATCAAGACGGTGAAGTCGCTCTCGCTGGAACCCGTCGAGCGCAAGGCATGGGATGATACGACGGCGTACTCCATCAAATCGTATTTCCGTGTGGGGCGGATTTCCGTGACCGCGCAGAGCCTCAGCCAGATGTTTGAACTGATGATGACCATTTGCGTCATCTGGGCGGGAGCGCATCTGGTGTTTGACAACGTGATTTCCGTCGGTGCGCTGATCGCGTTCCAGATGCTGGCGGGTCGTGTGACGGGACCGCTGGTGAAGATGGTGGGCCTTATTCACGAGTACCAGCAGATTGCGCTGTCCGTGAAGATGCTTGGTGTCGTGATGAACACGCCTGCCGAGCCGGCGGGGGGTGGCGTCCGCAACCCCATTCAGGGACGAATTGATTTTGAGAACGTGCAGTTCCGCTACCGTCCCGACCTGCCCAATGTCCTCCGGAACTTCACGCTTTCGCTGCCAGCGGGTTCCATGCTCGGTGTCGTTGGCCGTTCCGGCTCCGGCAAGACCACGATGACGCGACTCCTGCAGAGCCTCTACCCCGTCACCAGCGGCCTCATCAAAATCGACGGCATCGACATTCGGGAAATCGACAAGGTGCACCTCCGCAAGAACATTGGCGTCGTCCTTCAGGAGAACTACTTCTTCAGCGGAACCGTCCGCCAGAACATCTCTCTTCCCAAGCAGAACGCTTCTCTGGAAGAGGTCATCTACGCTTCCAAACTGGCAGGGGCCGACGAGTTTGTGCAGAAACTTCCGCGCGGCTACGATACCGTCCTGGAGGAGAATGCCTCCAATCTCTCGGGAGGACAGCGGCAACGCCTCGCCATCGCGCGTGCGCTCCTTACAAATCCGCCCATTCTTATCTTCGACGAGGCGACCTCCGCGCTCGACCCCGAGAGCGAGGCCGTCGTTCGCAAGAATCTCCGCGCCATCGCGAAAGGCCGCACCGTCATCATCGTCTCCCACCGCATGAGCATAGTCAGCCATGCGGACCGCATTATCGTGCTCGATCACGGTGACATGGTGCAGCAGGGCACGCATCGGGAACTCCTGCAGCAGGAGGGAATCTACCGCGACTTCTGGAAAGAACAGATGAGGGAGGACTAGACCATGGCAAACGAATCCAAAGTTCCGCAGGAAATTGTCGAACTTCAGCCAGATGCGCTGGAGATCCGCAACGAGAGACTGCCCTGGGCGCTTCGGCTGTGCGTCTGGTTGCCGTTGTTGCTGCTGGTGCTTGCCTTGACGTGGGCGTGCCTGGCACAGGTGGACGTCATCATTCGGGGCACGGGCAAACTAGTCACGAACACCCCCACCATTGTGATGAAGCCGCTGGAACGCTCGGTCATCAAGAAGATTGACGTGGAGATAGGGGATGTGGTAAAGGCGAACCAGGTTCTCATCACGTTTGACCCGGCCTTCAGCCAGGCGGATGTCGAGCGTCTCCGCAACGAGAAGGAAGCGCTTTCTGCCGAACTGGCGCGTTTGCGCGCAGAGTTTCAGGGGCAGCCGTACCAGGGCGGGGCAGGGCAGTTCGAGAAGTGGCAATTCGCCATTTTTGAACAGCGTCGCGACTACTACGATGAGCGCATCCGATACTTTGAGGAGATGCAGTCCCAGATTGCCGCCTCCACCAAAAGCAAGCAGGATTCCCTCCGCAAGCAGAGCGAACGCCTGGAGGCCTTCCGCCAACTGGAAGAAATGTACAAGAAACTCCTAGAGAAAAACGCCGCGACCTTGCGCGAACTCATCGAAATGTCCATCAACCGAATGGAGATGGAGGGCACCGTCGAACAGATTGAGAACGACATTCTCGAACTCAAGCACCGCGCCGGTTCCAACACCGCGGACAAGAACTCCTTCATCCAGGAGTGGCGCAACACCATCTCCCAGAAAATGGTGGAGGCCGACCGCAATCTCACCGCCATCATCAAAGAGTACGACCAGGCACTCTTCCGCAATCAGCACGATTGCCTCAAGGCTCCGTGCGATGCCGTCGTCCTCGAAATCGCCGCATTCTCCGCCGGCTCCGCCGTTCGAGAGGCAGAGGCACTCATCACGTTAATCCCCATTGACGGGCAAATCGAACTCGAGGGCGAAATCCGTCCCCAGGACATCGGACAACTCGCCAAAGGTGCCTCCGTCCGTGTCAAACTCACCGCATTCCCGTTCCAGAAACACGGCACGCTGGACGGCATCGTCCGCGACATCTCCGCAAACACCCTCGAACGCCAGGAGGCGGGACATCCGCTTGCGTATTATCGCGTCCGAATCCCCCTCTCCGGCAAACTCAAGGGCGTTCCTGACGACTTCCGCCTCATGCCCGGCATGGAGGCGCAGTGCGACATCAAATGCGGCAAACGCCGCGCCATCGAATATCTTCTCTATCCGTTCTTGCGCGCCATTGACGAGGCCGCACGCGAACCGTAGACGGCGGTGGCGACGGCGAGGTAGTCGTTGGTGAGGATGGTGTCGATGCCCATGGAGACGTACTGGAGGGCCTCCTCGGGAACATCGGCATAGAAGATATTGCAGCGGATGTTGTTCGCGTGCGCCTTGTCAATCATCTGCTGGTTGAAGCAGGGTTTGAAGAGCTGGAGTTTGTGCGCCTTGTTGGCGATGGCGTGCTCGACGATTTCCCAGCGCTTTCCGGGGCCGCCAGCAAGTTGGCAGCGGAGGAGTTCGGGCGCGAGTTGATTGGCGGCGGCCATGACGTCGTCCCAGCCTGCCAGGTAGAGATGGTCTTCACAGCCGTATTTGTGCACGAGTGCGACGATTTTCGCCATCATGTCCAGCGGGTAGATTTCGCCGGGATTGGCGGATTTGATGTGGAGGTTGATGATGGTGCGCCGACCGAATTTCTGGAGGGTTTCTTCGAGGGTGGCGATGCGGAGGCCCGCCCAGTGGGGACCGATTTTGGAGCCGAAGTCGTAGGTGCGGAGTTCGGCGAGCGTGGTTTCCATGACCTTGCCGGTGCCGTTGGAGGTTCGTGAGATGTCGGGATCGTGGCAGACGACGATTTCGCCGTCCTTGGTCGGCCACACATCCATTTCGATTTCGACGGCGCCGAGCGCGACGGAGGCCCCGAAGGCGGGCAGCGTGTTTTCGGGGGCGACGGTGTTGAAACCGCGGTGGGAGCAGACGCGAGGATAGTCCAGGACGGAATCGCCTGGAGCGAACAGGAGGGAGTTGTCAGTCATGTGGAGGGGACCTTTAGAGTTTGATTTCGTTGTCGCACCAGCGTTTGAGGATTTGCGATGCGGGCTTTCCGTAGATGGTGAATCCCTTGTCGCCGGCGGGGTCATTGTGGAATTGCGGGCGGTAGTTTTGTTCCTCCCATTTCCAGAGGAAGAAACCGTGCCACCAGGGTTGCGTGGCGTAGGAGCGAATGATGGCCTCGAGGTAGTTTGCCTGCTCCTGCCCGTCGTAGCCAGGATGGGCGGGGTCATCTTTCCAGGAACTGGGTCGCGCAGAGGCATTGATCATTGCACCGCAGCCCGTCTCGCCAAAGTAGTACGGCTTGCCGTAGGCTTTGGCGAACTCCGCGATTTTCCGTACGGTCGGTTGCAGATATGCTACCATTTCCTCGACGGTGCCGCCGCCGTTGGTGGAGGCGGGGTAGTAGTGGCTGGAACCGAGGGAATCCAGCGCATAGAACCAGAAGTTCGGGTCGGCCTCCATCTGAGGCTGGAATTGTTCCACCTTGATGAAGGACGTGGTGAGGTGCCCCTTGTATGCCTTGCGGGCGACATCCACGATCTTGAGCCAGTCTGCGGAGGCGGTGGCGATCTGGTTGAGTTCGCTGTCCATGCAGTATCCTTCGCAGCCCGTGCGGGAGGCGATGCGGCAGTAGTGGCGCGTGAGGTTGGCGTAGTTCGCGAACCACTGCGTGCGGTAGTGGAACGGACGGTCCGGGAAAATCTCTCCTTCGGGCAGGTGGATTTGACCGCGGTGCAGACCGTCCCAGCACTCAAGCATCGGACGCAGCATCACCTGGATTCCTTTCTCGTGCAGGTATCCAATGATGTCCAACAACTCGTCGTCGCCAGGCGTCATGAAAAAGTCGCGGAACTGGCGCGTGCTGCAGAATGTCTCCTCCATGACCGTCACCACCAGACACACCCATGGAATGTGCAGCGCTGCAATCTTATCCACCTCATCCCGTGCTGCCTGCGAGGAAAAGTACCCGTTGCGACCATAGTACCCGAATGTCACGCCCTTGAACATCATCGTATGCGTTCCTGTTTTTGCGGCTTAGAAAAATCCACCCTCCATCCCCCAACTATAATATGAAGCTCTTTCCCAAAATCTGCAAGTTTTCTTGACAATCTTTGTCTTTGCGCTATCTTTAGTGGGTAGAATCATGGCATCCCTTGGGAGGCAAAACTCTCATCCCAACCGCTTTCACGGCGTTGGGGGTGTTTTTGAGAGAACGTGTTACATCCGTAGAGGTACAGCGATGAAGTTGTCAGGCGAGCATTTGCGCGAGGTGTCGTTTCCCGTGGGCGGGATTGGAGCGGGATGCATTGGGATGTCGGGGGACGGGCGTCTGTGGGAATGGGAGATTTTCAACCATGCGGGGAAGGGGCTGCACAACGGCAACAGCCATTTTGCGGTGCGGGCGGAGAGCAAAAGCAAGGTTTTGGACACGCGTCTGCTGCAGGGGGATTTGCTGACGGAGCTGTCGGGCGAACGGAACAATCCTCATGGTTTCGGCTGGGGACCCGTGGCTGGTCTCCTTGCCACCTTCCCGCATTTTGCCAAGGTCGAACTGGACGCACGATTCCCCATTGCGGAATACACGTTCCTCGATTCGCATTTTCCAGGGCAAGTGCGCCTGCGCGCGTACAGCCCGTTCATTCCGGGGGAATCCGATTTGGCTTCGCTGCCTGTTGCCATCTTCGAGGTGGAAATCAAGAACACATCGCGGGAGGAAATCACCTTCACCTGCGCAGGAAGCCTTTCCAATCCCTGGAAGGTGCCAGGCGCAACCAATCGTTTTGTTCGCAAGCAGGGGATATCCAGCCTGCTCCTCGAAAACCACCAGAAGCGCGGGACGCCAGAGTTTGGCGAACTTTCCATCAGCACGGACGAACCCAAGGTCTCCTATCAAGAATACTGGTATCGGCGCGATATGTGGCGAGACCACCTTGAGGTTTACTGGCACGACCTCACCTCGGCTGGTCCACTGCCGAAACGACACTTCCCTCCACGCACCGAAACGGTACGTTTCGAGGATACAGGCACGCTTGCGTCACGTGCCGCCATTGCGCCTGGAAAGACGCATGTCTTCCGCTTCGTCATCAGTTGGTATCTGCCTGAACGCGTCAATGAGTTCCCGACGAAGGAACCGGAACGGCTGGCGCAGGCGGGGCTGCGCGACAATACGCTCCACAACTACTATGCGCGTCTTTGCAGGGGAGCCGTCGATGCCGCGAAATGCGTGTTTTCGCGGTTTGATTCCATTCGCGATGGCGTGCGCTGCTTCTGCGACACGCTGCACGCCTCCACGCTTCCCGCCGCCGCACTGGAAGGGGCCGCGGCCAACCTGGCGGTCCTCGTCTCTCCTACGGTTCTGCGGTTGGATAACGGGACCATCTGGGGCTGGGAGGGCGTCGGAGCCACCTTTGGTTCCTGCGAGGGGACTTGTCAGCACGTATGGAACTACGCGCAAGCACTTCCGCTGCTTTTCCCCGACCTGGAACGCACCATTCGGGAATCCCATGCGGACTATTCTCTCGACGAGGACGGTCGCTGGCATTTCCGGCTACCGCTGCCTCTTGGAGTCAAGTCCCGGAAGACGGACTTCCGCGCGTGCGTGGACGGTTCCTTCGGCGAGATTATGAAAATCTTCCGCGAATGGAAGGTTTCGGGGGACCAGGGCTGGCTGGAACGGATGTGGCCCGCTGTCAAACGCGCCATTGAGTTTGCTTGGAGTCCTGTCAATGACGACCGTTGGGACCCCAAACGCACGGGCGTTCTTACGGGACGGCAGCACCATACCCTTGACATGGAGCTCTTTGGTCCGTCGGGATGGCTCCAGGGAATCTATCTCGGAGCACTCAAGGCTGCCTCCCTCATGGCACGCGCCTGCAACGATTCCCCGTTCGCCGTCCTTTGTGAAAAGGTCTTTGCCAAAGGACGCGCCTGGACCGAAAAGCACCTCTTCAATGGCGAGTACTACAACCAGCAGGTCGATATTCACTCGCACGACACCTTGAAGCCATACACCTCCCTTGCGCTGGGAAACATCGGTATCGACACTTACTGGGATGCAGAACATTCCCAACTGAAATACCAGATTGCCGATGGCTGCTCCATCGACTCCCACCTCGGGCAGTGGTTCGCCTCCCTCTATGGAATCGGGGAAGTTCTAGATCCTGCGCATGTGCGTTCCACGCTGGAGTCAATCTATCGCTACAACTTCTTCCCGAACTTGCGCGAGTTTGCCAATCCCTGGCGTACGTTCTGCTTGAACGACGAAGGGGGCTGCGTCATTTGCACCTGGCCCAAGGGGCACGAGAAGCCTATCCTTCCGCTGCCTTACAATAGCGAGACGATGACCGGCTTCGAGTGGGCGGCTGCCGTCCACATGGCAATGGTCGGCATGACCGACCAGGCCGTCAAGTTGGCAAGCGCCATTCGCGACCGCTACGACGGTGCCAAACGCAATCCTTGGAACGAAATCGAATGCGGCAGCAACTACGCGCGTTCCATGGCTTCTTTTGCGATGCTGCAGGCATTCAGTGGATTCCGCTACGACATGACACGCGGGTGGCTCGCTTTTGCCCCCATTCTGCCTGGCGATTTTCGGTGCTTCTGGTCCCTCGGAACCATCTGGGGCGAATACCGCCGTGAAGGAAATAAGCACACGCTCTCCATTCTGCACGGGAAGGCAACCCTTTGCGCATTCTCGATTCCTGGGGCGACCTCCGTCCGAAACGGGAGACACAAACTGGCCGCCACTTGCCAGAACGGTGAACTCCGACTTGCGAGACCGCTTGCCCTACAGGA
>JAFRLI010000126.1 GCA_017431255.1 Victivallales bacterium
AAAGATTTACTCCATCGAGGTAGTTGCAAAACACATTTTTGAGTCCACAGAACACACAGAACACACAGAATGCAATCCGCCGCCTCGCAGCGGCTTGCATTTTGTATTTTGTTTTATATCAAGTGTTTGACCGCGCGTAGCGCGGACAAACAGGTCTGTGTATTCTGTGTGTTCTGTGGACTTCAAAAGAGTTTTGCAATTACCTCACTTGATATTCTAGAATCCATTCTCTCCTCACAAATTGGGAGTGCTGCTTGACCTCACCGCCTCCCCGCTCCCCATGGATGATTTCGGTTTATGGCTGGAGGAGGAACGACTGCACATTTCGGAAGCACGTCTTTCCCTACCGCCCTCGATGCCCTTTATTTTTCAAGAATCGCCAAAAAAAGTTAGAGACCCCTTGGCAGAATTGCGCGAACCCATTACATTATAGCAGAGGTTTTTTCTTTCTGTAATCCACCACCTCAAGACGAATGGAGAATCCAATGTCGAAACAAATCATCTTCATGCCGCACGCGAACATCCAGTATTCGCAGCTCAATCCGACCCGCCGCCAGTGGGTCTGCGAAAACTGCTATCGCCCCTTGTTTGAAATCATTCGCGACGGCGACTACAAAATCGCGTTCGAGGCTTCTGGCCGCACGCTGGAAGTCATGAGCGAAGAAGCACCCGCCGTTCTGGCCCTGCTGAAGTCTCTCGTGCAGGAAGGCAAAGTGGAACCCATCGGCTCGCCGTTCATCCACATCATGCTCGCCAACGTCCCCCAGGAAGTCGCGCTCGACACCTTGAAGCACGGTCTTGACGCCTGGGAAAAGTACACCGGCGTTCGCCCCGAGTTTGGCTGGAACCCCGAATGCGGCTGGGCCGGATACCTCCCCGACCTCTACGTCGCCGCCGGCTACAAAGGCCTCATCATGGACGCGGATTCCTTCCTGCTCTCCTTCCCCCAAATCCGCCAGGCCACGGGCCTCGCCTACGACGTCCAAGGACACTCCAACAAGAACCAACTCTTCAAAATCGAAGACTTCATCCAGGACAAGCCCGACTTCCTCAAGTACCTCACCAACCCCTCCGTCGCTCCCAACGGCCTCCAGATGGTCTTCCGTTCCGACTGCATGGCCAACCCAATGCTCTGGTACCTCATGGGTGCCTGCGAAGGCTGCCGTGACACCCCTGTCTCCCTGGACGAAATCAAGCAGATGTTCCTCAAGTGGATCCCCCGCATCGAGCAGACTGGCACCTACATCATGCCATACGCCGAAGACGCGGAATACATCGGCTCCTCCGCATATTTCTACGTCAAGCAGTTCAACCAGGCGCGCTTCTTCGAACCCGAACCCGCCTCCGTCGGCCGCTTCCAGCAACTCCTGGACATGGCGAAGGAAATCGGCTACGAAATGACCACCCCCTCCGCCGCCGTCAAATCCGCCAAGCAAATCATTCCCAACGACCTCATCGACAACATCGAGAACGGCGCGGCCTGGCACGGCGGCACCTACAAGGCCTGGGCAAACACCTCCTACTCCCGCATTCTTGACCCCGTTTGCCGCTCCATCCTCGACGGCATCCTCGCCGTCCAGAAGCGCACGGGCACCCTCCCCGAACTCGACGCCGCGCTCAAGGCCGTTACCTCCGCCTACGTCTCCGATTCCCGTTGGCCGCCACTGCCCACCTCTCCCGGACGCTTCAATGTTCGCGAGACCATCGACGACCTGTACAAGGCAAACGACCTCGTCGGCAAGGCGATGGAAACGGCAGGCATCGGCCAGAAGCGCGCCATCTACTCAGCACCGCTGATGAAGACGCAGATTGGCCTCGTCGAAAAGATTCTCATGGAACAGAAATACTTCGGGGAAGCATAGGCAATGGAGTTTCTCACACTCAAGAATGCCAATGGTCTTTCTGCAAAAATCTGCACGGTCGGCTGCTCCATCGCCACGATGAACGTTCCCGACCGTGACGGACAGGTGCGTGACGTTGTTCTGGGATACGACAATCCCGAACAGTACTTCCACAACACCCCTAAGTTCGGCGCATTCATCGGACGCTTCGCCAACCGCATCCTCGGCGGAACCTTCAACCTGGACGGCAATACCTACCACCTCCCCATCACCCCGGACACCCCGTATTGCCTCCATGGCGGAAATCCCGCATTTGACGCAATCGACTTTGAAATCCTCGACGCAGACTACAACTCCGTCACGTTCCATACCACCAGTCCCGACGGAGACCAGGGATTCCCCGGCAACCTCGATGTCATCGTCAAATATCTCCTCGATGACAATGACGCCCTCACCCTGCTCTACTACGCCACGACGGACAAGCCGACCGTCATCAACTTCACCAACCACTCCTACTTCAACCTCAACGGTCACGACAGCGGCAACATCCACTCCCACGTCGTCCAAATCAACGCATCGCGATTCCTGCAATCGGACAATACCTGCGTTCCGACGGGAGCCATTCTGGATGTCGCCGGCACGCCATGCGACCTCCGCCAGGAATGCTCCATGCACCTGCTCGAAGAGAATCTTCCCTCGGAACTGGCGCGTTTCGGTGGTTTTGACCACATCCACTTGCTCGACAATCCCACGGGACGCACGGTGGACGCTCTCTGCTTCGCGCCCGAATCCGGCATCCAGATGACGGTCGAAACCACGGAACCTTCCATCGGCTTCTACACCGCCAACAGCCTCGCACCGACCCTCGGCAAGGGAGGTTGCACCTACGGCCTCCACAGCGGTCTCTGCTTCGAGACGCAGCACTATCCCGACTCCCCAAACAAACCAAACTTCCCCTCCACGGTCCTGCGTCCCGGCGAACGCTACGCGCAGTACACCAAGTACGCCTTCTCCATCCGCGACTAGGCAAGGAGCCATCTTATGAAATGCATTGTCATCATGGCTGGCGGCGCCGGCGAGCGCTTCTGGCCTCTCTCCCGCAGCAACCATCCCAAGCAACTCCTGCGTCTCACTGGCAGCGGTCAATCCCTGCTGGAAGAAGCGGTCGAGCGCAGCAAGGCCATCGTGCCCGCGGAAAACATCTACATCGCCACCGCGCAGCACTTGCAGGAGCCCATTCGCCAGGCAAAACTCGGCCTGCCCGATGAAAACATCATCGCCGAACCCTGCAAGCGCAACACGGCCGGCTGCCTCATCTACGCAACCGCCACCATCCTTGCACGCACGGGAAAGGCTCCGGAGGAAGTCACGATGGGCGTCCTTACCGCAGACCACCGCATTCCCGACACCGTGCCATTCGTCGCCACCGTCTCCCGCGCCATGGATGCCGCAGAAGCCATCGATTCCCTCATTACGATCGGCATTCAGCCCATTCGCGCAGACACGGCCTACGGCTACATCGAAGTCCCCGCCAAGGACAAGCCGCAGGACGCGCCAGACGCCATCTATCCCGTCGCCTCCTTCCATGAAAAACCCACCCCCGAAAAGGCCGCGCAATATGTCGCTTCGGGACGATTCTTCTGGAACTCGGGCATGTTCTTCTGGCGCATTTGCTCCTTCATGTCCGAGTTCGGGCAGGCAAATCCCGTTATGGCAGAAACCCTGGAAGACCTCACCGACGCACTTCTGGAAGGCTCCCAGGAACGTGCCGCGAAAATCTTCGATGCTCTCCCCAACATCTCCATCGACTACGCACTCATGGAAAAAGCAAAAAACGTCAAAGTCATTCCTGGCAACTTTGTCTGGGACGACCTCGGCTCCTGGGACTCCCTGGACCGCACCTTCCCCAAGGACCAGAATGGCAACGTTGCCATCGGCAACCCCTATCTGGTCGATACCAGCAACACCATTGTCTACAACGCGGTAGGCGACGAGAAAATGGCTGTTGGCGTTCTGGGCATGAAGGATGTCGTGGTCATCGTTCGTGACGACGCGGTTCTGGTGATGCCGAAAGACCGTGCGCAGGATGTCAAGAAACTCGTGGTTGACTTGCACAACCGCAACGCGAAGCAGTTGTAATGTCGAACGGCTATCGTCCCATTTTGAGCACGCTGGGGTACGTTCTGGACCCCAGCGGTGCCAATGTGCTCATGACTTACCGCGTCTTCCGTAAGGACGACGAGCAATTTGGCAAGTACAACGGTCTCGGCGGCCACATGGAGCCAGGCGAGGATATCGCCACATGCATGCTCCGCGAAATCCGTGAAGAGGCCAATATCGAGGTCACGCAGATGTCCTTGCGGGGAACCGTCAACTGGACCAACTTCGGTCCCAACGGCGAAGATTGGCTCGCGTTCGTGTTCCTCGTCACCGCCTTCCAAGGGACACCTGCGGCTTCCTCCAACGAGGGACCGCTCCAGTGGGTTCCCAAAGAGAAAATCCTCGACCTTCCCATCTGGCCTGGCGACCGCTATTTCCTTCCACTCGTATTTGACGACGACCCACGCCCCTTCCACGCATACCTACCCTACGACCACGAACAACCCACTGGCTGGTCTTTCGTCCGCCTCTAGGATTAGTGGTTAGTGGTTAGTGGTTAGTGGTTAGTGATTAGTGGTTAGTGATTAGTGGTTAGTGATTAGTGGTTAGTGATTAGTGGTTAGTGATTAGTGGTTAGTGATTAGTGGTTAGTGGTTAGTGATTAGTGATTAGTGATTAGTGATTAGTGGTTAGTGGTTAGTGGTTAGTGGCCAGTGGGACGCGAAGACGCGCGGTCCTGAAAACATTAAGCGTCGTGCCCCTAAGCGTCCTTATGCGTCGTGCTTCTAAGAGTACACTAGCCACTAGCCACTAGCCACTAGCCACTAGCCACTAGCCACTAGCCACTAGCCACTAGCCACTAGCCACTAGCCACTAGCCACTAGCCACTAGCCACTAGCCACTAGCCACTA
>JAFRLI010000127.1 GCA_017431255.1 Victivallales bacterium
ATTTACGAGCACCTTGACCCAACGCTGCTCCCGCCTGTCTACATGGCTTATGACCCTTGCCGCGCCGAATTTTCCGGCATATACCACAAGAAACTCAAGATGCTCTTTGAAACCAAGGCCGCCAACATCATCGCGGCCATGTCCGAGTTCGCCGATATCGCCGAACAAGGCAAATCAGCTATCCTCAAACGTGACTTCACTACCCTTAACAAACTCATCAACGTCAACTTCGACCTCCGTTGCCGTGTCCTCAATGTCTCTGAACAAAACTATAATATGGTCATGACTGCAAGAAAATCCGGTGCGTCCGCCAAGTTCGCCGGCTCTGGTGGCGCTATCATTGGATGCTACCAGGACAAGAAAATGTTCGATCTCCTCCGGCGCGACCTCGAAGCCATCGGCTGCGCCATCGTAAAACCCACCATCGCACTTTAACCCCCACCTAAAATCCACTCTTCCTCCCATCCCTAGCCCCGACGGCACCAACCGTCGGGGCTTTTTTATTTTCCCCACCTATGTACCAAAGGTTAGTGGCTAGTGGCTAGTGGCTAGTGGTTAGTGGTTAGTGGTTAGTGGTTAGTGGTTAGTCGTTAGTGGTTAGTGGTTAGTCGTTAGTCGTTAGTCATTAGCCGTTTCCCGTACTCGTAAGGTATCGACAGCCTCCCGCCGCCCAGATCCCTCCCCACTCCCCACACTAGCCACTAACCACTAACCACTCTTTCCTTTACTTGCTATATTAGCATTCCTTTTGCATTCATTACACATCCCGATCCCATTTTTTTCCATTTTCGAGAAAAAAAAACGACAAAGTCATTTGCAAAGTGGGAAAACAGGATTACATTAATCTATTGTGTTCTTTTGTCTTTGTTACATTGAGCAGGTTTTTCATTCATCAGTAACATAAGTCCCAAAACCAAAATCATCTCAAAGGGAGACAGTTCCATGAAAAAACAGTGGGTTCTCACAATGGCTGCAGTTCTGGCATTTGCCGGTATGGCTACTGCACAGGAAGCACCCTCAGACGCAAAAGCCCAGTCCACCGTTGCCAAGCAGCTCCAACTGCTCGATGACGACGCCCTCGTCCAGTTCTTTGCAACTCAGGATGGCGGTCAGTGGGCCGAAATTATGAACGCCGTTTTCGGTGGCTCGGACAACTCCCTCAAGAACAAAGTCATCGGCGCTGGCGAAAAAGCCTTGAACAGTCTCGGTGATAAAGCCCAGGCAATCGCTGACAAAGTGAACGCCAACGTTCCCGCCATCAACGTCGTTAAAGAAAACGACCTTTGGAAGATCAAGGCCAAGGGCGACCAAGCCGCTGTTGCTGGCAAGGAAGTCGAAAACAGCAAAACGACCGATGAGATCGGTGGTATTGGCTCTGCCCTGCAAGATATCGGTAACGACATCGAGCAGAACAGCGAAACGGAACGTACCATCAGCGGTCCTGCCACCAAGAAGTAATTAGGGGCATCGGCAGTTAATCCAACTTTCAATCACAAATAGGATCATACAAAGGATTTCCCATGAACAAAGTCAGCAAACAGATGATGCTCGCAGCCTTTGCCGTCGCCGGTTTTTCCGGCAGCCTCGCAACGGCTGACCTGGTTGATTACTTCGAATCCGCCGCCCAGATCTTCCCCAACAAACTGAAGATCGGTGCTTTCCAAGAGTTCCGCTACGATGACAACGTGAACCACGCTCCCAAGGGTGATGAGCTCGACTCCTTCATCTCGAAGACTGGTATCTCCGTCGACATCTTCCGCGAGCAGGGCAACTACAACTACGGTGTCAAAGGTGACGTCTCCTACAACTACTACGACCACCGTTCCTCCGACTACAACTACGTCGACTGGACCATCACCCCGCACATTGCCGGTAACTTCGGTATGCGTGGTGGACGCGACAACCTCCGCATCTCCCTCACATCCCGTAACCGCCGCGAGCGCTATGACGCTGCCAACACCGAGCATGTCCGCCACATGTCCAACGCTCTTGGGCTTGACTACGACATGAACGTGAACGACCGCGTTGGTGTCATCTTCTCCGCTGACTACAAGTGGGACTACTACTCCCAGGATGAGTACAAAGATCGCTCCAAGCAGAATTACGGCTTCAGCATCGCCCCGTACTACATCGTGAGCGAAAAGACCAAGGTCGGTGTCAAGGCTCGCTACAGCGCCACCAAGTATCGCAACGACAAATATGCCAACGACTCCCACTCTTGGGATGTCGGCGCATTCGTTGATTACAAGATCTCCTCCGCCCTCTTCACCTCTTTGGAAGCAGGTATGCGCCAGAAGAACTACAAGGGTGCAGCCGATGATTCCAACAAAGACAGTTCCTGGATGTCCTTCGTGAGCGCCGCTTTGAACTACAAGATGAACAGCAACCTCGCTTTCCGCTTCCGCACTCACCTGGGTACGGAGGACTCCTCCTCTGGCCGCGGTCTCCGTGACAAGTGGAGCAACGTCCTCTCCGCTCAGTGGAAAGTCAACGAAAAACTCTCCTTCGTTCCTTCCGTCGGCTACATCGTTTCCGATGAAAAGAACTACTCCGATGACACCGAAGAATACGTCTTCGACTTCCGTGCCAACTACGATCTGAACGATAACATCAGCCTCTATGCCGGATACAAGTACGACCTCGTCGAGTTCAAGTACAACGGCTTCGGCTGCGATGACTACGACTCCAACGAAGTCTACGTTGGTCTGCGCTGGAACTTCAAATAATCCTCTAGCGTTGCACATTGGATAGACTTTAAGACCAAAATGGTGGAAGCCTGAGGACAACTCTAGGTTTCCACCATTTTGATTTTTAGAGGGACGCATAACGATACGAACGGCAAAACACCACCCCGGTCACGATTCTACTTGGAATCAAAGTTTTGCATTTCCCTCTAAAATGCCGACAGATGTTCCAGCCGTTTTGCCTCGATAGAGGTATCAATAGTTGTCCCATTGCCTCTCATCCCAGCACTTTTATGATGAAGAAATCACTTTTTGCCGCTTTGCTGCTATTCTCCGTCCTCCTGTTTGCCGCAGCGGAACCGACTCCCTGGGAACCCTCTCTCTTGCGTCCAGGCGACGTCCTCTCCATCAGCGTATTCCGTCTGTCGGAATTTGACAAGAGCGTCCGTGTCGAAGAAGACGGAAAGTTCCACTATCCCCTTTGTGGGGAAGTGCAGGCTGCCGGTCTCACCGCGCGCGCAGTCGGCAAAAAACTGGAAGAAATGCTGAAGGACCAGGTTGCAAATCCGCAAGTGGATGTCTTCGTCAGCAACTGGGCACCGCGCCGCGTCTACATCCTGGGAGAAGTCAGCACCAGCAGTTCCCTTGAACTCCCCACCACTGGCGCCATGACCGCCCTCCAGGCCATCAGTGCTGCCGGCGGCTTCACCGAAAGTGCCGACCTCAACAATGTGTCTGTCCTGCGACGCAGCAAGGACGGAAAAAAACTCGTCAGACATCCTATCGATGTCTCTGCGCTCGTCTCCCGTACCTCCGGTGGCGACGACTTCAAGCTCCAGCCCGAAGATACCCTCATCATCCCGAAGGCACCACCTGTCTACGTCTCCGGTGCCGTCACCAAACAATCCGTCATCTTCATCGATACCCAGCGCCCGCCACTCCTCTCCGAAATCATCATTCGCGCTGGCGGTCTTGCCGATGACGCCGACCCTGATGACATCAACATCGTCCGGGTCAATAACCTGAACGAAAATGTTCTGCTGAAAGGTTCTCTCGTCACAGTTGGCGATGGCGAATACCAGGAGAACGTTCGTCTGCAACCAGGGGATAACGTCCTCGTTTCCACGGCGCGGAAAATCTACGTTCTCGGCGAAGTCAAAAAACCGGGTCCCATCGAAGTTTTGCCAGGTCGTCCCGTCACCGCCAGCCAGGCCATTGCGCTTGCCGGTGGCTTCACCGACCTCTCCAAGCAGGGTGACATCGTCCTCATCCGCGACAAGCAGTTCTCCAAACTCAACCTCAAGAAACTTTTCAAAGATGAACTCTCCCTCGAACGCGATATTGAACTGCGTTATGGCGACGTCCTGTTCATCAAGGAATCCTTCTTCTAATTTCAGTTTCTAATTCCAGGCCCACCCCCAATTCGTCCAAGACAAGATGGAACAGCCTATCAATTCCCCAGCGCAAGTTCAAGCGGATCTCGCCGACAACAACGATAATTCGATGGAACTGGTTCTCAAGGTGTTAGACACTTTTGTGAGACCATACATTTGGCTGTACATCGTCTCCCTCGCGCTTTTCCTCGCGGCGGGATTCATCTATTGCGTCACTGCAGAGAAGCGCTACAGTTCCACGGCGCAGATGCTCATCAGCAGCAACGAGGCGCGTGCCATCAACATGGAAGGCCTCCACGACCCCACCCAGCAGCAAAACAGCGAAGTCTTCCTCCGCACCCAGATGCTCGTTCTCGAATCCGATGAAATCCTTGCCATGGCGCGTAAGCGCATGGGCGAAGATGGCGAAGATTCCCGCAGCGTCAGCCGTCCCAAAATCACACGCGTCCCGGGCACCAACCTCGTCAATATCACAGTCACCAGCAACAAACCCGAAACCGCTGCCAAGTTCGCCAACACCATCACTGAGGTCTACGTCGATTTCGTCTACAAACGACGCGCCACCCTATCCACCACAGGGGTCGACCTCCTACGCGACCAACTCGCCGAAGTCCAGAACAATCGCCAAAAGGCCTTCGAGGAACTCCTCAAGTTCAAGGAAGCGCATGGTGTGTTCGACCTGAAGCAGAACTACGACACCCTCGTCAGCCAGAAAAACGACCTTATGAACAAGCGTTTCGAAACGCAACTGGACGAGGACGAAATCACCATGACCCTCGAAGAAATCGCCAATAACCGTAACCAGGCTGCCATTATGCTTCCGTATCTGACCTCGGGCGAAGGCGCGGCAGGACTCCTCTCCTCCATCAAGAGCATGGAACTCCAGCACAAAATGGAACTTCCGAAACTCCTCCAAAGTTACAGCCAGGAGCACAACGCTGTCAAAGTCCACGGCCAGGTTGGAGACGAACTTCGAAAAGCCGCCGAAGAGCAGGTTGACATCACCATCAACGGACTCAAACTCAAACGGCAGCGCATCCAGAAACGACGCCAACAACTCTCCCTTCAAATCGCCGACATCGAAAAACAACTCGTCGCACTCGACCGCCTCTCCAGCGACTACCATCAGCGCGAAGCGGCCGCCAATAAACTCGACGAGACCATCACCCGTATCACAAACCGTATCTCCGAAATCCAAATCGCAGACGCCACCACGATTGGAAACTACGCGATCACCAAGGTCAATGACGCAAAAAAGGCCCACAGCCCCATCTTCCCGCAACCCAAAAAGGTCCTCCTGATGGCCGCCATCGCCGGTCTCGCCTTCGCCGGTCTCGTCTCCTTCATCCTCGTTTCCATCAACAACACCGTCACCGAACCCGCGCAAATCTCCAACGCCTTCGCGAACCAGGTCTCCATCTTCGGCACACTCCCGCTCTTCTCGAAGGACGAGCATGAACTTCTCCACAGCAACGGCGGAGATACCGTCGACGAAGTCTTCCGTGATATTCGTACCAGTCTCAACCTTTCCATGGTCACCCGTGGGCGGCGCGTCATCGCGGTATCCAGTGCACTCCCCAGCGAAGGTAAAACCTTCGTCATCTGCAATCTCGCACGCAGTTTTGCCCGCGACAACAAGAAGGTCCTCCTCATCGACCTTGATATGCGCAAGCCCCGTATGCACAAGATTCTCAGGGATCTTTTGCCTCCAAACTCCATGAAGAGGGGAATCTCCAACGTCCTCGTCGGCGATTGTGCCCTGGATGACATCATCATCCATTTGGACAGCCTGAACATGGACGTCGCCCTCGTCGGCCCCATCCCGCCCAACCCCAACGAACTCGTCGGCAGCGAAAGTTTCAATAAACTTCTGGAAGAAGCCAAATCGAAGTATGACATGGTTCTGATGGACACGCCGCCTGTCCTGGCGGTTTCCGACACGTTGCTCATCGCGGCTCACGATGTCGCGTTGCTCATCATCAACCGCCTCTTCTACCTCACCAAGCCTACTCTCGCGCATCTGCGCGACCGCCTGCGCCAGGTCAACCTCAAACCAGCCGGTATCATCATCAACAACGTCTCCGTCCCCAAAAATGCCTATGGCTACGGCAAGTACGGCTACGGCAAGTACGGCTACGGCTACGGTTACGGCAAATACGGCTACCGCTACCACTACGGACACAATTCAGGGGAAGGGTCCGATGGCGAACAAGTTCCCAAGGATGGCGAACAACCCTCCCAGGAAACCTAAGAAAACACCCGATTTGAGGAGGGCAGACCACGGTCTCCCTCCTCTTTTTTCTTCTCATTCCTAAACAGTATCATCAAAATGGTCATTGACTTCCACATCCACATCTTGCCTGGGATTGATGACGGCTCCCAGGACATCGAAACCTCCCTGCGCATGGCAAAGTTGTGCGTTGCGGACAGAGTGACCCATATCCTCTCCACTCCACATGGCTCTTCCCGCAGCCTCGCGACCCTCCTCCCTAAACGTGATACACTCATCGCACAACTCAAACAACGCCTTGACGAGGAAAATATCCCTCTCCAAATCGTCCCAGGCCTCGAATACTACGCGGACGGACATTCCGCCGAATCCGCACTCGCAAACGACGCTTGCCGCTCAGGCGTCCCTGGACACCCCGACCGCCCCATCCTTGTCGAACTCCCGCTTTCCATGGACATCTCCTTCGCCAAAGACCTCCTATTCCAGGCGCAACTCAAGGGTGTCACCCTCATCCTCGCCCATCCCGAACGATATCCCCACTTCGCAGAACGCCTGCCTTTCCTCATCGATTTGATGGAAAAAGGCCTCTATCTGCAATTCAACGCCTCCGACCTCCACAACACACTCCTCCCCTGGGGACAGGCACGCAAAATCCTCTCCCTCATCCAGGCCAATCCCGAACAATGCCTCATCGGAAGTGACGCACACAACGACACCACACGCCCGCCAGGACTCCTCGACGCCCAGAACGCCGTCACCCGCAAACTCGGTCAGGACGTCTGGAACCTCCTCGTATCCACCACCCCCGCACGACTCCTTGGACTGCAATAACAACAGAAGGACACTCCCATGAAAGCAGCAATGATGGCTCAACGTTTCAACGTCGATGGCTGGCTCGTCTCGGCATATCCCATGGGCGACGGCAACGTGAATGACACCTATCAGTGCATCTTCCGAACCGTTTTCTCCGAAGAGAAAATCGTCCTTCAACGCCTCAATTCCAATGTCTTCAAGGATCCCGAAGCCGTGATGGCGAACATGCACCTCGTCACCAACCACGCGCACAAGCGGCTCATCGAGGAACATGACATCGCAGACCGCATCTGGCAACTCCCCCGCATCATCCCCGCGAAAGACGGGCGTGATTACGCCATCGACGGCGATGGCGGCTTCTGGCGCGCCATCACCCGAATCGCCTCCGCACACTCCTACGAAACCATCCAAAGCGCGGAACACGCACGCGAAGTCGGCGCCGTCCTGGGCAACTTCCATCACCTCATGAGCGATATGGACGCCTCCAAACTCAAGGACACCCTCCCCGGCTTCCACATCACCCCCGGCTATTTCCAGAAGTTTGACGAGGCACTCGCCACCCCGGAAGGACAGGCACGCCTCAACTCCTCCCAAATCTCCAAGAACGTCTACCGATACATTCAGGAGCGCCGCGAATGGTCCAGCGTCCTCGAAGACGCAAAGGCACGCGGCGAAATCCAGGACCGCGTCATCCACGGCGACCCCAAAACCGCCAATGTCATGATTGACGACACTACCGCAAAAGGAACCGCCATCATCGACCTCGATACCACCAAGCCGGGACTCGTACACTACGATATCGGTGACTGCCTCCGCTCCTGCTGCAACCCCGTCGGCGAAGACTGCCAGGACCTCTCCCAAGTCGTCTTTGACCTCGACCTCTGCGAAGCCGTCCTCAAAGGTTACCAGGCTCACTCTCAAAACTTCATGACCGACGCCGAAAAAAACTATCTCTACGACTGCGTCCGCCTCATCACGTTCGAACTCTGCCTCCGATTCTACGCCGACTTCCTCGCCGGCGATGTCTACTTCAAAATCACTCGCGACGGGCAAAACCTCCACCGCGCACGCGTCCAAATGCAACTCTGCATGTCCATCGAGGCACGCGAGTCCCAAATCCGCCGCACTCTCGAACGTATGTAGGTTCCCATGAAAACCCTCATCCTTGCCGCTGGATACGCCACTCGCCTCTATCCCCTCACCGAAAACTTCCCCAAACCCCTCCTCAAGGTCCAGGGAAAAACCATTCTGGATTGGCTCATCGACGACATCGCCGCACAGCCTTCCATGAACGACTTCATCGTCATCTCCAACCACCGTTTCCAAAAACATTTCCAGGATTGGGCCGATTCCCATTCCCAGAACATCACCGTCCTCGACGATGGGACTTCCTCCAATGAAACCCGCCTCGGAGCCGTCCGCGACATCCAATTCGCCATCGATTCCCTCCAACTTGACGACGACCTCTTCGTCATCGCTGGCGACAACCTACTCGACTTCTCCCTCGCTGCCTTCCTTCAATACGCACAGCGCAAGCAAACATCCTGCGTCATGAGATACTACGAACCCGATGAAAAACGCCTCCTCAAATCTGGCGTTCTCACCATTGACGACAACGACCGAATCACCCTCATGACCGAAAAATCCCCCAATCCCGCAACCCATTGGTGCTGCCCGGCTTTCTATCTCTACAGCCGCAACGACGCAAAACTCGTCAAGCAGGCGCTCCAAGACGGCTGCGGTGTGGACGCTCCCGGCTCCTTCATCGCATGGCTCTGCCAGCACTCCCCTGTCCACGCCATGCTCATGCCTGGCAAACGTTACGACATCGGCACCCTCGAATCCTATCAGAAAATCTGCGAAACCTATCAAGGCCTTAGGGGATGAAAGGACGGAAAGGACCAAACGGACGGAAAGGAATACGACTTCCTTTTCGTCCTTTTTTTCTCCTTTTTCTGCTTTTTCCTTGCAAAAATCGTTTGAGTTATGTACAAGCCTATTTATATTAGAGGTAATTGCAAAACTACCGCCCAGCCGCCAAAACGCCGCAAGCGAGGGAGAAGAGCGAAAGCGAAGCGTGGTGACCACGCTGAGTTTGAGTGATGAAGCCATCGCGCTGCGCCGTGAAGGCGGTTGGAATGAGAGTTTTGGAATTACCTCATTAGAGACGAGGTTTCCTATTTTAGCCAGGAAGAGGCTTTTTTGTAAATGCCAGAACAACATCATCACCATCACCATTCCACATCCAGCAAGATTTCCGCAGCCATTCAGGAGGCGCTCAGCCCATTGATGCGTGGTTGCGGGAAACTGGTTTTGCCTTCATTGTTATTTGTATTAGCAATGATGCCGTGGTTTTACAACGGCGGCGACTTATGGTGGCTGCCGTTGTTCCAGTTGCTGATGCTGGTGATTTGCGTCATGTGGTTGCTAGGCGGCTGGTGGTGTGGCTGGGACCATTTGCATTTCCGCTGGCACAAAATGATGTGGCTGTTCCTGATACCGCTTGGCCTGGGCGTGTTGCAACTGATTCCCTGTGCGCCATTGGTACGTTTGCTTTCCCCTGCCACCTGGGATATCTGGAGCCACTTCAATGAAGCGGGCATGGGAACGGCGCAGGTTACCTTCTCCTTGTCCCCCGACGCCACCCTGTCGCGCATTTCCCTCCTGTTTACCTGTGCCCTCGTCTTCCTCGTCATCCGCTCCCAGGCACAGAACACCATGCAGTTGCGACTCGTTCTGTTCGCCATCATTGCGGCCGCGCTCGGCAATGCCTTCTACAGTTTCGTCGCATTCTTCCAGAACCAGGTTTCCATGGGCATCCAGTTCTCTGGTACCTTCCAAAACCGAAACCACTTCGCCTTCCTCATGATGCTCGGCATTCTCGCCACCGTTGCACTATTCCCGGCAGGAGGAAAATGGTCCCACGATGTCGCCACACGATATGAAACTCCTGACGAAAACAAGCAGGACCTTCGCATCACCATCCTGCTCTTCCTGACCCTCTTCACCCTTATCATCGCACAACTTCTCAGCCTTTCCAGAGGCGGCTTCACCGCCACCATCAGCATCCTCGCCGTCTACATCATTCTCCGACTCCTCTTCGGACACAACATCCCCGGGGGGCGACGGCAGCAGTTCATCGTCCTGGCACTCCTCGTCGCCTGTGCCCTCATCTTCGCACTCCCCTGGGTCATCGAAAAACTTTCGGGACGTTTCAGCGAAGTTTCCGCAAACGACATCACCCTCAACGAACGCTGGTATGTCTGTGCCATCAGCCTCAAAATGCTCGCAAAGTTCTGGCTTACGGGAACTGGTCTTGGCGCATATTCCTCCTGCATCCAGCCATTCGAAGAAGGACGTTTCACCTACGCCATTATCGACCACGCGCACAACGACATCGTCGAACTCCTCTGCGAAATCGGTATCCCCTTCGGAATACTGCTTTTGGTGCTCCTTCTCACCCTTTGGGGCAAATATCTCTTCCGCGCATTCACCAAGCAGGTGCGCTACCACCGCTGGATTGCCGTTGGCACCCTCCTCGCAGTCCCCGCCGCGCTTTTCCATGAATTCGTGGACTTCAACCTCCAGGCCTGGTCCAATGCCATTCTCTTTACCGCAATGCTCGCCACGGGAGTCACTTCGCTTCACGAACACTCCTCCCACGGCAACGCCACCGAACTCCACCACCGAAACCGCGAAGGACGCTTCAAGGAACGCCTTGTCCTGCTCGCCGGAGCAATCCTACTTCTTGCCCTGCTCCCCTGGCAAATCCGCTCTCTCCGCGCCGCCATCGCAGACTCCAAACTTTACAACGACCTCGCAATCCCTATCGTCGGCGAACAAGTCGGAAAACGAGACATTGAACGACGCCTCGATCTCGTAAATACCGCAAAAAATGGACGAAACGGCTCCCACACCTTGATGGAGCGCAGTTCCAAGGTCCATGTCAGCGCCGCCAAGCGCATGGACGACGACCAAGACAAGCACTGGCTCGCCGCCTGCCGGGATGCCGACCTCTCTTGCCAACGCGAACCTGGCGATGGCGCCACCGCGCTCCTGTCTGCCCAGTGCCACGAAGAGGCTTTCGTGCGCAATCTCGGCAACGAAACCGAAGAGCAACTCGCCGCACGATTCGCCTGGGCCAGTTCCCGATACCCCACCGTGGAACGCATTATACGACAGTGCGCACTTGCCGCGTACCGCAGATATTTCCGTGCCGCCAAACGGGGAGATCCCGCAAGCGAAACCCTTCGCCAGGCCACGGTCGAACAACTCGCGCATTGCCTCGCACTCCAGCCCAACGGTGCCCCGGAAGTCTTCCAGGCACTCACTACCTTGGAACGCGACTACAAACGACTCCTCGAAATCGTGCCCGATACCTATCCCGCACGCTCCCAACTTGCCAGGCACCTCCGCAAAAACCGCCGTTTCGAGGACGCGCTCAACCTCAACAAAATGATGCTCCTGAGCAATGAAACCTCCCAGAGTTTCGAATACCTCAAAGAACCCGACCTGCGTCAAAAGAGAAAACTTTCGCTTCTCAACGAATCTTGCATCCTCCTCGAACTCACCGCTCAATTCAAGCAACGGCAGAAGGTCTGGCTACAGCGCACCAAACTCGAGCACGACAATCTCGACCTCTCCCCTGTCCAAACGGCTCTCGATAATGTCGATTTCCGCCGCGCCAAGGAAAAACTCCTCAAGTTCCAGGAAGCCTACCGTCTCGACCCTGCATTCATTCTCATGAGCGCGCATGTCCAGGATTCCCTTGGCAACCGCAACGAAATGCTCACGGCACTGCTCCCGCTTGCCTACCTTACCACGGTTCCGCCAACCCGCGAGCAAATCGAAGACGCGCAAAAACTCCTCAAGCACGACATCACCGAACTCAATGCCTCCCTGCAACTTCGAGCGCGTTTCATCAAAGATGTCCTCGCCGTCCTCGCATTGGAAATCGACGCTCCCTACGATGCAAATGCTCTCCAGGATCTGAAGGCACTCGTCCAAGAAATCCAGCAAGGCCAAACCTCCTGGCTCCAGGCACACCTCCCCGCATACTTCCTTGGACGTGCTTTCGCGCATCAGCAGGAAACCGCCAAGGCTGTCGAAGCATTCGCTACTTGCCTTGCCAACTGCCCCACACATTTCCCCTCCATCCTTGCGCTTGCAAAACTGGAACCGAATCGCCTCACCCCTGCCCAGAACAAACTCGTCAAACTCTTCCAAGCACGCGCAGAAACTCCCGTCTCCCCCATCCTGCCTGGCGTTACCTGGCTCGCTACAGAAGTCTCCCCCAACCTCATCACGGACCTCCACGCCAACCAAAATCTCACCTTTTATTTCCTCTGCACTTCCGATTTGGAAGACTTCCAAGATTTGAAGTTCAACTTCTCTGATAGCACTGGCAATCTCTTCTCGCACGACCTCAAAGTATCTCCCAAGGAAATGCTCACCTGGCGCGTCGGTCAAGTCATCGACTTCTCCGCTGTCTGGCAGCCGATTGTCCGCTCCCTCTCTGCTCGGCGAATGCCCCGAAACGACCTCACCGTCATCTCCACAAAAGGCCCCACGGCCGCCACGCGCGGATGGATCACCGCACTGCACTGATACCATATATGTACTTCCTCTACAATCTCATCTTCCCACTCATTTTCCTCTGCTACCTCCCGTTCTATCTCGTACATATCGTGCGACGGGGAGGCCTCACGCGCGAATATTGGCAGCGCTTCGGATTCTTCGGCGCGGACATCAAGAAGACCCTCCGCGGTCTCCACAGCCCCGTCTGGCTGCACGCTGTCAGCGTCGGTGAATCCATCGCCGCCATCACCTTCCTCAAGGAATGGCAGAAGCACTATCCCGAGGACAACATTGTCTTCTCCTGCTCCACCTCCACTGCCTACCACACCATCAAAAACAAAAATCTGCCAGGCGTCACTCTCATTTACTGCCCATTTGACTTCTATTGGGCCATCGCGCACGTCCTCAATCTCGTCAGGCCTCGTGCCGTCGTCATCTTTGAAGTCGAAATCTGGCCCAACCTCGTGCGCCTCCCCGCGTCCCGAGGCATTCCCGTCCATCTCGTCAACGGACGCATGTCGGACAAATCAAGCCACGGCTACGCCAAGTGGCCTTCCATCTTCCAGCCCATCTTCCGCGCCTTTACCACCATCAATGTGCAGACCCAGGAAGACGCCGCGCGAATCGAGCGCGTCATCGGTCCTTCCCCCAAAATCCATGTTTGCGACACGATGAAGTTCGACCAGGTTCCCGACGTCAGCACCGTCGATGTCGGTGCCGCGCTGGACGGCTGTTTTGGGACGGGCGAGCGCCTGGTTCTAGTAGCGGGCAGCACGCATCCAGGTGAAGAGGAACGGATTCTGGACGCCTACCTTGTCCTTCGCCAGGAGTTTCCTTCCTTCAAACTCGTCCTGGTTCCGCGTCACTGCGAGCGTACCCCCGAAGTCGTGGAACTGCTCCACCGCAAGAACCTTTCCGTGCAACTTCTCAAGAATGACCCGACGAGGCAGCAGGCAGACGTCCTTCTCGTCAACACCACAGGCGAACTTATGAACTTCTATGCGGCGGCGGATATTGCTTTTGTCGGCAAATCCATTGGCGGTCAGGAAGGCGGTCACAACATCATCGAACCCGCCATCTACGGAAAGGCCATTGTGCATGGACCCCACATGGAGAACTTCCGTGCCGTTGCCGAAATCTTCCAGCAGCGCAAGGCCGCCATTCAACTGCAAGACGACGCCGCGCTCCTCCCCGTTCTCCGGAATCTTCTCGAACATCCCGAGCAACGCAACGCCCTCGGCACCAACGCACGCGCCACTGTCGACCGCTACCGTGGCGCCATCCAGCGAACTCTACAAGCCATTGATCAGGCGTAGTTTTTCCGTTTTATGTCTTCTCTTGCCTTCTTTCTGATTCTTCTTTCCGCGATTTGCCACGCTTCCTGGAACCTCATCGGGAAAAAGACCCAGATGAGCGTCCCGCTTTACGGGAGTCTTTGCTTCGTCGCGATGATCACCTGGATACATGTCCAATTCTGGACTCCCATCCATGTTCTGGAACTCCCGGCGGCTTTCTGGTACTGTGTGGCAGGTGCTGTCATTTTCGATGGCGGTTTCTACTGTTTTGGAATCACGCTTTCCTACCGTGCCATGGAGATGTCCATCGCGTATCCCATGATGCGTTCCATTCCGTTGCTTCTCACGGCAGCGGTCACCACGATATTTGGACTTGGTACGCGCCTCACCCCGCTTTCCATCCTGGGCATGACCATTGTCTTTATTGGTTGCATGATGATGCCGCTCCCCTCATTTTCCCATTTCAATCCAAAGCAGTATCTTTCCAAGAATATGCTCTTCATTCTTATGACAGCCTGCGGCACAACGGGATATACCATCTTTGACAGCATGGCCCAGAAAGTCCTTCGCGAGGCACTCGTCGAGTTCCAATACCCCGCGCACATTCTTTCCATGACCTATTACAACACGCGCAGCATTTGCCTTACCTCCTCTCTCATGCTTGTCATTGCGATTTTCCCCTTCTTCCACAAAGACTTCAAGATTGTCTGGACCAAACATCCCGTCGCAACCATTTGCGCAGGACTCTTTGGCTCTGCCGCCTATTTCCTTGTCATCACGGCAATGAACTTTGTCTCCAACGTCTCATTTGTCCAGGTCTTCCGACAGATGGGCCTCGTCTTCGGCGTCGCCGCTGGAATCCTCATCCTCAAAGAAAAACCCACCAAACCCAAACTCCTCGGCGTTACTCTCATCACACTCGGCCTCGTCCTCACCGTCATCGACCCCAAACTCCTCCAAAACCTCTTGGATTTCCTAAGTAGGCGCGGGGCGTAAATGTCGCGTCTCGGGAGTCGCGTTGCCATATCCCCAAAGGAGGGCTTTCCATGCAGAAGTTTACCATCGCGCGTGATTCCAAATGGTACTTTGCGTTTCCGGATCTTCTTCTGACGAAATCGGGGACGCTTCTTTGTTCCTGGACCGAGTGCACCCATCACAGCGACCGTTCCCATTCCCGCATCCTCCTCGCACATTCCAGCGACCATGGACGTTCCTGGTCTGCACCCGTCCCTCTCACCGAAGCCACCGACAACCTCCCGTTCCACTACAACTGCTCCCGAATGGCGCAACTCCGCGATGGGCGAATCGCACTCTCCATTGATAAAATCACCATCGACCCCGAACACACCCACAGCGAGGCCATCTCTTCCATCTTCCTGTATTTTTCGCAGGACGACGGCAATTCCTGGTCGCAGCCCGTTGCGACTGGCATCTCTGGCATTATGCCCGATAAATTGACCGAACTCCCGAACGGACGATGGCTTCTTGGCACCCATAAACGGTTTCAGGAAAAATTGACGCAGTACGTTGCGTATTCGGACAACTTGGGAGAAACCTGGACCAAAGAGGTAATTGTCGCACGCGATCCCAATCTCAATCTCTGCGAGGTCTCCATGGTTCCGGCGGGCGGCAAGGATGTCATTGCTTTCATGCGCGAGAACTCTGGTCTAGGCTATGACTGCAAAAAGGTCATCTCCCACGACTATGGCTCCACCTGGGGACCCGTCATCGACTTCCCCATTCCGGGCTGTCACCGTCCCACGGCTGGATGGCTTCAGGACGGACACCTTCTTATCACCTGCCGTTTCATGCAAGGCGGAAAAGGCTGGCTCGGTACCTGGATGCAAAATACCTTCGCCTGCCTCTCCGACCGCGACAGCGCACTCGCAACCTCCCGAAAGGACGCCTGGACACGCATCCTACCCATCGAATACGACCGCTCCCCCGTCTCCGATGGCGGCTACACTGGATGGGTTCAATTCCCCAATGGGGAAATCTATATTGCAAACTACTGCGTTGACGACAATGATGGACGCGGTCAAATCCGCGGTTATGCTCTCACTCTCAACGACTTTCTCCTTCCCACAAACCAATAATGCCTACGATTCTGATTATCGACGACGAAGAGGCGATTGCCTACGCATTCTGCCGTTTCCTCGAAAAACGCGGATATGCGACCCTGCGCGCCTTCAATTCCCGCGAGGCGCTCGCGCACGCCTCCCGGGCAGACGTCGCCTTCCTCGATGTGCGTCTCGGTGCCGAGGATGGTCTCGCACTCCTTCCTCAACTTCTCGCCACGAACCCCGCTCTGCGCATCATTGTAATGACTGCTTTCGGCACCCTCGAAACCGTCTCCCGCGCCATGGAAGGACAAGCTTTCGACTATGTCACGAAGCCCCTTGATTTGCAAGACGCGCTCCATCTCGTCGAACAAGCACTTGCCTCTGTGCAACAAACTCCCCAAACGGCAGTTCCCGCCGCCTCTGGCTTTGTCGGCGATTCCCCTGTCATGCAATCTTTGTTCAAGCAGTTGCTGCGCGTGGCCGCCGTGGAGGCCCCGGTTCTCATCACGGGCGAAACTGGCACGGGCAAGGAACTGGCGGCACGTTTGCTCCACCAGAAAAGTGCCCGTGCCAACGGACCTTTCGTCGCCGTCAACTGCGGGGCACTTCCAGAACATCTCGTCGAAAGCGAACTATTCGGACACTGCAAAGGGGCCTTCACGGGTGCTTTGCAGGACAAGACGGGCTTCTGTGAAACCGCAAATCACGGCATTCTCTTCCTGGACGAAATCGGCGAACTCCCTCTTCCCGTTCAAGTCAAACTTCTCCGATTCCTTGACAATCCCACCTTTGAAAAAATCGGCGGCACCACCCCCATCCATGTCGATGTCCGTATCATTGCCGCCACCAACCGCGATTTGCACGCCGCTGTCGCACAAGGTTCCTTTCGTGCAGACCTCTTCTATCGACTCGACGTCCTGCATATCCAAACCCCTCCTTTGAGACAGCATCCCGACGACATCCCGGCCCTCGCTCAGCACTTCCTTCACGAGGTGGCACCCCATACCCATTTCTCTCCTGAAGCACTCGCTGCCCTCCAGAAACATCCCTGGCCTGGCAACGTCCGCGAACTTCGCAACACCATCTGGCAGGCCGCCACCCTTGCCGCAGGTTCTCTCCTACAACCAAACCAAATCCCATTCGCGCCTGCTTCCGAAAAGAATGCCTCACCCTCCCTTCAGGCATTCGTCGATTCCCTTTCCGACGACTCTCTCGCAATGGAACCCCTCCTACAGGCACTCCAGAAACTCCTCGCGCAACGCGCGCTCGCCCTCACCAACGGCAACCAAACTGCCGCCGCCGAACTCCTCGGCATCCACCGCAATTCCCTTCACCGCATCCTATAGTTGCGCACCCTGTCGGTTCTGCAGGCCGCGCTCCCGGCGGCAACGGCTGCCCCCCGGCCGCAGGCCGGGGTCCGCCCCCCCTCCCGGAAAAAAGAAAGCCCCCCTGCGGGGACGCAGGGGGGCTTCCAAGAGGAGGTTGGCGGCGCGCTACTTTCCCGCGCTCTGGAGCGAAGTATCATCGCCGCGGGAGCCCTTAACGGCCGTGTTCGGGCTGGGAACGGGTGTCTCGGCTCCGCCAGTGCCACCAACCACAGGTTTCGGCAACGGACGCTGAAGGCGAACCGGAGCAGGAAGCACGCGCACGCTCGCGCGCCGCATTCGTTCCCCGTCCGATGGCCCTGCTTGCCAGGGCCCGCGGGCGGGAAGCGGACAAGTCTCGCGCCCTATCAGAACCGGTCGGC
>JAFRLI010000128.1 GCA_017431255.1 Victivallales bacterium
AAAGCATGCATTATTATAAAAAGAAGCCATTTGGCTAGACATCTTGCGACTAGTACCATTCGTGAATAAAAAAATACCTTGGGAGTGAAAAGTGATATATCCGCAATGTCCAAACTGCCATGCGACGTTTGAGTTGGACGAAAGCCTTCTCGGGCAACGGGTGCAATGCAGCGTATGCGACACACATTTCACGATACCGTCCCGTGTCGAGGAGGTGCGTGGACCTGCGGCAAGTGCGCCCGCAGCGGAGTCTCGTGCGCCTGGGAGATGGATTACGTGTCCTCACTGCTGGAAATGCTTTGACCAGAATGAGATTCACTACATTTCCCGCCACATCGACCTATTGGGCGACCCGATTCTGGGCGAAGACGCGCAACAACGCTTTCTTCCAACGAAACTTTCTGCCCAGGGGCTTGCGTTGGACGCGCGCGGCCTCGAATGTCCCGAAATGGCGTGTCCTCACTGCCATTTGAAAATCCCCGAGGCCATTCTGGACCAGCCCACCTCCTTCTTTTCCATCGTCGGCACGCCCGCCAGTGGCAAGTCCTATTTCCTCACCACCATGCTCTGGCAACTACGGAAATGCCTTCCCCAGTACTTCGAGTACAATCTCGGCGACGTGGAGACCTCCTTCAACTCCGTCCTGAACCAGTACGAAACCACGCTTTTCCTCAACACGCGTGCGCAAGTGCCCGTCGCCCTCCCCAAAACCGAACTCCAGGGAACAGGCTACTCCAATCAAGTTCTCCTGGACGGCGCACCGGTCGACCTCCCGAGACCCTTCATCTTCTCCCTCACCCCGCGAAGCACTCACCCGCGCTTCCGAACCGACCGCCAGCACCTCGAACGAAACATCATCCTCTACGACAACGCTGGCGAACACTTCGAACCAGGACGGGAATCCGCTTCCAACCTCGCCACCGCACATCTTTCCCATTCCGACGGGCTCATCTTCCTCTACGACCCACTTCAGGACTTCCGCCTACAGGCACTCTGCACCTCCAACGACCCGCAGTGCCAAATGTCCTCCGCCAACCAACTCGCACTCTTCCACGAAATGTGCTCCCGCATTCGAAAGTTCGCTGGCATGAAAGCCTCCGACAAGTATCCCCACCCCCTCGTCGTCGTCATCGCAAAGTTCGACGCCATCCAGGACGCTTTCCATATCCAACTCCCCCCCGAAGGATATCTCCACTACGACCCCAATACCCTCGCCTATTCCCTCAATCTCGACGCCATTTGCTCCGTCTCTTTCCAGGCGCGGGAAAAACTCCTTTCCATCGCGCCCGAACTCGTCAGCGCCGCAGAAACCTTTTCCGACCAAGTCTATTTCGTGCCAGCCAGTGCCTTTGGGCAGCCGCCAGTCCTTCTGCAAGGGGATGACAAGGCGACCGTACCTTCCAATGGAGGGCGTGCCCTCCCCGCGCTGGGCATTCGTCCTTGCGATGTGCATCCCATCTGGACGGAAGTCCCCTTCCTCCTCCAAATGCACCTTCTGGACCTCCTGCCAGCAGCACCCGCCGACACGAAGGACGCCCAGGAAATCACCCAGTACCGCTTCACCGAAGACACGCTCGTCTTCACCTTCCCGAACGAAACCACCCGCTACGAACTCCCCAAAGCCTATTGGGGACGTTGCCTGCGACTTCCTTCCGGCAAGACCTACCACGTTCCCAGCCCCGATTCCCCGGACCAGGGGAACGGTCCTGCGCAGACCTCCCCCGGCTTCAACGAAGCCTTCTGGAAGAATCTATAGTCAAGACGAGGTGGCGGCATGGCATTTGAATTGGTCTACACCTCCGCCCCATCGGGAGTCAAGCAAGGCACATCAGGCTTTTGCACCGTAGCCTGCACCCGTGGCATGGGTCCCGCGCTCCTTCAGAAACTGGAAGGATTGAGCGCGTACAAGCCCTGCTTCCCCCATTACGCGCCAAACGCCTGGGACAACCCTGTCTCCTGCCAGCACTACCGCGTCAACCTCAACGGATGCACGCAGCACATCCTGAGCCGCATCTGCTTCAACGGCGTTGACCACACGCAACGCTCCAACAAACTTGCCTCGCACCTCGTACTCAGCGAACAGGAAGCCGCCCTCGCCGCAGGCGGTCCCGCCTCCCTCTTCCTGCAACCGAACCTCTTCAAGGACGCCTCCTGGAACATCCATCCCGAACTCTACGATACCCAGCGAACCATCCCCGCGACCGCTCCTTCCGCAGGACGCTGCGAAGCCTGGCAAGCCTTTGCTGGCGACGCCGGCTGGGCGGGCGTCCTGGCCGAATCCTTCCAAGCGTCTTCCCGCAACATCGTCTATCTTGTATTCGACCCTTTGCGCCACAAGAACCTCGTCCCGCTCGTCGAAGAGGCGTTGCGGCTCCTCTCGCCAGAGGAACGCTGGCAGGTCACGTTCAACACCTACTTCATCACCCTGCCCGCAGGGCTTTCCTGCAACTGGCGTTTCTGCGTTGCCGGTGAGCCTGCCTTGACTGCGGCACGACGCTCCCCCAACACGCTCATTCTGGACCTGACTGCTCCCCTGCCGCCCGCCGTTGGCGGTCCGCTCGTCGAAGCCGCCCGCACGGGGAACCTGCCTCGGCATGCAGAACCGGCTTGCGTCGCCGTGCCAGCCCCCGCCGCGGAGTCGTTGAAGGAGGAAACGGTGCCAGAGGAGACAGCGACCTTGCAGTCGCCAGTGATTGGGAAAAGCAGAGTTCGCCGCAATGTGGACACCTCCCCCGTGGAATCGCGTCCACGGGAGGGACAATCCGGCGGCTGGGCGGCCATCGTGGTCGCACTGGTGCTTCTTCTGGCAACGGTCGCGGGCGGTCTCTGGTGGTACATGCGGGGGCAGAACCGCCAGAACACCATCCAACTCACGAAAGTTCACTGCACCAACCTCCAAACCGAACTGAACCGGCTTCCCAACCTCCAGACCATCGAGCGCGAAGTGCTGCAACTCGAAGGCTCCACACTACCAGGCAGCGCCTCCCAACGCCTCGCAGAACTGAAAGAAAAACTCTGCACAATCCAAACACAATACGCGGAAATCCAGACAAAATCCCAGGAATACCAGGAAACCCTACTCCGACTTGGAGCGTCTACTGAAGACACGCCACTGGCAGAAATCCAAACCATCCTCCAGAACACCGCAAAGGAACATCAGGACCTCCTGCAAAGAATCACCGCTGCACAGCAAAAGTTCCAGACCAGCCTCTCCTCCAAGCAGGAAACACAATCTGCGCCTCGCCAGCACGAAACCACAGCAAAAGAGCCTGCCTCCCCACAACCCGTCCCCGCAAAGGCACTTCCGCAGACTCCCGCCACACAAAAGGAGCCGCATCTCCCCGTCACACCTGAGAACGGACGCTTCACCTGGTACCGTTCTGCAGAACTCTACGGAAACCTGCGCAACAAGCCTTTCCGTCTCGCCGTCGGGGAGACCGCAAAAGGCAACGATTTTTCCATCCGTCTGCACTTTCCGCCGCCCGCACAATCCCCCTTCGAACATTTCCTCGAAAAAGGGAGCGATTTCGACGCACCGGCACAAGCCATGAGCGACGACGCCAAACGCGTATGCTTCCACATTGAACTCAAAGACGGATATCTTGAAATCTCCCTGCCCACAGGTCGTCCGCAGATTCCCCAGCATGTCGGAGTCGAGGTATGCGACAGCCTCCAAAAGCGTCAGTATCCCCTCTTCTTCCAGCCTGGATACTCCTCCATCCGTGGAGCAGAACAGGTAACGGGGAAACTCTCTTTTGACATGAAGGCGGAAGTCGCGAACCTCACCCTTCTGCTCTCCCCACTCGAACTCCCTGACACGCCCGAGAACGTCCTTTTCCAACGGAACACCCAAACCGTCTCCGCCAATACGCAAAACAAAGAACATCATTGGCAAATCCCCTTCCGTGTGCTGCTTTCCCCGAATCTTGTGAATGCACGAAACAAACAACGGACAAGCCTCCACTACCTGGAACAAATTCTGAAGCAACGACGCGAAAGCATCCAGAACAATCTGAAGAGCATTGCCTCCAAAAACCTTACCGTCCAGCCATCCCACGACCTCCTTGGAAAGACCTTCCAAACCAAGGCAAAGGAGTACCAGGAACTCCACGCATACGCTCAAAAAAAACACGGGGAAAGACGGAAACGCCTCAACCAGGCGGCCCGCAAAATCAAAGTCCACAACAAGCAGCTGCAACTCCCAGACAAGGAGTTCGTTTCTTTTCTGAAAGAACAAATGCGCGCCCAGGGTGTCAATCGCATGCCCAAAGAAACCCAGGTGCTCGAAAAAGAACTCGACCTTTTCCAGAACTACCAGAACAAACTCCAGGAGGCCGCCTCAGATCTTCAGACCTTCCTTTCCGAAAAACTCCCCCTCTCCCTCCTGGATTCCCTGCTCGAGCTCAAACTGACCGATACAAACAACTCCCTCCAGTTCGACAAACCCCTCCTCCAAAACGAACAGTTCCTCAAGGAAAAACAAAAGGCATTCCATCAAAGCACCGTCAAACTGCAACCGGATTTGCGCCATGCCATTCAAAACGCCTCCTTGGTTTTCCTTCTCCCCAACCAAACGGCATTTTCCCCCACCCTACCCCTTAAAAACATCCCGCTGCAAGACAATTAACCACGCCAATTTTTCCGAGGGGCAGGAATCCCCAGAAAGCACAGGAAACCACCAATGGAATCCCTACCACAATCCATAGCGCGCCTCAAAGCCTTTTTGGCGTCTAGCAACCAGACTGCCTGTCCTGGGTTCCAGCAAGCCTACGAGACGTATGCAGCCTTGCGAACGGAGGCCGCGCGGCGCCTTCAGGAGTGCACGGAACTCCTGCGCCAAAAGCACACCCAAGAGGCACTCCAGAAACTCCAAGAACCACCGGAACTCTTCGAGTTCTTGGGCGAACTCCAATTCCCCGAACTTCCGGAACTCGTCGAACTCGCAGACCTCTATGATTGGCAACCGTTGCCACCTATCGACCAGGCAGCCTGCGAACGCCTGCAGAATGCCTTGAGGGAAATTGACCAGTTGCGCCCGCTTCTGGCCGCCTTCCGCCGCATTGCACGCACCGCAACCCCATACGAAAAACTCCAACTCCTGCGCTCCATCCATCGACTTGACCCCGACAATTCCGAGTGGCTCGCCCCGTTGCGCGAAGCGGAGGCCACGTATATGAACCTCCTCATCGGCGAGGCGCAAACCGCTATCCAAAGCCAGGACTTTCCCACGCTGGAAGGCATTCAAACCGAACTGCTGCGCCCCATCTGGCACGTTCCCGTGCCCGCCATTGTCACGGAGAAAACTGCAAAAGTCCTACAAGACTGGCGTGAAAAGTGCGCGGCTGAGGAAGGAGCCGCCATTCTCGAGGAAATCAACGACGCCTACAGTTCCTTCCATGACACCTTGCTCGAAAACGCCATCCAGCGCTGGCAAGTTCTTCTGCAAACCAAGAACTTCCACCCCACGCCCAACCAACTTGCTCAATTCAACGAGGCCAACACCTACCTGCAAACCCGTATCGCCGAACGACAAAAGGAAGCACATCATCGGGAGGCTCTCACCAAAACCACACGTTTGATGGACCAGCAGGCTCCCATCGAACAAGTCGAACAAACATTCGCCGAGGCCGAGGCACTCGAACTCCCCATCCCCGAACACCTCCTCCGGCGCGTTCGCCAATATCGCAACGACCAGGAACAAGCTCGACGCACACGGCGATTCCTCCTCGCACTCCGCATCCTCTGCGCGACCGTCGTCGTACTCTTCCTCGTCTTCGGACTGGGACAATATCTGCTCGACGGCATTCAGGAACGCCGTAGTGCCTCCATCTTGAAGGCATTGCGGGAAGCGGGCGACCTCGAAAAAGCGCAGAAGATGCTAGCGAACCTGGAGCAGAATCATCCACGCATTGTGGTGCGTCCCCGTCTGCTCGCAGAGCGCAGCGCAATCGCCGCCCTGGCACAGGAACACACGCGCAAAAAAGCACTATTCGAAACCTATCTTTCCGAAATCGAGGGGCTCCTCAAAGAAGAGTCTCCCGACACCAGTACCCTAGAAGCCAAACTCGAAGCTGCCAGCAAACTCGTCCACGATTCCAGCGAAAAAGAACGCCTCGGCGAACTCCAGTTGCGCACGGAAAACCTTCTCCATGAACTCGCAGCCTCCGCCGAACAGCGTTTCCTGCAGGAAGTCTCACGCGCACGTCAACTCCAATCCGAAATCGAAACCCTGCTCTCGCAAAACAAGTTCGAGCAGGCAACCGAACGCCTCACCGCACTGGATACCCTCCTCGCCCAGACCACCCACATCCAAGGACTTCCTCCAGACCTTCTACAGGCACAAGCTACAAAAGAACTCCTGCGACTGCCAGAACTCCTCCAGAAAAAACTCTTCGCAGAGCAGGAAATCTACGATGTGCGAAACAACGCCATGGACGCCATCGTCCGCGCAAAGTCCGTCAACGACCTCGTTGATGTCATCCCATCGCTTTCCCCCATCGTGCGCTTCCAGGACATTGCCGACCTCAAGACCGCGCTGGAAGCAGACCTTGCCGCATTGCAGCCGCTCTTCCAGTTCCAGGCAACGCCAGGTGCCCCGCTTCCCAAAGACAACCCGTTGCGGTACTTCCAAGACTTCCAGACGCACCAACGCGTCAGCCAGGAAATCGAGGACACCGTCCAGTCCATTCGCAATGAACTGAAGGACGTCATCGCTCTGGCGACACGGCGTCCCCTCTTCCTCTTTGCCTTTCGGGACAGCCTCGGAACCCTCCACCAAGTCTACCACACCGGCCACTGCGGAACCACCAGCGATACCTCTACCACCCGATTCATTCTCACATCCAACAAGCAGGAACGCGTCTGGATCGACCATCATAGCAACAACCAAATCGACATCCAAATCGCCAAACTCCCATTCCCAAACTGCCACCTGGTTTATCCCACCGTCCTTTCACGGCAAAGTCTTTCCTCCGCAACCGCGCCACACCAGACCATCGCGCAACGACTGAACACTGGCCTCGCCTCCCTCGAACCTCAACACATCC
>JAFRLI010000129.1 GCA_017431255.1 Victivallales bacterium
CAGTTACGTTCAGGGTTCTTCCTTCAGTGGTTGCAAGGTCCCACCATCGGGAAGTCGAATGGTCTCTTCCTTCAAGATGGAGGAATATCCGTACGAAATGACTTTCCCATGGGAATGAATGGCGGCGAGCAGCTGTTCCTTGGTCATATTCTCCCCATCCAGAGTATCCACGATGGAATCGGCCGTGACATTCCAGACCGCCCCGGTGCCCAATAGGATTTGGACGGTCCCCGCATGTTTGGGCACGGAACCCTTCCATTTCGCTCCATCGTTCAACTTCAGCGTGACGGTGGAGTGTGCCCCGGCCATCACTTTGCCTGCCAATATCTGCTTCTGTGCTATCAGTCTCAAATGTCCCCCGTTCTCCCCTCTGGTTCCCCAATGACTGATGGCCGCCTGCGCCAAGATATGACTCGCACCCTTGAGAGTCACCCCCGTGAGGTTGACCTCCCCAAACGTGTTCGACGCGAAGAACAATGGCCCTTCCTGGGCGGTTAACTCCCCGCCTTTCATCGTGAAACTCCCACGACCATACTCCTCTTCCTCCGAAAAAATCCGATAAAGAAAGACCCCGCGCTTCTTGCTTCCCGTCAATTTGCAATTCTCCAATAAAATCGAACTTCGACCTTCCACAATAGCCGCTTCCGCTTTCTCTGACACGAAGGTGGAATCAACGGCGCGGATATCCCCCGTCGAATAAATGCCAGGCGAATCTTTGCCTTCCGTCCGGGCAATCACTTTGGCGGCGCGAATGGTGCCCTCGCCGCGGTCGGTAGCCAAAGCGGTGCACCGTGCGCCGTGCGTATGAATGTTCAGGTTTTCCGCATAGATGGCCCCTCCGAAGGAAGCGACCAGTCCTCGCGAGGAATCGGAGACGGTCTCAATGGTCAAGTCGCTCGTCTGTACAACGGCACCACGACCAAACGCAAACACCGCATTCGCTCCATTTCCGCGCGTCGTGAGGCTTCCTTTCTCCACAATCAAAGACGAGTTCTTGCGAGCGGAAATGGCTGAGTTCAATCCCGTGAAGTTGCTGGCTTCTTCCGAACTCGTGTCCCCGGACTTCGTAACCGTCAGGTTCTTCAACTGCAATTTGCCACCACTGACCACACGCACCGCACTCTGGTCTTGCTCTTTGCTGTCCAGTACCTGGTCCACAAGAGAGCGTTTGGCCGTCTCCTGACCACCATCCACCAGCAGAAGCGCACTGCCTTCGGGATGAGCGTTGCTGCGACGTCCCGTACGAACTTCTCCTTCTCCTCGATGGCCATGCCATTCTCCCCCACGATGACCTCCCCAGCCGCCGCCCCAGCCGCCTTCAGGGGGTTGCGGCGGTAGTTCCATTTCGCCATTTTGTCCCTGCATTTTCGCTTCCCATTCGCGATAAAACTGAGCACGTTCACTGGTAATCGTATTGTGCATCGCGCGACGTTCCGCCGCGTCGAGTTTGCCATCCTTGTTCTTGTCGAATCGTGACAAAAGCGTCTTGTTGTGATTGATGGCCATACGCTGAAGGGACGCCTGCAGTTCCTGAAACTCCTCTTCTCCAATCCATTCATCGAAGGTAATTTCGAGCACTTCCCGAGAATAACGAGGATACGCCGGCGCTTTTTGCGCGGACAGCATCCCCGCGAGGGTGAACATTCCAGTCACAAGCCACTGCAGATAAACTCGTTGTCGTATCATCGTTGTTTCGTTGTTTATTTATGGTGAATGTGTTATGGCAAGTGCCCCAGCAATACCTGAAACCAAGCAAAGAGGTACCCCGCTAGCCGTCTAGCCCTTTGAGGGAATCAACTTGAGAGCGAGATGCTTCTGGAAATCTGGAAGAGGAATTGTCACCTTTTCGGAGGACACGTGCACGGGCAGGCGTTTGACCACGTCCCCGCGTTCGACATCCCAGAACTCCGCAGTATAGGTCCCTTTCGCAGGAGCGGGCAATGTCAGTTTCGAGCCGCGCACCATACGCGACGCGACATTTTCCGCACCTGTGATGTAGTAGTCCTTGTCAATCAGCCACGCCAGGACGCGGTCCGTGCGTTGCAAGACATTCACACGCAAACGGTCCTTCGTCTCAAACACAGATGGCTTCATATCACGGAAATACTCCTCGCGACTGTACCGCGACAACGCTGAGTAGTACGGAAGAAGTTGCTTGTCTTCCACCAGCGCAAACCACCAGTACATCGGAAGAATGCCCATCTTCAGGAAGTACCCCGTCCAAAGCCCAAGAGGAACCTGTTTGACGAGCATGGTCATATTGTCTCCATAGGAGGAGCCGCCGAACTCCGTGATAATCAGTGCCTTGTTACGCTTTTCGCCAAAGGGCTTGCTTCCCTCCAGGCGCTGAATGAGCGCGAGATTGGGGACGCCGCCTTCCGTGTAGGAATCGGTAGTCAGGAAGTCGAGTGCAGGTTGCATGGCGATTTCATCATTGATGCGGTGGAATCCCAGCATCCAGTGGGTTGTGATGGGATGCTTGCGCGGATCGATGGATTTCAGGTAGTTGCCGACCTTGTTGTGCCAGAGGCCGATGGGGCAGTTGGGGGTGCGGTAGTACTGGATGTCGGGCCCCGTCAAATCGACTTCTGTGAAGAGTTTCCAGCAGAGGAGTTCGGGATACTGTCCCCAGCGTGCGCTGATATAGTCGAGGACGCGTTTGGTATCGGCGAGGGCACGTTCGTCGGAAAAGTATTGTTCGCAGCGTTCGAGATAGCCGCCGTTGATCTTGTTGAAGGGATTGCGTCGCCATTCGGAGTCGAAGTGCATCGCGTATTTGCCATGATTGTTGATGACGAGGATGAGTTTGATGTCGTTTTCGGCGGCGAGGCGGAAGATATGGTCAAGCATCCAGGCGCGGTACTGATTGTAGTGACCGACACCGTGGAAGCCTGGCGAATCGTGAATCCATTCCAGAGCCAGCCACCAGGAACACATCCAGACCTCGACCACGTTGATGCCAGCCTCCTTGTATTTTGGGAACAAGCGATCATAGACTGCGAGGCCGTAGTCCTGCCAAAGCGAATAGGGGGCAATGTCCCGGTAGCGGTTGTCGTAGGGAGAGCGGACATTCATCCCAATGCCCAGGAAGGGGGTTCCGTCCCCGTAGTCGAAGAACTGCTTGTCCGCAGTGCTTACCTGCACGTAGCCGTGATAGGGACGCTTGGGCGCGAGTGCCTCGAACATCACGGGTGGCAGGCGGAACTTGCGGCCGTCGATTTCTGCGGTGATTTCCATCGTGTGCGCACCCGTGACCTGCGGACAATACCGGACCTTGTAGGATGGTTCGCCGACGGGAGCCAGGCAGGTAGTCTTGTCCGCGTCTGCTGCGTCGTAGAGGAAGTCCTCGTAGTAGAAGCCAGCCGCCGTTTCATCCTTTCCATTTGGTGCGGCAATGCGTGCTTCGATGCGCGTTTTCGCAGAATCGAAGGGAGCGGACGGCCAGGCGTCCAATCGGAAACTCACCTCCAGGATTTCACCGACGCGCGGGGCGACGGGGGAGACCTGCAAGTCGCGCACTTCTGTCGGCCAGTGTTCCCCGATGTCCCCTTGCACGAGCGTTGCAGAAAGCACGCGCACTTCTCCATGAAAGACAGCGGACACTCCCGTATCGCGCTCCAGAATGAGTCCGTACTCCTGAAGGAATCGCGCCGTGGTCGGTGACCAGGGACGACGATGCCCCTCGCACGTCCAGGCGCGCACTGCGGCAAGGCCACGCAAGGGCACGCGAAACTCCTGCGGAGCCAAACCGCCCTTGAGAGGACGGCGTACCTGCCGCCATAAATCATCGCCGTCCTTGGTGAAAATGGTCAGCATCGTTCCATCGGGCAGGTTCGCCGGTGCCTGCAATTTCAGCGAAAGCCACTGCGCCTCTGCCCAGGCAGATGGATTGGCAATCGGGCAGACCACCTCCGTGCGTGACGGAACAGGCGTCGTGCGGGTCTCGCGTTTCCCATCCTCGCCTACCACCTCACGCGTCGTGCTTTTGAAGTCAATCGGCACCAGCAATGCCGCCGCCCGTCCCGTTTCCGCCTTCGAAACCGACAAATCCCCCAACTGCGGCTTTCCCTGCGCCCAGGTGCGGGACTTCCAGCCGGAGGCTCCCGTGGCAAAATCCGTCAAAGAAGTATCCGCATACGCCACGCAGACAAACCACAGAAACACCCACATCCGCAAGAGCACGCGGGTTAAACGATCGTTGGAAACAAAACAACGCAATGGATACCTCATCAAACAAGCCTCCCAATTTCCCTAAACGAAGCAAACACGCCTCAAATTGGCGTCTTCTTCTTTAACATATCTCCAAAATCGTCATTTGACACCTTGAACTTTCCGAAAAAACAGATAAATTCTCATAAATGTCATTCTTAAGAAGTGTTTTCAATCCTCATTGTTTACAAGAAAGGAGTTCGACTCATGCCCACTTGGCTTCGTATTTTGTTCTGCATCTTCTTCCTGCCACTCGCTGTCCTGGACAAAGGACTTGGTCCGATTATCATCGTTTTCCTGCTCACACTCTGCGGCTGGGTGCCTGGTGTCATTGGTGCCATCCTCTACTCCAACAAATAATCTGCAACCATTTCCATGTACATTAACTTTCTTTCCTACTGGGTCGATTTTGACGAAAAACGATTCTCCTTCCGTTGCGGTCGCGGCCACGAGGTCTTGATCGAGGATGCGGTGTTTTCCGCAACCACTTTGGACGGCGAACCGCTGAACCTGGCGGATTACCCGAAAAGCAGTTCTGACATCCAAGGCACACTGGAATCCGCCACGCTCCATTACGGAATCCAGGGCGGTCCCGTCGCCACCCCGTCACTCGGCTTCGGCTTCGAAATCAATGCCCACAGCGTCCGTGTCTTCTGCCAAGGACGCGCATTCGTCTCCATCGATGGTTTTTTCCGCTGGGGCGAACATCCCGAAGAATCCACCTTCAGCATTCGAACCGATACCCAATCCCCCGCTCTCAAATCCGCAGCCGGCCCCGCTACCTCCGATGGCGACAATGCCCTCTTCGACCGCACGACCGACGCCATCCTCACCTGGAATACCTCCGGATATATCCGCACCTCGTTCGACTGGACACGCCGCCTTTACGCCTTCCACTACACCTGCGGCATTGACTTTGGACGGCACGTCACCTTCCAAATCCAGGAACACTACTGCGCCGAAAAGTTCCACATCCCCTACAAGCCCATCGTCAAAAAGACTGGCTTTGAGACCCCGTCCGTTGGCTGGATGACCTGGTATGCCGTCCAATTTGACGCGTCGGAGGAAGTCGTGCTTGACAATGCGCGCAAGTTCCTGGAGAAGTTCCGCGCCTACTGTCCCGCTCCCGTCCTCTGGGTTGACTGGGAATGGTGCCATCGTTGTTTCGACGGTCACGGGGAAGAAGGTCTGGACATTTTCCACCCGCGCCCCGTTCCCTATCCCAACGGCCTCGCCCCCGTCGCCGAGCAACTCAAGCAGTTGGGCTTCCTGCCCGCGCTTTGGATTGGAGCCACCAACGAGGGCCAGCAGAACGACCTCCTCAAGCAGCACCCGGAATGGGTTCTGGCGCAGAAGGTCATCTGGTGCGGGCAGTGGTGGGTCGATCCCAGCCATCCGGGCGTCATCCAGGAGTACATCCCTGCGGTCTTCCGCCAACTCTGCGACTGGGGATACCGGGCGCTCAAATGGGACTGCCTCCCTGCTACTCTCCAGGTCTGCAACGAGTTCCATGACAAGTTCCACGATAAAACCGTCACCCCTCACGAAGGCCTCCGCCGAATGGTCCAGGCCGCCCGGGACACCGTCGGCGAAGACTTCTTCATGCTCTCCTGCTCGGGAAATTCCGACGCTGTCATCACCTGCGCAATGGATATCTTCGACGGAGCACGCGTCGGCGGCGACATCTTCGGCTGGAAGGAGTTCCTCGAACAGGGCGTGAACCGCGTCATGCACGCCTTCCCCTGGCACAACACCGTTTTCTACGCGGACGCGGACAATCTCGTCCTCCGCAAGGAACTCAACACCCTGAACCAAGCACGTACTCGCGTCTCCTTCTATGGTCTCGCAGGTCTTCCCGTTACCCTTGGGGACAAAATCGACGACCTGGACGACGAGCGCACGGAACTCCTCCGCCGCGTCATGCCCGTCGTGGACATTCATCCCGCCGAACTGGAACCCAAGAAGCACGG
>JAFRLI010000130.1 GCA_017431255.1 Victivallales bacterium
CTGGGGTTGCGTTTCGTTTGTTTTCTCTTCTTCGTTCATAGGAATCGCTTCCTCCTCTATTACCCGCAATTAGAGTTTGAGATTACCGAAAAGGTCGCCAAGGGTTCCGAATTCGGCATTGCCCTGGTCGTGGTAGTTGTGGACGATGTCCTTCTCGGCCTCGGCCTCCGCGACCTCGGGAAGCGTCAGGCTCAAGCGGTCGCCATTGACCTCCTTGATGACCACTTCCACCTTGGAATGAAGCGGGAACTTGCGGTACATTTCGCGGGTTCGGCCAGGACCTGTCTCTTCCAGAGCGCACTGGCTGATGTGAAGCAGACCCGTCTGCCCGTTGGGAAGTTTCACGAACACCCCGAACGGCTTGAGGCTGTCCACCTCACCCGTGACCTTCTCGCCCATCGCGGCAGCCACCAGTTCCGCTTCCGCCTCTGCACCGAGTTCCGCAGGCTTCTCGTCCTTCACCTTCGGCTCGCCAAAGCACAGGCTGATGCGGTGCCGTTCCAAATCCACGCCCAGAACGGTCACGTCCACTTCGTCACCGACCTTGCAGACATCCTCCACCTTCTCCACACGAGCCTCCTGCCCCAACTGCGAAATGTGCGCCAGTCCGTCCACGCCAGGCTCCAACTGCACGAATGCACCAAAGTCCGCGATGCGGACGACTTTGCCGTGGTGACGCGTGCCAGGTGCGTAGGTCTCGTCGCCGTCGGCAATCTTCTCCCACGGACTCTTGGTGGCCTGCTTGATTGAAAGGGTCACGCGCTCCTTCTTCTCGCCGTCGCCCCACTCCAACGCCAGAATCTTCACGGTCACCGCATCCCCTTTCTTGACGATGTCCTCCGTCTGCACTCCGCGCGTCCAACTCAATTCACTGACGGGCACCAGACCCTGAATGCCACCCAAATCCACAAATGCGCCAAACGGCATCACGTTCACAACGGTTCCCTCGCGAATGTCTCCTACCTGCAACATGTCCTTCAGGTAGTCCCGCATCTTCGCAGCCTCTTCCTCCAGCAGGCGACGACGAGACAGCACGCAACGGCCACCGTCTTCCGCGTACTCCGTCACCAGGAACGAATACGTCTGCCCGATATATTCGGAATGCTCTTTCGTGGCTCCGCGCACGTCCATCTGGCTGAACGGACAGAATGCCTGCGTATTGGAAATCTCGACCGTGAAACCGCCCTTGTTCTCCCCCGTGACCTTCCCTTCAATCGGAATCTTCGCCTCAAAAGCATCCTGGACGCTGCTGTCCACGTCGGTCGCGTTCATTCGCTTCTGCAATTTCAGGTAACCGTCTCCCGCCCCCATGTTGAAGGCTTCAATGGTATCCCCTTCCTTGACCGTGACTTCCCCTTTCGAGTTCGTCACGTCCTTGATGTCCAAAATCCCTTCCAGTTTGCTGTTCGCTATCGATACAAAAACGTTCTTCGGCGTGACCTGGAATACCGTCCCCTTTACACGCGCTCCCTGCTCTATGTAATCCCCTCCCTTGCTCAAGGAAGCTTCAAACAGGGCGGCAAAATCGGAGTTGTTCTTTTCTGTCATGGTTCTTTACATGGGGTTGCCTGCCGGATCCGTGTGACCGACGATCGCGCCGCCAGCAGAACAGCGCATCGCCCATTTCATAGATGGAATTGCAAAACTAACGCCAAAACGCCACAAGCGATGAAGCCATCGCACCGCGACGCGAAGGCAGTTGAATGAGAGTTTTGCAATCTCCTCTATAATATAATCCATTCCGTTCCTCACGGAAACACAATGGACTACTTTTCCTGACTTTTCAGACAAATCTTCCCCTTTTGTAAGCAATAAACGTGCCATGCGTCCTTTTCTGCTTGCCAACCCTCGCTTGCATCATTTCAAAGTGCGTCAAAATGTCGCACCTGTCGCACCTCTGGCACACCCTCCTCCAATTCCCTGTCGCCACTTCCCGCTTTCCATTTTCATAGAAAGCGTTCGTATCCAGCATTTCCAACAATCCATAATTGCATTAGCAAGACTTTACATTCTGCAATTAGATGCTATAGTAATCCCCAAAACGGAGAACGTAATGCTGCGATTTTTCAAAAAACTGGGGAAATGGATTCGGGGATTGTTCGTGCGTCCTCGATTTGCGTATTTGCGTGCGGCACATTTGCGTCTGGGACGAAAAGGCGAGAACATCGCCGCACGCGTTCTGCAGGAACGCGGCATGGAATTGCTCTCCCGAAACTATCGCGCAAAACGCGGAGAATTGGACCTGGTCCTGCGAGAAGATACGACCCTCGTCATCGCCGAAGTCAAAACTCGACACCGACAACGATTTTGGGAACCGGCAGACGCCGTCGACGCCAATAAACGCAAAAACATCATCCGAACCACCGCCGCCTACCTGCGCGCAATCGGTTCCCCACCCCTCCACCCACGCTTCGATATCGTCGAAGTCATCTTCGACGGCAACCACCTCACCGAAGTCCGACACCTACGCAACGTCTTCCAAGCCCCCCATAACGCCTTCCGCCATTGGTAGCAGCGGCGATTCCAGCGTCCTTTAGGTCTTTCGAGAATAATGAGGCGTGCCGGTTCTGCAGACCGCACTCCGCCTTAATGCATACTATGGATGAGGAGAAGGATTCCAAGCGCGATGCGATACCAGCCAAAGCCCTGAAAATCGTGTTTGCGAATGAAGGCCATCAAATAGGAGATAAGCCCAAGGGCGACGAGGAAGGCTGTCACAAAGCCGGCGGCAACGGCAAGCCATTCCTGAGCAGAGAAATGGAGTCCGTCCTTCATGACGCTGTATGCGGTGGCGGCAATCATCGTAGGGATTGCCAGAAAGAAGGAGTATTCGACCGCAAGATCGCGGGTGCATCCAAGGGCAAGACTGCCGCAAATCGTCGAGGCAGAACGAGAAACACCGGGAATGATGGCGAGGCACTGGACGACACCGACCCCCAACGCCTGCCCCCAACTTAATTCGGTCATCTTGGACGTGTTTGGATGCTTTTTGCGCCGTTCCAATAAAATCAAAATCACACCGCCCACCAGCAAGGCAATCGCCATGCACTGCGTCGAACTCATCGCCTTCCGTATTTTGCTCCCAAACAACCCTCCTATCAGGATCATTGGCAATACACCCGCTAAGATCTTGCCCCAGAATAAAAACACGCTTTTCCGTTGCACAGGTACCAGCAATTGTTTCCATGGCAACAGCGCCTTGAAAAAATACACCACCACCGACAAGATGGAGCCAAGTTGCACAATCACCAAAAACGGCTCCAGAAAATCCTTCGGAAGCTTCAAAAACTCATCTACCAACAACATATGTGCAGTACTGCTGATGGGCAGAAACTCCGTCAATCCCTGCACAATTCCCAAAATGATCGACTTCCAAATCAATGACATATTTCGCTCCTTGGACGCTCCTCTCATCAAATCTTAAGAGGGAATTGCAAAACTCTCATCCCAACCGTCTTCACGGCGCGGCGCGATGCCTTCCTCGCTTGCGGCGTTTTGGCGGTTGGGGTAGTTTTGTAATTTCCTCTTAATGTATTGTCTCCCGAATGGATTTCCAACCGATTCCCCAAAATAACTGAAGTGATTGCGAAAGACAAGGAAGTTGACAATTTCCGCAATCCCAGAGCGTCTCCGGGCAAGAACGCCAATCTCCACGCGAAAGGAATCGATTTTTCGTGCATTGCCAAAGGAAAAGTTAAAGGAAGAAGTTGAAAAATGGCACTTTTGGGATAAATTAGAGTATTTGCGATTGTTTGTCTCTGGAATCATTGTGCCCTGAGGTGTCTTTTCGCGTCTCAGGATTTACTTGGAGATTTGTTGTGCAAGAACTTATGAATGAAATGAGTGTGGTGCTCGCGCAAGCGGCGCAAGGTCAACCCAGTGCGGCCCAGGGTGGCATTTCCATGCTTCTGTGGATGATTCCCCTGTTCGGTATTATGTATTTTATGATGTGGCGCCCGCAGGCCAAGAAGCAGAAAGAGCACGAAGAAATGGTCTCCAAACTCAAAGCGGGAGACAAGGTTATGACAACCTGCGGTCTGTTCGGCACCATTACCAAAGTCGCAGAAAACCGCATCACGCTATGCATCGCCCCCAACGTCAATGTCGAGTTCGTGACTGCAGCCGTCTCGGAGGTCCTGAAAGACCCACAAGCCACCGAGGAAGCCAAAGAAGCCAAAAAATAACCCATAGATACGTTTCCGGAGAAAAAGAAGCACCATGAAAAAATCGTTGATCATTCGCTGGACGATCATTGCCATCGTCCTAGTCGTCTGGACGCTTGCCATGTTCCCTCTGAAGGACGGCGACTACCTGAAGACCTTCGAACAGGTTTCCGCCAAAAGCGTCGCAAAATGCCAGGAAAATGCAAAAGTCCTGCTCGCCAAGGGGAATCCCGAGGCCGTTCGCAAGGAACTCACCGCAGCCGCCAAGGACAGCGAAGAGTACACCAAACTCTCCAAACAACTCGCTGACCTCCAGGCCGACAAGAACTATCAGGATTACGTCGCAGAACGCGACTTCCAGGAACTCCAGAAGCGTCTCGCTCTCATCGCTCACGCCGACAAAGCGGGCGATATTGCTGCCGTCCAGGCAAAGTTGAACAAACTGGGCAGTGCAGATTCCCCCGAGACCGCGCAACTGAAGAAGGAACTGGAGGTCCTTCAGGCCGACCCGAAGTTCCAGGAATGGGCCAACTCCCCCGAGGGCAAGGCTTACGCTGCACGCACCGCCTGGATCGCGGCACGCGACCAATTCGAGGCTCAGACCGAACGCCGCTCCCCCGAAGCGCAGGAACTCTCGAAAAAGGCAGACTCCCTGAAAGCCGCTTTCGAAGAAGCAGCAAAGGCCCTTGACGAAGAAACCCGCAACCGCCTCTCCCTCACCGATCATCTCGAACGCAAAATCTCCGGATTCCGCGCACTCGAAAAGGCCGCCAATGGCAACTCCGACCTCTACCGCATCGCACTCAACCAGTTCGTACACATCCCATTCCACGGCAAATCCTCCAACAAACTCATCCTCCGCTATCTCCGCGTAAAATCCGCTGGCAAACTCCATCTCGGACTCGACCTCCGCGGCGGTACGGAATTCGTCCTCGACTTCGATGAAAACGAAGCGAAAGGCCTGCTGGTCACCGACAAGGTCGTCACCACTTTCCTCACCGGCGTCTTCAATGGCGATGAAACCTATCTCAAGGCACTTCCTGCCGAACTGAAGGCCAGCATTGACGCTGTCGCCACCCCCCTCAAGGCCGCCGGCAAATCCAGCGAGGACATCGCGACCGCCATCTCCGCAAACCGCGAAACTGGCGACGCCGTCCGCAATTTCCTTTCCGCCAACAAGAGCCTCGTGAAAATCAAGGGCGAAGAGTCCGACTACGGCTCCGTGATCGAAATCCGCGACCGCATTCTCAACATTCTGGACAACCGCCTCAACTCGATGGGTGTCACCGAACCCGAAATCAAGGCAACTGGCGACAACACCATTTCCGTCCGCATGCCCAGCGTGGACGAAGCGGACAAAAATGAAATCCGCAACACCATCAAACGCGCCGCAAAACTGGAATTCTACCTGGTCGCCGAAAACAGCAACGAACTCGTTCAGGCATACGAGGCCGACCGGCAGAACTTCCGCTCCCCCGCAGGCGTGACCCGCGCCGAAATCGAAGAGGAACTCTCCGACGGCACCATCCGCTACGAAACCGTCTTCCTCGAATCCAAACCCACTGAAGTCAAGGGCGAGGACATCGAACGCGCCTTCCCCACAACCAATGAATTCGGCCAGTGGCGCATCAGCCTCAAATTCAATGCAGCCGGCACCATCGCGTTCCGCGAAGTCACCCGCGCCAATGTCGGACGCCTTCTCGCCATCGTGCTGGATGGACGCGTCTACTCCGCACCGCGCCTCAAGGAAGCTATCGAGGGCGGACAGGCCGAAATTTCCGGCTCCTTCACGATGGAGGAAGCCCGCCGCCTCGCCAGCGTCATCGCGTCTGGCAACGTCCCCGTCACCGTCAACATCGGTTCGGAGTTCGGTACAGACCCGACTCTTGGTGCGGACTCCGTCAGTGCCGGTGTGAAAGCCTCCCTGCTGGGCTTGGCAATCGTGGTGGTCTTCATGATTCTGTACTACCACGTCGCCGGTGTGGTGGCAGTCATTGCGCTCGCCGTGAACACGATTCTGGTCCTGGGCACGATGGCTATCACCAAAGCAACCATCACCATGCCTGGTATCGCCGGTATGGTCCTCACCATCGGTATGGCCGTTGACGCCAACGTCATCATCTTCGAGCGCATCCGCGAAGAAGTCCAGAACGGCAGCGTCGTCGGAAACGCCATCAAAGGCGGTTACAACAAGGCATTCAGCGCCATCTTCGACTCCAACATCACCACCCTCCTCACCGCTTTCTTCCTCTATAACTTCGGCTCCGGCTCCATCAAAGGATTCGCCGTTACCCTCAGTTTCGGTATCCTCGCCTCCATGTTTACCGCCATCTTTATGACGCGCGCGATCTTCGACCTCCTCGTCGCCACCGACTGCATCAAAACCATCAACATGTCCATCTTCCCCTGGTTCAAGAAACTGGACATCGACTACATGGCAAAGTCCAAAATCGCAGTCGGCATTTCCGTCGTCTTCATCGTTGCCTCCCTGGTGACATTCGTGGTGCGTGGACGCAATATGCTCGGCATCGACTTCCTCGGCGGTACCCAGATGGCATACACTTGCCAGGGAACCACTCCCGACGTCAAGGCCGTCCGCGAATATCTTGTGCAGCAAGGCTACACGGACAATGTCCGCGTGGGCTACAAGCGCGGTCAGAGTGGCGAACCTCTCTTGGAAATCGTCGTTCCCATTGTGAAAGAGGGCGGCAAAGAAAAGAACATGGACTACACGGAGTTCAGTGAAAACCTGGACAAGACGTTCCCGCAGTGCCGCATTAGCCTGTCGCAGACGAACAACGTCGGTGCCAATGTAGGATCGCAGTTCCGTGTTGCCGCATTCTGGGCGGCACTGTTCTCGCTGCTGGGCATTATCGTGTACCTGGCGTTCCGCTTCGAGTTCATGTATGGTGTCGGTGCCACAATTGCTGTCATTCACGACGCCATCGTCTCCGTCGGGCTTTTCGCAATGATGGGCGGGAACTTCTCCCTCACCGTCGTCGCGGCCGCGATGACTATCATGGGATACTCCCTGAACGATACCATCGTCATCTTCGACCGCATCCGTGAGACCAAGGACGAACGCAAGGACCTCACCTACAGCCAGCAAATCAACAAGGCTGTCAATGAGTGTATGTCCCGTACCATCCTGACCAGTATCACGACCATGTTCGTCGTCATTGCACAGCTCATCTTCGGCGGCGGCGCCATCGCCGACTTCGCATGGGTCATGTTCTTCGGTATCATCACTGGTACCTACTCCACCATCTTCATCGCCTGCTCCTACATCAACAAGTACCACAAGAGCAGCATCAGCGATGAAAAGGCAGAGGTCAAGTTCAAGGCGCAGCAGGCCAAGGCTGCCAAAGAGGCCGCAAAACTCGCCTCCCAGAATCACGCATAATTCTGTTGGAACACAGAATTACACACGCCCGGTCAGGTCTTCTCCCTGACCGGGCGACTTTTTTGCCCGCCAAGACCATGGCGGCGGGCCACTCCTCACAGCCTAGTCCCTTTCCTTGACCCCAAACAGGGCGCAGAACTGGTCGAATCGCTGGACGGTGTCTTCCCCGAAAGGCAGCATTGCGCCACGGATGCGGGAGAGTGGCTTCTCCTGCAGATTGCCAGACTTTGAGAAAAACTTATCAGCCAGGCAGATCAGTTTTTCCTCGTAGGTTTCCGGGAGGAAATCCTGTTCCGGAAGCGGGAGGTGTTGCTGTCGGATTTCCTGGGCGGTGATGCCGGTGCCTGTGTGCCTTTCGCAGATGCGGGCGTATGGTTCGAGGTCAAGACCGTGTTGCGAGGCATATTCGCGTAGCATTTGCGCGCCAAGGATTCCGTGCGCGAGATAAGGTTGCGTGCCATTGCAGAGGATGCCAGGCGCATGGCAGCGTCCAATACCGATATCGTGGAGAAGTGCGCCGTTGGCGACGAGATCAGCGTCCAGCCCAAGTGCCTGTGCGACAGGGTTCGCGAGGATTTGCAACGCCTTGTCACGCACTTGCCGGCTGTGCAGGAGAAGGAGTTTCTTGAGAGGAGTCTCCTCGGGATAGTAGAAATCTATGATTTTTTGCGGATTCATCGACATTTCCTTTTGCAAAATTATACTCCTGATTTATATTTTTTCCAGTAAACTGTGATTGTTTTTCAAAAGAAGCGTGAATGTTTCCAATAAGAACTCATTTCGCGCGTTCATTATATGTGTCCTTCTTCGCCTTCGGCTAAGAAGCAAATATGTTTTTTTCGACAGAGTTCCCATCATGACCAGCGAACTGACAGGCAACCCCCGCTTCACAGAGATGCTCGAGCAGCGCCTCACCGCCCCCGCAACCATTGAGGTCGGACGCAACTACACCGACGCCAATGACAAGATGCTCGTGGACTGGATGTGCTCAGGCGATACGCGCGCCTTCGAACAAATCTTCTCCCGCTACAGCACCCGCATCATCTCCTACGCCACTCGATACATCAATTCCACCGACCTCGCAAAGGACATCTGCCAGGAGGTCTTCCTAAAACTCATCGCCAAACCGCCAGCCATCCTCCTCTACGACAATCTCGCCCCCTGGCTCTTCCGCGTTACACGAAATCTCGCCATCGATAAACGGCGACGACGAAAGTTCGAGGTCCCTTCGGACGACTCCATCGCCGGCATCCACGGGGACGACTCCCCACTCAAATCCGCCACGGAACAGAATGACGCCGCCGTCATTCGCGATTTGGTCCGCGATTTGCCAGATGACCTCCGCGAAGTCGTGAACCTGCATGTCTTCGGCGGCATGGCCTTCAAGGATATCGCCGTCACTTTGAACATTCCGCTGGGCACCGCCCTCTGGAGAATGCACCGCGCCCTCGAACTTCTACGCATCGGCTGGAATAAACTCTAATCACCATGAACGAAATGGAATTCCATACTCCCTGCGAACGCATGCGCTTCGAAGCCATGCGCGACGGGACGGGAAGCCAGGCAGACCGCCTCTGGCGCGAACACGCGCGCCACTGCAAAGACTGCCAAGGCGCACTCCATATCATGGACTTCCTGGGAAAGGTGGAAGGCGAGACGATGGAATTGCCGTCGGTGGCCACGGCGCAACTAGTGGAAACGGCGCGTTTGAAGTTCTCGCAGGAGAACCGCATCAAAGAACGACGTCTGCTGCTCTGCCGCTGGCTGGCCTGGGGCGCATGCGTGGCCTCTGCCGTCCTGCTATTGCTGCTGGGGATGCAGTTGAATTGGGTTCGGGAACGCGGTGTCGAGTTCCTTGCAAAAGCGTCCGACCCGTCCCTGACCTCCGTCGAAGCCCTGGAACCGACGTCGTGCGGCGGCTTTTTGCCGCTATCCTCTGCAGACTCAGAGGAGGCGGTGGAGCGCATTCTTTCGCCAGCCGAAGCGGTGGTGCAACCCGAAGTCCTGCCAGGTCGCTCGATGGACCGCGCCATCCGCTCCTCCCGTGACCGCGTCCAGCAATTGATGCACTCTCTGGAAGACCAAATCGACCGAGACTTCACGGAGTACTAAGTATGGCAACTCCGAAGCACGACGACCAGTACGCGACACGTCCCTCCCTCCTGCAACGCATCAAGGAAGGAGACAATGTCTCCTGGAACGATTTCTACAATACCTACCGCTGGTTCATCTGGTCCATCGCCAAAAACTATCACGTGCGCGAGGCAGACCGCGACGAGGTCGTGAACTCCATTCTTCTCGAGTTCCAACATATGGGAGATCGTTTCCAGTACGACCCCACCCAGGGACGTTTCCGCGACTACCTGCGCCGCGTCACCCAGCATTACATCCTGCGGGCACGAAAAAAAGAACTTGGAATGGATAACATCGAAGAGGTCCCAGAACCTTGGGTCGACGACTTCTCGCGCGTCTGGGACGATGAATGGAAACGGCACGTCCTCGAACAGGCCAAGGAAATCCTGCGCAAACGAATGGATCCCGTCACCTACCAGGTTTTCGTGGAAGTCGCAGTGAATGGCGACGCGCCGGAAGATGTCGCCACACGGCACAATATGACACGTGCCAACGTGGACCTTATCAAGCACCGCGGCACGAAAATGCTCAGCAACTATTGCACCCAACTCGGCGGCTAGAGCGGCTAGATGGTTTTGCGTGCCGCGCTGTGGTTTTGCAGGCCGCGCTCCGTCGCGGCCATTCGCCCAGGCGTGCCGTGCTGTAGGTTTTGCAGGCCGCGCTCCGCCGCGGCCATTCGCCCCGGGAGTGCCGTGCTGTAGGTTTTGCAGGCCGCGCTCCGCCGCGACCATCCGCTCCAAGCGTGCTGTAGGTTTTGCAGACCGCGCTCCGCCGCGGCCATTCGCCCCAAGCGTGCTGTAGGTTTTGCAGGCCGCGCTCCGCCGCGGCCCAAGGTGCTACTCCGCCTTTGGCACTACTTTAGATTTGATTGGTGTCGACGACGTTTTCGCGCCAGCGCGGATTCTTGCGGGACATATCGACCGCGTAGAGGCGTTCGTGCTCGGGGACGGGCTGCAGGAGGATTTCCTTGCGAATGGTGTGGGCAATCCAGCGTTCGAGTTTCAAGATGAGAATCTTGCGACGGAGGCGTCCCTGCATATCACGGTTGAGGATATTCGGGAGGGTGTTCGTGGTGATGATTTCATCGACCGCGGTGTCGTTGAGGTTTTCCTTGACTTCGGGGCTGGAATATAAGTGCGTGACGACGTAGATGAGGCGCGCCGCACCCGCTTCCTTAAGGCGACGGCAGCATTCCACGATGGTGCAGCCTGTGCGGACCATATCGTCGATGATGACGATTTCGCGTCCTTTGATTTGGTCGATGGAAAGGGGGCTGTTTTCGGCGGCGACGATGGAGACGCGTCGTTCGCCGGAGCGGTGTTTGTCCATCAGGAGGAGGTCTGGCTTTTTGGGAAGGAGGAGTTCCTTGGACTGTTCGCACATGGCGTCGTAGACGCACTGAACGAAGGGGGCGGCTCCCTTGTCAGGGGCACATATGATGAACCCCTGGTTGTTTTCGGGATGGAGCATCTGCTCGTGCCGAATGAGATAGTCTGCGTAGAGATTGGCAGGAGAGAGGTTGTAGAAATTGCCGTTGAAGCGGTCTGTGAAGAGTGCCTGGACGGCGACGGAGTGGTTATGGATGGTCAGGACGGCGTCCACGCCGGCGACCTCCAGAAGTTGCGCGTAGAGGCGCGAGGAGAAGGGCTGTCCGTCAAACTTTTTATAGTCTTCCGGCGTACGTTGGAAGGCGACCATGCCATGCTCGGGGCGTGGTCCACGATCTTGTGCGCTGTAGAACAAATCCGGTTCCACGAGGACGACGCGCGCCGCGCCATTGTCCTTCGCGGCACGCGCCACCAGGAAGGTGCGCATCGCACGCGCATTTCGCGTGATTTCCCCGCTGCAACTGGAGACAATGATGACAGTCTTGCCAGTCAGACTTTGCCCGATGTGCAGCATATCGGTTTCATCGCAGAGGAACCGCGGGCAAAACTCGGAATTGGCAAAGTTTTTGAGCGCAATGAGATCGGAAATATCCGATTGCTGTCCCAGAAAATATGCGACGTCGCTGGCCAGAGGATCATCGGAAGTCGTGCCAACCACAAGAATGTCGCCGTTCATTGTCATCTCCTTGCAAGGGTTCGGTTCAAATGCGGTGATATTAATATAATGCCTATTTCCC